>NZ_CAKJTL010000174.1:24207-62132 GCF_917627385.1 Protofrankia sp. CiT1
CCGGGCGCTCTAAGCCGTTGAACCGAATCACGGCCCGGATGGGCCCGACCTGTCGACACCCGACGGGCCGGGCCCATCCGGGCATCCGGGCACCCCGCGCTCCGACCCGTTCAGCCAGAAGAGCGATCGAGATCGTGAGGCGCACTCGCTCCACATCCGGATAGTACCTTTGGTGCAAAATTGTCCACCTCCCTCGCGGATGCCCATATCCAGTCGGGTAGGGTCATAGACCAACTGGCGTCCCGAATCCGTCTTTCTGAATCAATCCGGATCAGTCAGGCGGGTGGTGGGGTTCGGGGGCTACCATCAGCGACTGATCCGGAGGAGCAGTGCACAACGAACCGCCTCGTCGCCGGCAAGCCCGAACAATGTGGATGTATCCTCATGTCGCACCCGAGTCAAGATTCGAGGTGGGTTGTGGGTAGCCACTCCGCCGGCCGGCATTCACGGCAGACAGCGAGTAATCCACGCCGCTCGGATCGCGGTCATGCCCATCCGAGCGTCAGCCCAGAGACCGCCAGCCCGGCCCACGGGGCAGCCCCGGCGCCACGACCCGCGGGGGCGCTGTTCCTCCCCCGTCACCAGCTGCTGGAACCCGGCGAACTCGATACGGTAACCGGCCCGATCTCGGTCAGCAGCTCAGCCCGGCGTACTCAGATCACGGTGACTGCCGCCGCGCCGATGGACCGGCGACAAGCGTGGACGGCGAAGGTCGCCGAGGAACGGACAGCCAGACCGGTGCCGGGCATGCCGGTGCCCAGCAGCGGCAACGTTCAGTCAGACAGCACTCGATCGAACGCCGCCCGCTCCCGGGGCGCGCACCGGCGCGTCACCGCAAAGCAGGGGCGCGGTCGCTTGGTCGTCGCCGGCACCGCGTCACTGGCCGGCATCTCGGTAATACTGACCGGTCTGGCATTGTCGGGGAGCAATGACACGTCGATCACCGGTCCCGCGACCATGGAGACCACGCCCAGTGCGGGGATCGGTATAGGAGCGTCACTCACCAGGTCGCTCCCCACCCAGGCGTCATACGGTACCCACCAGCCGCCGGCAAGGCTCTTCCCACCGGATGCCCGGAGCAGATCGCTCATTTCCGGCCGGGCCGCCGCGGGGACCGGGCCGATCACAGCGGCCGATGGTATCGGCGGGCCGCAGCTGAACCTGCCGGGCAGCGTGCCCGCCGCCGGCATCCCGGCCGGCGTACCCGCGCCCCCGGCACCGGCCGGTACCCCCGGGGCGTCCACCGACGGGACATCCAGCGGATCGGTCCCCACCGCTACCGGACAGGTCGCTACCGCTGCCCAGGCCAACACTGGGCAGGCCACAACCGTCCCGCAGGACCCGGCCCAGCCCGGCGCGGGCGACGCCACCTCGCCGACGGTTCCGGCCAGCCCGCCACCAGCCGCTTCGCCGACTCCTACCGCTCCCGCCACTCCCACCGCCACCACCGGCACGCCCACCGCCGGAGCGGTGGGGCAGACCGGCGGTTCCGCGACTGCCCCTGGGCAGCAGTCACCGAACGCCGCCGGGCAAACAGCCGCCGCGCCGGCCACCACGACTCCGGCTCCGGCCCCGACTCCGGTAAATGCGAGTATCCCGATCCAGGATCTTTCGAACAGCGTGTTGAAACTCCACGACGTTGCGCCGGTCTGGCCGCACAGTCGATAAAAATCATCGCCACGAGCCGCTCACTCGGATCTCGCCCGTCAGCCCGAGTGGGCGGCCGTTCTCAACGGTCCCGGCCAGCTTTCCGCGGTGTGCCGGAAAGCGCAACCACCGTGATCATCCGGTGCGATCCACCACATAGTCAGCAAGCGCCTCCAGCGCGGCCCTGGCCGGGCCCTTCTCCAACGAGGCCAGGCAGTCACGCGCATCGCTCGCCCAACGGATTACCTCGGCACGAGCCCGCCGCATAGCTGGATGGCCACGCAACAGATCCAACGCCTCCGCGAGGGCCCCCTCCGCGGTGAACCCGTCCCCGATCAGATCGCGCAGCCTGGCCGCGGCGGCATCGCCCTCCTGTAGCGCATAAAGCACCGGCAGCGTGGGGATGCCCTCACGCAGATCGGTGCCGGGCGTCTTGCCCGAGGCCGATTCGTCCGAGGCCACATCGATCAGATCATCGGAAAGCTGGAAGGCCACTCCAAACCGTTCACCGAACGCGGCAAGGGTGTCCGCAGTGAAAGCATCGGAGCCAGCGAGCATGGCGCCGAGCCGACCGGAGGCCGCGATCAGCGACGCGGTCTTCTCTGTGATCACACGCAGATGATGATCAACAGGATCCTGTCCCGCGGCCGGGCCGACCGTTTCCCGGATCTGCCCCTCACACAGCGTCGCGATCGTGCGCGCCAGGATACGGGTGGCCGCGGGGCCCAGATCAGCGGTGATGTCAGAGGCACGGGCAAACAGAAAATCACCGGTCAGGATGGCGATCGTGTTGGTCCAGCGGACGTTCGCCGATGCCGATCCCCGCCGCAACGGAGCTTCGTCCATGACGTCATCGTGGTAGAGGGTCGACAGGTGAGTGAGCTCGATCGCCACCGCAGCCGGGACGACGCCTACGGCGTCGGGGTCGGCAAAGTGGGCCGCCAGCAGCACAAGCATTGGTCGGAACCGTTTGCCACCGGCATCCACGAGATGCCGTGACGTCTCGGTGACGAAGGGCACGTCGCTGTGGATGGCCGTGCGCAGCATCCGTTCGACCTTGTCAAGCCCAAGGCGAACAGCATATCCAAGATCAGGATCTGTCCTGATCCCCGTGAGATCCAGCCCGGTTGCACTCATATGTTCGTCAGCGTACGAAGCCGGACGTGGCCGCGGTACCGGCAAGGTCGAGCAGGGGCTGTGGCGCGACTCCCAGCAGCAGCGTCATGATCGCGCCAATACCGACGGCGGCGTAGGTCAAGGTCGGCCGAGTGACGACTATCGGGCCATCCATCACCGGTTCCTGGAAGAACATCAACACGATCACCCGAACGTAGAAGAAGGCCGCGATCGCGCTCGTCACCAGGGCGACCACCACAAGCGGTGTCGCGTTCCCAGCGACGGCGGCCTGGAAGACAGCAAACTTTCCGGTGAATCCGCTGGTCAGTGGGATACCCGCAAGAGCAAGCAGGAGAAAGGCGAAAATCCCCGCGAGGACCGGAGAGCGCCGCCCCAGCCCCTGCCACTGGGACAGATCGCTCGCCTCACCATCCGCGGTCCTGACCATGGTGATGAGGCCGAACGCGGCTATCGTGGTGAAACCGTAGGCGACCAGATAGAACAGGGACCCGCGCAGCCCGTCGCTGTTCGCCGCGGCGAGACCGGTGAGCAGGAAGCCGGCGTGCGCAATCGCCGAGTAGGCCAGCATCCGCTTGATGTCACGCTGAGTCAGCGCCAACACCGCGCCGACCACCATGGTCATGATGGCGATCGTCCAGACCGTGGGACGCCAGTCCCAGCGCAGCCCACCGAAGGCCACATAGAAAACCCGCAGCAACGCCCCGAATGCCGCCACTTTCGTACCCGCGGCCATGAACGCGGTGATCGGTGTTGGTGAGCCCTGGTAGACGTCAGGGGTCCACGAGTGGAACGGCACCGCACCAATCTTGAAAAAGAGCCCGATACCGAGAAGAGCCATGCCCAGGTACAGGTAGGTGTCGTTCGCGGTGGCCGTACCCGCGGCATCGGCGATCCGGCCGAGATCGACACTGCCGGCATAGCCGTAGAGGAAGGCAAGGCCGTAGATGAAGAAGGCCGAGGAGAACGCCCCGAGCAGGAAGTACTTCATCGCGGCTTCCTGGGACAGCAGCCGCCGCCGACGGGCGAGGCCGGCGAGCAGGTAGAGCGGCAGGGACAGGATCTCCAGCGCCACAAACATGACCAGAAGCGTGTTGGCGGAGACGAACAGCAGCATCCCGGCCACCGAGAAGGCCATCAACGCGTATACCTCGGTCTGCACAGCGGCGGAAGTCCGCGCGGCGGTCGCGCCCGGTGAACCGGGGGTAACCGCCGCGGAGGCCACGATCGCGCCTCCGGAGGAGTCCAGCCGCCGCTCAGCGACCAGCAGCACCGCGAGGAAGGCGAACAGCAGGATGGCGCCTTCCAGGAACAACGTAGGGCTGTCGATGGCCACCGCGCCCGCCGCGAGGATCTGCCGCCGGCCGTGCAGCAACACGACCGCGACGAACGCCACCGCGAAGCCAACGGCTGCCAGCGGCGGCTGGAGGAGCCGGCGTGTCCTCGCCGACGCGAACGCGTCGATGAGGACAGCCGCCAGCGCCACACCGAACACGATGATGATCGGACTCAACGCCGCGTACTGGATCGGCGGGACGTCGATCGTCCCCTGGATGCTCTGGGCCAGCGCGTCCTGGGCCAGGACGGCGGTTGGTGGAGCGCTCACGAATGGCCTCCGGCCTGACTTGCGTTCACGGGGATGGTGGGTGCCGGATCGGTGTGCCCGGCGTCTTCGAACGTCGCCGTGACGGTCGGGCGGATGATGTTGATAAGGGGCTTCGGGTAGACACCAAGGGCGATGATCAAAACGACTACCGGAGCGACAACGATCTTCTCTCGAAGGCTGAGATCGAGTACCCCCCGAGCCTGCTCGCCGACCAGCGGACCGGTCATGGTCCGCTGGTAGAGGTACAGGATGTAGACGGCGGCCAACACGATGCCGCAGGTGGCCACGATCGCCAGCGCCCGGTAGCGCGTGAACGTTCCGACCAGCACCAGAAACTCGCTGACAAAGCTGTTCAGACCGGGCAGCGCCAGCGACGACAGGCCCGCGATCAGGAAGACCCCCGCCAGGACCGGCGTCACCCGCGCCATCCCGCCATAGGCGCTGACGTCCCGGCTGCCACGCCGGGCCACCAGGAAGCCGACCACGAGGAACAGCAGACCCGTGGACAGACCGTGATTGACCATATACAATACCGCGCCCGTCCCACCCTGCGACGTCAACGCGAAGGTTCCCATGGCGATGAAGCCGAAGTGCGCCAAGGAGGTGTAGGCAACCAGGCGTTTCATGTCCCGCTGGCCGATGGCCAGCAGCGCGCCGTAGAAGATTCCGATCACCGCGAGGGCGAGCACCATGGGCGCGAAGTAGGACGAGGCCTTCGGGAACAGTGGGATGCAGTACCGGATCAGCCCGAAGGTGCCCACCTTGTCCAAGACCCCCACCAGCAGGATCGCGCCGCCGGTCGGCGACTGCGCGCCAGCGTCGGGGAGCCAGGTATGGAAGGGGAACAGCGGCGCCTTGATGGCGAACGCGATGAAGAAGCCCAGGAACAACAGCTTCTGGACGCCCGGAGTGATGTCAAGTTGACGAAGGGTGGCAAAATCGAATGTGCCGGTTCCCAGCTGATCGGCCGAGACCACATACAGGCCGATCACGGCGGCGAGCATCAACAGTCCGCCGAACAGGCTGTACAGCAGGAACTTCACCGCGGCGTAGGAACGCTGCGCCTGCTCCTTCACCGCTCCATAGCTCCCGATCAGGAAGTACATCGGGATCAGCATGGCCTCGAAGAAGACGTAGAACAGGAAAACATCGGTCGCCGCGAACACGCCGACCATCCCCGCCTCGAGAACGAGCAGAAGCGCGAAGAAGGCGGGAACGCTGCGCCTGCTCACAACACCGGCAGCCGGGCCGGCAGCCGCCCCGCCCGGATCGGCGGCACGGGCGGCACGGGCGGCAGCGGCCGGCGCGGGGCCTGTCACCTCGTCCCAGGAAGCCAGGACGACAACCGGCACCAGGAGCGTCGCGAGCAGGATGAGAACCAGCGAGATGCCATCGGCACCCACCGAGTAGGAAACCCCGAACTGTCTGATCCAGGAGTACTTCTGGGCAAACTGAAAGCCGGCCCGGGACGGCTCATACGCGATGGTGGCCAACAGCGCCAGCCCGAACTCCACAAGTGTGACAACCAGCGTGATCTGCTTGGCCAGCGTGGCGAACCGCCGCGGGACGGCCAGCACGACAACGGCCGCCACGACAGGAATGACCAGCAGGGTCGTCAACCAGGGAAAGCTGTTCACGTCAGCCAACCTTTACCAGGTACAGCGCGCCGACCACGAGAACGGCACCTCCCAACATCGACAGCGCGTAGGAGCGGACGAATCCGGTCTGGGTCCGGCGCAGCCGCCCGGACAGGCCGCCGACCGCCGCGGCGCTGCCGCGGACCGCACCGTCCACCCCGACGGTGTCCAGCCAGACCAGGAACCGGGTGGCGTACTGACCTGGACGCATGAACACGGCTTCGTTGAAGGTGTTCGCATAGAGATCGTGCCGCGCGGCAACGGTCACCAGGCCCACCTCCGCGTCGGGCGGGGCCACGGCCTCGACCGGACGGAGCTGGTAGCGCAGGTACGCGCCAGCGAAGCCACCGGCGGCGACAAGCAGGGTGAGTGCCGTGAGAACCACCGGGGACATGGTGTGCACGCCCTCCTCCGCGCTCTCGCCGACGACCGGCGCCAGCCAGTTCTGCACGGAACCACCGAGCACGAACAGCCCACCGGCAACCGCCGCTCCGATCGCGAGCGGGATCATCGGGCCGGTCATCACCCTCGGGGACTCATGCGGGTGTACCGCCCGCGGCCCCTTGTCCGACCAGCGGCGCTCACCGTGGAAGGTCATGAGAAACAGCCGGGTCATGTAGAAGGCGGTTATCCCCGCGCCGAGCAACGCGGCCGATCCCAACAGGTATCCGCTGGTCCCACCCTTGTCGAAGGCAGCTTCAATAATCTTGTCCTTGGTGAAGAAGCCGGACAGCGGTGGAAACCCGATGATTGCGAGGTAGCAGATACCGAAGGTGGCCCAGGTGACCGGCATCAGCCGCCAGAGGGCACCGTATTTTCGCATGTCCTGCTCGTCGTTCATGGCATGGATCACCGAGCCAGCGCCGAGGAACAGCCCCGCCTTGAAGAAGCCGTGCGCGAGCAGGTGCATGATGCCGAGCGCGTAGCCCGCCGGACCGAGACCGACAGCCAGGAACATGTAACCGATCTGGCTCACCGTCGAATAGGCGAGCACCTTCTTGATGTCATCGTAGGCACAGCCGATGACGCAGCCGATCAGGATGGTGCCGGCACCGATGATCACGACTACGGTCCGGGCCGCCTGGGTCTCTGTGAAGATCGGATTGGCTCGGGCGATGAGATACACCCCGGCCGTCACCATCGTGGCCGCGTGGATGAGCGCGGAGATCGGGGTCGGGCCCTCCATCGCGTCCGGCAGCCAGGCCTGCAACGGGAACTGACCGGACTTCCCGCAGGCGCCCAACAGGAGCAGCAGGGCGATCGCGGTCAGCGTCCCGTAACCGATCACACCCGCGGCCGCCGCGCCGAACACCGTGTCGAAGTTCGTGCTGCCGACCGTCGCGAACATGAACATGACGGCCAGGGCCAGCCCGACATCGCCCACCCGGTTCATATAGAAGGCCTTGTTCGCGGCGGTCGCCGCGGCCGGCCTGTCCTCCCAGAACTTGATCAGCAGATAGGACGAGAGACCGACCAGCTCCCAGCCGGCATAGAGGACGAGGAAGTTGTCACCGAGCACGAGCAGCAACATCGACGCCAGGAACAGGTTCATGTAGGCGAAGAACTTCCGCCGGGCCGGATCGTGCGCCATGTAACCGATCGAGTAGACGTGGATGAGTGTCCCCACACCAGTGATCAGCAGGACGAAGAGCGCGGACAGCTGATCGAAGAGCAGCCCGGCGTCCACCTGGAAGCTGTTGACCGGAATCCAGGAGAACAGGTGCTGCGAGACCGCCCGATCGTCGCCACTACGCCCCAGCAGCGCGAAGAACAGCAGCAGCGCCACGACAAAGCTCGTGGCGGCGGCCGCGGTAGCCAGCAGATGGCCCCAGCGGTTGGTACGGCGCCCACCCAGCAGCAGGATCGCCGCCCCCGCCAGCGGCAGCACCAGCAACAGCCACATCACCGAGAAGATGCCAGTGGCGGAGGCGTAGTGCGGCTCATGCGGCATGGCGTACCTCGTTACCATCGGCACGGCCGCCGGATGCGTCGGCACTCTGCTCATCGGCACAGTGCTCATCGGCACAGTGCTCATCGGCACTGGATGCATGGCCAAGATGTATATGCGTCACTGCGCTCATCGTCCGTTCTGCCGTAACCGGAATTCCGGCCGCCACTTCGTCGCCGCGCCCGGCACCACGGCCGTCGATCGGCGGGCTGGAGACCTTCTGGATCATCGTCCGCATCGATCAACATTCATCAGACACGCCCTAGTACTTGAGCAGATTCACGTCGTCCACCGAGGCGGAGCGGCGGGTCCGGAAAATCGTGAGAATGACTGCCAGGCCGATGACCACCTCCGCGGCGGCGACGACCATCACGAAGAAGGCGATGATCTGGCCGTCCAGCGTTCCGTTGATCCTGGAGAACGTGACCAGGGTCAGGTTCGCCGCGTTGAGCATCAGCTCGACGCACATGAACACGACGATGGCGTTGCGGCGTAGCAGGACGCCCACCGCACCGATCGTGAACAACAGCGCGGACAGAATCAGATAGTTCGCGGGATTCATCGCGCTGCCCCCTTTCCGGCCCCGACCGGGTGCGGGCTGTCCGCGTCCCCGCCAGCGGAATCACCGGAATCACCGGGATGACCGGGATCGTCAGAAGCGGGCGGAAGCGCTGGCGTCACATCAGCCGCCTGGGGCCTCGCGTACACGCCTGGTCCCGGCACCGGGGTGACGGGGCCGCCAGCGGCGAAACGCCGCCGCAGCATCTCCTTCTGCGTGATTTTGCCACCGGCCCGCTCACGATGAGCAAGTATCATCGCGCCGACCGCCGCAATGATCAGCAGCGCGGACACGATCTCAAAAGCGAACACGTAGTCGGTGAACAGCAGACGGGCGATCGCCTGGATGTTGCCGCCGTTGTTGGCGGCAGCAAGCCCAGCGGCTTTCGTCCCGCTGATCACACCACCAATCGGGAACACCAGGAGCCCGGCAAACCCGGCCCCGAGGACGATCGCCGCCATCCGCTGGCCCCGCAGGGTCTCCACAAGCGAGTCGGCGGAGTCCACCCCGACAAGCATGAGCACGAACAGGAACAGCACCATGATTGCCCCGGTGTACACGATGATCTGTACGAAACCGAGGAACGGCGCGTCCTGTAGCAGGTAGAACACGGCCAGGCAAAAAAGGTTCACGACCAGCAGCAGCGCACCGTGAACGGCGCTGCGGGCGAGCACCATGCCGAGCGCGGCGAGGACCGCGACCGGGGCGAGGACCCAGAATGTCGCGGCTTCACCGCCGGACGTCCGGGTGAACTCACCCGCCGCCTGAACCAGGATCGCGGCGTTCATCGGACCAGCTCCGGATCCCCGCCGGACACCGCGTCCAGGCCGGGTGACCCGGAGCCCGCGCCGCCCTCGGGCGTGAAGTCCGCGGCCCTGGCCCCGGAGGCGTCGAACGGACCCGAACGGTTCGGGTCAAACCGGTAGTAGTCCGTTTCGCTCTCGCCAAGAAACATCGGATGCGGCGGCGCCGTCATCCCCTCCCGCAGCGGGGCGAGCAGCTGTTCCTTGGTGAAGATGAGGTCAGTGCGGCTGTCGTCGGCGAGCTCGTAGTCGTTTGTCATGGTCAGCGCTCTGGTCGGGCACGCCTCTATACACAGGCCGCACAGGATGCAGCGCAGATAGTTGATCTGGTAGACACGCCCGTACCGTTCCCCCGGGGAATAGCGTTGCGCCTCGGTGTTGTCGGCGCCTTCGACGTAGATCGCGTCCGCCGGGCACGCCCAGGCGCACAGTTCACACCCGACGCACTTCTCCAGCCCGTCAGGATGGCGGTTGAGCTGGTGCCGGCCGTGGAAGCGGGGCGCGGTCGCCTTCTTCTCCTCCGGATACTGCTCGGTCGTCGGCTTCTTGAACATGGTCGAGAAGGTGACGCCGAAACCCTTGTAGGGGTCGAGGATCCCCATGGCTCAGCTCTCCTGACGCGGTCCACCCGCGACGATGACGGAAGATGGGCGATTCGGGCCGGGGCCGTACGGCGGCGACGGTGACTTCGACGACGGCTGCGGTGGCGGCCACGGAATCCTGTCCAGGCTGGGTGCGTTGCGCGTGCGCTCCCGTTCAGCGGCCTCGAGACGCTCGGCGTGCTTGCGAGCGCCGGGGTCGACCAGCGTAATGATCAAAAGAATTCCCACCGCGATCCCGAAGCCGATCAGCCACGGCGTCCGGTCGGTGACATTCTCTCGATATACCTTGAACGTCGCCACGGCGAGCAGCCAGACAAGCCCGACCGGAATCAGGACTTTCCAGCCGAACGCCATGAACTGGTCGTAACGCAGCCTCGGCAGGGTGCCGCGCAGCCAGATGAAAAGGAACAGGAAGGCCAGTAGTTTCAGCACGAACCAGATCACCGGGAACCAGCCGGTGTCGAAGTGCGAGAAGTACGGGATCGGCGGCGGCTGCCACCCGCCGAGGAACAGCGTCGTCGCCACCGCCGACACGGTGACCGTGTTGATGTACTCGGCAAGGAAGAAGAAGGCGAACTTGATCGAGCTGTACTCGGTGTGGAAGCCGCCGACCAGCTCGCCTTCGGCTTCGGGGAGGTCGAACGGCGTCCGGTTGGTCTCGCCGACCATCGCGATGCAGTAGATGATGAAGGACGGCACCAGCACCACGTTCCACCAGTGGCGCTGGCCAGCGACGATGCCCGACGTCGACAGCGTCCCCGAGTTGAGGAAGACCGCGACGAACGACAGCCCCATCGCGACCTCGTAGGAGATGATCTGTGCTGCCGACCGCAGGGAACCCAGCAACGGGTAGGTCGACCCGCTCGCCCAGCCGGAGAGAATGAGCCCGTACACGCCCAGCGACGACGCGGACAGCACGAACAGCACCGCGACCGGCAGGTCCGCGAGCTGCAGTGCGGTGTGATGACCGAAGATCGACACTTCCGGCCCGAACGGGATCACCGAGAAGGCGAGGAAGGCGGGGATCGCTGAGACGACAGGCGCGAGGATGAAGACCGGCCGGTCCGCGAGAACCGGGATGATGTCCTCTTTGAGCATCAGCTTCACGCCGTCGGCAAGGCTCTGCAGCCAGCCCTTGGGCCCGTGCCGGTTCGGGCCGACACGCTGCTGCATCCGAGCGACCACCTTGCGCTCGAACACGATCGCGAAAAGCGTCATCAGCAGGAGGAAGGCAAACACCGCGACAGCCTTGAGGAGGATCAGCCAGAGCGGGTCACCACCGAAGACCGACAGATCCGGATCTCCGGCGGCGGCCAGCGGCGGAACCGCGGGTGCCCCGAACGAGGATGGATAGCTCATGACCGGCCCTTCGAGGTCTGGGCAGCGGCGGTGTCCATGGCGGTGTCCATGGCGGCGTCCACGGCGGCGGGACCGGCCTGGGCCGTGGCCAGCGCGCGGGCCTGATCGCGGCCGTTCGCCGGGGTGCGGGCAGCCACGCCGACCCGTACCAGCTCGCCCGCGCGGGGTGCCAGGCAGCGGTGGAGGTGTGACCCCGGTGAATACGTCGGGACCCACACCACCCGGTCAGGCATGACCGCGACCGCCAGAGGCAGGGTGATCGTCCCACGGTCGCTGGCGACCGCGACCAGATCGCCGTCGACCGCTCCGATCTCACCGGCTGTCGCCGCGGACAGTCTGGCCTTCGGCGGACGGGCCGTCCCCGCGAGATAGGGCTCGCCGTCCTGCATCCGACCGTCATCGATCAGCTGGTGCCAGCTGGCCAGGACGGCTTGACCGGCGGGCGGCTCAGCCGGCACCGGCGGCGTGACCGCCGGTGCCGGCGCCCGCTGAACCTCGGCACCGGCACGGCCGATCCTGCTGAGCTCGCGGGCGGCCGCGCCGGGGTCCGCGACACCCAGCGCCACCCCGAGATGGGCGGCAAGCATGTCCAACACCCGCAGGTCGGCGAGGGCCGGCGTCTCCAGCGCCCGTTGGAACGCGCGCAGGCGTCCCTCCCAGTTGACGAACGAGCCCGCCTTCTCCGCCACCGGCGCGACCGGCAGAACGACATCGGCGACCTCAGCTACCGCGGACCGGCGAACCTCCAGCGACACGCAGAACGGCACCGAGGCGATCGTCTCCAGCGCCACGGCCGGATCCGGCAGGTCGTCGACGTCCATCCCGGCGACGACGAGTCCATCGAGCTCACCGGCAGCCGCGGCGGCAAGGATGGCCGCGGTGTCGCGGCCCGGCCGCGCTGGGACGGCCTCGCCCCAGACGGTCCCGACCTCGGCGCGGGCCACCGCGTCCGCGACCGGGCGGCCACCCGGCAGCAACGAGGGCAGCACGCCCGCGGCGAGGGCGCCCCGTTCACCGGCGCGGCGCGGTACCCACGCCAGGCGCGCGCCGGTCACCTCCGCGAGCCGGAGGACCGCGGTGAAGGTGCCAGGCGCCTGCGCGGCCCGCTCCCCCACCAGGATGACAGCCCCGGGCGCTCGCAGCGCGCGACCGGCTGTCCCATCCCCGGCCGCCAGGCTCGACAGCAGCGCCGCTTCCCCACCGGGGGTGACGGGCAGCAGCGTCCCCGCCATCTTGGCCAGCCCCCGGCTGGCCAACGGCGCCAGCGCGAAGACCGCCGTCCCCCGCTTGGCCGCGGCCTTGCGCAGCCGCAGGAAGATGATCGGCGCCTCGTCCTCGGGCTCCAGGCAGACCAGCAGCACGGCGGGTGCGCGCTCGAGATCCGCATGGGTCACCCCGATGCCGGTACCGGCAACGGCGTGGGCCAGGAACTCCTCCTCCTCCGCCGAGTGCGGCCGGGTGCGGAAGTCCACGTCGTTGGTGCGCAGGACAAGCCGGGCGAACTTGGCGTAGGCATAGGCGTCCTCGCGGGTCAGCCGGCCGCCGGCCAGGACGCCGACGCCATGACGGTCCCGGCATTCCGCGAGCCCGCGGGCCGCGAACGCGAGCGCCTCGGTCCAGGAGGTCTCGACGAGCTCGCCGGTGGAGTCGTCCCGGACCAACGGCGTGCGCAGCCGGTCAGCGGCGCTGGCGTAGGCGAAGGCGAACCGGCCCTTGTCGCAGTTCCACTCCTCGTTGACGGCCGGGTCCTCAGCGGCGAGCCGCCGCATCACCTTGCCGCGGCGGTGGTCGGTCCGCAGCGCGCATCCGTCGGCGCAGTGCTCACAGGTGGTCGGGGTGGAGACCAGGTCGAACGGCCGTGCGCGGAAGCGGTAGGCCGCGCTGGTGAGCGCCCCCACCGGGCAGATCTGCACGGTGTTGCCGGCGAAGTACGAGTGGAACGGCTCACCTTCCGCGACCGCCACCTGCTCGTCCGAGCCCCGCTCGAACAGCTCGATGAACGGGTCACCCGCGATCTGCGCGGAGAACCGGGTACAGCGCGCGCACAGCACGCAGCGCTCCCGGTCGAGCAGGATCTCGGTGGAGATGGCCAGCGGCTTCGGGTACGTCCGCTTGGGTTCCTTGAACCGGGAGACGGCCTTGCCGTTGGCCATGGCCTGGTTCTGCAGCGGGCACTCGCCGCCCTTGTCACAGACCGGGCAATCCAGCGGATGGTTGAGCAGCAGGAACTCCAGCGTCCCCGCCTGCGCCTTGGTAGCGACGGGCGAGGTGAGCTGGGTGCGCACGACCATGTCGGCCGACACGGTCGTCGTACAGGAGGCGACCGGCTTGCGCTGCCCCTCGACCTCGACGATGCACTGCCGGCAGGCCCCGACGGGGTCCAGCAGCGGATGGTCGCAGAACCGTGGGATCTCGATCCCGAGGAGCTCGGCCGCACGGATGATCAACGTTCCCTTGGGAACGCTGACCGGCTGGCCGTCGATGGTCAGGGTGACAAGATCCGGCGGTGTGGGCACGGCCGGGGGCTGCGAGGCGCTGCTCGTCGACACGGTTGTCATAGTGATCAGTGAGCTCTCGCGAGGGCGTCCGGCGAACCGGCGACGCTGTCGGTGGCGGCGGATTCGGTAACGGCGGATTCGGTGGCCAGCGCGCTGGTACCCGCATGGCCCGGCGCGGACCCAGTGGGCACGGCCCGGAGGAACTCGTCCCGGAAGAACGTGATTCCCGAGACGATCGGCGAGGTCGCGCCGTCGGCAAGGGCGCAGAAAGCCCGGCCGAAGATATTGTCACAGGCGTCAAGGAGGGTATCGACGTCCGTTACGTCGCCTTCACCGCGTTCAAGCCTGGACAGGATGCCCACCATCCACGGCGTCCCCTCCCGGCACGGCGTGCACTTGCCGCACGACTCGTGCGCGTAGAACTGGGTGAGACGCCGGACGACCCTGAGCATGTCGACGGTCTCGTCCATGATCATAATAGCGGCCGTGCCAAGCAGCGAACCGGCTTCGGCAACGCCTTCGAAGTCCAGCGGGACGTCGAGATGGTCGGCGGTGAGCATCGGTGTCGAGGATCCGCCAGGCGTCCAGGCCTTCAGCCGCCGCCCCCCGCGGATGCCGCCGGCCATCTCCAACAGCTCGGCGAGGGTGGTTCCCATCGGTGCCTCGTACTGGCCCGGACGGGTCACGTGCCCGGACAGGCTGTAGATCTTCGGCCCGGGGGAACGCTCTCGGCCCATCGATCGGAACCACTCGACCCCGCGCCGGACGATGTACGGGACGCTGGCGATGGTCTCGACGTTGTTGACCACCGTCGGCGATGCGTACAGCCCGTGCGTCGCCGGGAAGGGCGGGCGCAGCCGGGGCTGGCCGCGGCGGCCCTCCAGGGAGTCGAGCAGCGCGGTCTCCTCGCCGCAGATGTAGGCACCGGCGCCGGAATGGACGACCAGGTCCAGGCTGAACCCACTGCCGAGGATGTCGGCGCCGAGGTAGCCGGCGTGATAGGCCTCGGCGACCGCGGCCCGCAGCCGGCGCCCGCAGTGCACCAGTTCCCCGCGCAGGTAGATGAAGGCGTGGTTCGCCCGCACCGCAAAGGAGGCGATGATGATGCCCTCGATCAGCGAATGCGGGTCGGCCATCATCAGCGGCGCGTCCTTGCAGGTGCCGGGCTCGCCTTCGTCCGCGTTGATGACCAGGTAGTGCGGTTTGCCGTCCCCCTGCGGGATGAAGCTCCACTTCATGCCCGTGGGGAAGCCGGCGCCACCGCGGCCCCGCAGACCGGAGTCCTTGACAAGCCCGATGATGCCGTCCGGACCCATCTCCAGCGCCTGGCGCAGCGCCTGGTAACCGTCGGTGCGTTCGTAGGTGGCGAGCGTCCAGGACTCCGGAGTGTTCCAGCGTCCGGTGAGGACCGGGGTGACCGGCATGGTCAGCTCCCCTTCGTCGGATGGTCGGTCGGCACGGTGTGGGTCCGCCTGGCAGCACCGGCCGCGGTGCCGGCCGGCGTGCCGGCGTCCGCGATCAGGAGACCCGCGACGGATGGTTCGCCCACCCCCGGCCCGGCCACCGCGCCGGGGCGCGGGTCGTGGAAACCAGCCAGCTGCCGGGACGCCTCGACAAACGTGCACAACGGCGCGCCGCGGGTCGGCACCGGGCGTTCGCCGCGTTGGAGCGCGTCCACGATCTCAACGGCGGAATCCGGGTCCACCTGGTCGAAAAACTCGTAGTTCACGGTCATCACCGGTGCGTAGTCGCAGGCCGCCAGGCACTCCGCATGCTCCAGGGTGATCGCGCCGTCCGGCGTCGTCTGATCGTGGCCGACGCCGAGATGCTGGGAAAGCCGGGCGTAGACGTCCTCGCCGCCGAGCAGCGCGCACGACAGGTTCGTGCAGACCGACACCAGCCAGTCGCCGGCCGGCTGGCGCTTGTACATCGTGTAGAAGGTCGCGACCGCGCTGACCTCGGCCTGGGTGATACCGAGTTCGGTAGCGCAGAACTCGATCCCCTCAGCCGTGACACAACCGTCCTCTGCCTGTACGAGATGCAGCATGGGCAGCAGGGCCGAGCGGGAACGGCCCTGCGGGTACCGGGCGATGATGTCCCGCGCGGCGGCGCGAGTCCGTTCGGTCATCGGCATCAGCGATCAACTCCCCCGAGCACCGGGTCGACGGACGCCACGCCGACGATCACGTCCGCGATCTGGCCGCCTTCGGTCATCGCCGGGACCGCCTGCAGGTTGACAAAGCTTGGATCACGGACGTGGACGCGGTGCGGCCTGGTACCGCCGTCGCTGACCACGTGGTAACCGAGCTCACCGCGGGGCGACTCCACCGCTGTGTACACCTGCCCGGCCGGGACCCGGAAGCCCTCGGTGACCAGTTTGAAGTGGTGGATCAGAGCTTCCATCGACGTACCCATGATCTTACGAATGTGATCAAGCGAATTACCCATCCCGTCAGTGCCGATGGACAGCTGCGCCGGCCAGGCGATCTTCTTGTCGGCAATCATCACCGGGCCGGGGCGCAAGCGGGCCAGGCACTGCTCAATGATCTTCAGCGACTCGCCCATCTCCTCCAGCCGCACGAGGTAGCGGGCGTAGGAGTCGGCATCCAGCGAGGTGGGGACATCAAAGTCGTAGGTCTCATAACCGCAGTACGGCATGGTCTTGCGCAGGTCCCAGGCCAGTCCGGCCGCGCGCAGCACCGGTCCGGTCACGCCGAGCGCGATGCAGCTGGCCGCGTCGATGTAATTGACATCGACCATGCGGCCCTTCCAGATCGGCTGCCCGGACAGCAGGGCGTGGTACTCCCTGATCCGCTTCGGCATGTCGTCGAGGAAGGCCCGGATGTCGCGTTCGACCCCGTCGGGAAGGTCCTGGGCCAGCCCGCCAGGCCGGATGTAGGCGTGGTTCATCCGCAGACCGGTGATCGCCTCCAGGAGATCCAGGATCTTCTCGCGCTCCCGGAAACCGAAAATCATCCCGGTGGTAGCGCCGATCTCCATCGCCCCGGTGGCGAGCCACACCAGGTGGGAGGCGATCCGCTGGAGTTCCATCACCAGCACGCGGATGACGGTCGCCCGCTCGGGGATCTCCTCGGTGACACCGAGCAGTTTCTCCACGGCCAGGCAGTAGGCCGTCTCGTTGTACAGCGGCGAGAGGTAGTCCGCCCGGGTGAGGAAGGTGACCGCCTGCGTCCAGGTACGGAACTCACAGCTCTTCTCGATCCCGGTGTGCAGGTAACCGATCACGACCCGGGTCTGGACGACCGTCTCGCCCTCGATCTCCAGGACGAGACGCAGCACCCCGTGGGTGGACGGGTGCTGCGGGCCCATGTTGACGGTGAGGCGCTCGGTGTAGTCCTCGCCAGCGCCGAGCACCTGCTCCCAGTCACCACCGGTAACGGTGTAGACCCGTCCGCTCGCCGATTCGGTGAAGCCGGCCTCGTAGGCGGCCGCGGGAACGCCAGCGGGGACATCCGCGGGGACATCGTCGGCCGGCGGCCTGGCGAATGTGTTGGACGTACTGGATGCGCTGGATGCGCTGGACGTCTCGGCGGCATGGGTGGTCATAACGAACCTCGTTGGTAAGGACAGCGCGCGGTGGGACGGCGCGCGGTGGGACGGCGCGGGTGAAGCCCACGGCGCGGGGAGATACGGACGATCACGAGTAGCTCCGCCGCGCATCGGGCGCCGGCACCTGGGCGCCCTTGTAGTCGACGGGTACACCGCCAAGCGGATAGTCCTTGCGCTGTGGGTGACCGGTCCAGTCGTCCGGCATCATGATTCTGGTGAGGCTGTCGCGACCGGAGAAGACTATGCCGAAGAAGTCGTAGGTCTCCCGCTCGTGCCAGTCCGCGGTGGGCCAGACGCCCATGACACTCGGGACAACCGGGTCATCGTCGGCAAGAGCGACCTCGACCCGGACGCGGCGGCGCCAGGTCATCGACAGCAGGTGGTAGACGGCGTGCAGCCGCCGGCCGGTCGAGTCGTCGGGGTAGTCCACGCCGGAGACCCCGCACAGCAGCTCGAAGCGCAGGCCCGGATCGTCCCGCAGCGTCCGCGCGACCGCGAGCAGGTAGTCCCGCCGCACATGCAGCGTCAGCTCCCCACGTTCGACGACCACTCGCTCGAGTGCCTCGGTGAGCTGCGGGAAAGAGCGCTCCAAGGCGTCGTAGACCGTGTCGGCATCAGGATCGCCGAAGGGCCGTGCGGTCGAGGCCGGAGCCGGAAGGTTCTCGACGAGACCACCGAAACCGGAGGTGTCGCCGGAACCGGACGCGCCGAAGGCGTCACGCCGACGCGATCCCCCGCTGCCCGCTGCCTCCGCCAGTGCCCCCCGCGCGGCGGGCTTCGCCGACGTGCCCCGCGCTTCGCCCGAACCCGCCGGGATCTCGCTCATGTCTCGTCCCCGTGATCCGCTACGGCCCCGGCGGCCGGCACCGCACCCAGGTTGTCACCGATCGCACCGCCAGCGGGCGAACGCGGCCCACCGGTCGGACGGGCTTCGCCAGCCGGCTTCGCGCCGGGCACGGGGCGCTTCATCCGGCCGAACACCGAGCCGGGCGCGATCGAAGCGGGCCGACGGGTGTCAAGTGACGGCTCGACCGCGCCGGCCCCGGTCGGCACCGGGGCACCGGCGGGAAGGCGGAACCGCTTACGGTCGTTGACCGACAACGTACTGGTTTCCAGCGCCCCGGCCGGCAGACCGGCCCGCGCGGTAGCCACCTCGATCGGCTTCGGGTAGGGCGACTCGCCGATCTTCGTGTATTCGAGCTTGCCTGTCACCGTGCCGGTGAGAATCTTCTCGTGCAGCTTCAGGATCGCGTCCATGAGCATCTCCGGCCGCGGCGGGCAGCCCGGCAGGTACATGTCCACCGGGACGATGTGGTCCACACCCTGCACGATGGCGTAGTTGTTGAACATCCCGCCGCTGCTCGCGCACACGCCCATCGAGAGCACCCATTTGGGCTCGGGCATCTGGTCATAGATCTGGCGCAGCACCGGGGCCATCTTCTGGCTGACCCGGCCCGCGACGATCATAAGGTCAGCCTGGCGCGGGCTGGCCCGGAACACCTCCATGCCGAACCGGGCGAGATCGTAGCGACCCGCGCCCGTCGACATCATCTCGATGGCGCAGCATGCCAGCCCGAAAGTCGCCGGCCACAGGGAGGACCGCCGCGACCAGTTGGCCATCTTCTCGACGGTCGTGAGCAGCAGGCCGCCCGGCAGCTTCTCTTCTAGTCCCATTCGAGGCCTCCACGCCGCCACACGTACGCGTAGGCGACGAAAACGGTGGCGATGAACAACACCATCTCGACCAGCCCGAAGATCCCCAGACTCCCGAAGGCGACCGCCCACGGGTACAGAAAAATGATCTCGATGTCAAAAACGATGAACAACATCGCGGTCAGGTAGAACTTCACCGGGAACCGGTGCGGACCGGCCGGCTCGGGCGACGGCTCGATTCCGCACTCATAGGCGTCGAGCTTGGCGCGGTTGTACCGCTTCGGGCCGACCAGCGACCCCATGATCACAGATCCGATCGCGAACGCTGCCGCGATTACTAAAAGTACGAGGATCGGCACGTAATTCGACAGCATGCCGAGCTCCTCTCTGCAGGTCTCGTGCGGAATGTGGCAGTGGCGGTGCGCGGTTGACGATCATTTCCAAGCGACCCGGGGCTAGCTGATCGGATCGCGCCAGGGAGCCTACGCGACATCCGATCCGAAGGTTCACACCGGTTTGCCCCGGAGCGGCAGGTGATGTCCGGCGGCATCCGCCGAGGCACGTTTCGACCCGCTGGCGGCCCCGGGGCCGCCGATTGCGCGAAACAACCATAATCGCGCGAACTCGTTGGCCGCCGATAGCCTTCGGCGCCGCCGAGCCTACGGAGAAAACCATGATCGCATGCTCGTCGACCTAGGTCGCGGGTGCGAGCGTGGACATCGCGTTGATCAGACGATCCAGCGCATCACCTCCCCGCGGGTCCGTGAGATTCGCCAGCAGCTTCAGGGTGAAGCGCATGAGCGTCGGTCGCGGCAGCCCGTACCGGGTTGCCGTCCGCATCACGGCCGGGTTCCCGATCAACTGGACGAACATCCGGCCAAGGGTGTAATAGCCGCCGTATCGCTGCTGGAGGACATGCGGGTATGCCTGTAAGGCCCGTTCCCGCGCCGCTCCCCCCGCGCGGGCCAGTGCCTGCACGGCTACCTCGGCGGCGAGGCGCCCGGACTCCATGGCGTAGGCGATTCCCTCGCCGTTGAACGGGTTGATCGCACCGCCCGCGTCCCCGACGAGCATGAGGCCGTCGCGATAGTGCGGCGTGCGGTTGAAAGCCATCGGCAGCGCACCGCCGCGTACCGGGCCGGTCGCGTTCTCCTCGGTGTAGCCCCACTCCGGCGGGAGGCCGCCGAGCCAGCGCCGGAGCAGATCCTTGTAGTCGGTGTTCTGGAAGGCGCTGGTGGTGTTCAGGATCCCGAGCCCGACATTGCTCGTCCCGTCCCCAATACCGAAGATCCAGCCGTAGCCCGGAAGCAGGCGGGAGGCTCCCGGCGCGCCATCCCACAGTTCCAGATGGGATTCCAGGAAGTCGTCGTGGGTACGGGGGCTGCGATAGTACCGGCGTACGGCGACCCCGAGCGGACGGTCCTCGCGGCGGCCGATGCCGAGCGACAGGGCCATCCGCGCGCTGTTGCCGTCAGCGGCGATCACCAGCGGAGCGCGGAACTCGACCGGTTCCCCGCCGCGGCCGGCCTTCGCGCTCACGCCGATGACCCGGCCCGTACGCTCGTCGAGGACCGGTCCGGTGACCGCGGTCCGCTCCCGCAGCCTGGCCCCCGCGCCCTGCGCATGCCGGGCGAGCAGTTCGTCGAAGTCGCGCCGGGGACGGACGAGGCCGTAGTCCGGCCAGCTGGCGAGCTCGGGCCAGGGCAGCTCGAGCCGCGCCCGGCCGCTGATGATCCGCAGGCCGCGGTTTCGTGCCCATCCAGAGTCCGCCCGAACGCCATTCCCGCCCAAAGCGTCCCGGTCCAAGGCGTCCCCGCCCAAGGCGTCCCGGTCCGGATCAGTCCCGGTGTCGATGCCCATCTCGATCAGGCTGCGGACGGCTCGCGGCGTGAGCCCGTCACCGCAGACCTTTTCCCGCGGGAAACTCGTCTTCTCCAGGAGGACGACATCAAGCCCGGTACGGGCCAGGTGATACGCGGCCGCCGATCCGCCTGGTCCGGCGCCGACAACGATGACATCGGCATGCTCGGCCTGGACCGCTGTCATGATCACGCACCGCTCCGGATCGCCGGGGTGTTCCCACTCGCCACACTTCCGCCGCTCGTGAACGTTTTCACGAGCGCAACGGCGAGTCTAGGCCCTGCGCCCGCGGTTGGCACAGGCGCCGGGATCGCGAACCTGCCCCGCGTCGTGCGGACCAGCGGGCGAGGGCCGGGAACCCGATGGCTGGATCAGCGTAGCCGGACGGTCAGATGGGGATGATGTGCCAGCTCACAGGCAGGACAGAGGCGGAACAGACACAGGCCAGGACCTATCGTCAGTGGTCGCGGGCGCCAGCGCCGGGCGGGCGGACGGCGCGATGTAACGCCACGATGCCGCCGGTGAGATTGCGCCAGCCAACCCCCGTCCAGCCGGCTCCGGCGATACGGGTGGCCAGCGCCGGCTGGTCCGGCCAGGCGCGGATCGACTCAGCCAGGTAGACGTAGGAACCCGGGCTGCTGCTGACCGCGCGGGCGAGCCCGGGCAGCGCCCGCATCAGGTACTCCAGGTAGACCGTGCGCCACGGCGCCCAGGTGGGCCGGCTGAACTCGCAGACCACCAGGCGCCCGCCCGGCCGGGTCACCCGCGCCAGCTCCGCGAGGCAGGCATCCACATCGACGACATTGCGCAGGCCGAACGAGATCGTCACCCGGTCGAAGGACGCGTCCGGGAACGGCAGCGCGAGCCCGTCCCCGGCGACCAGCGTGACAGCGCCGCCGCCGGCGCCGACGGCCGTGCCGGGCCGGCGCTGGAGGCGTTGGCGGCCGACCCGCAACATGCCCAGGGAGAAATCACAGGCCACGACCATGGCTCCGCGGGAGGCGAAGGCCTGGGCGGACGTGGCGGTGCCAGCCGCGAGGTCCAGCACCCGCAGTCCCGGACGCAGGTCGAGCGCGTCGGCGGTCGCCATGCGCCAGCCGCTGTCCCGGCCCGCGGACAACACCGTGTTGGTGATGTCGTAACGGCGCGCGACACCGTCGAACATCGCCGCGACCTCGTCCGGCCGCTTCTCCAGCCCAGGCCGACCGGCCGCTGTGCCCGCTCTCGGACGAGAGCTCATCGCGACACCGTCCCGGCGCCGGTCCCACCGGCCGTCCCGGCGCCGGACGCGGCCGGGCGGCCAGCCGTGGCTATGCCCGCGGCCAGCTGATCAGCTTCAGCCACCGTAGCCAGCGCGGCCTGGACCGCCTCCCAGTCGGTGACGGCACCGATCGCCGCCAGCCGTTCCCGCGTCGCCGGGTCGCACAGCGCCCCGGCGACCCCTGCCTCGTAAAGGTCACGGGCGCGGGCGCCCAACGCGGCGGCGACCGCGTGCTCTCGGCCGAGGCTGGTGGCGAACATGGCCGGGTCATCGGTCGCCAGCGAGCAGCGGACACCGGCGGCCAGGAGCGTGGGCAGGGGATGCGCGGCAAGTTCGGCCACCGACCGCGTCCGCAGGTTGGACACCGGGCAGACGTCCAGGACGATGCCCCGGCCAGCGAGCTCGGCCATGAGACCAGGATCGTCCACCGCTCGGATGCCGTGGCGGATGCGGCGGGCGCCCAGGGCCTCGACAGCGCCTCTGACCGATTCCGGCCCGCTGGTCTCACCCGCGTGTGGGACAGCCGCGAGCCCACCGTCGGCGGCGATGGCGAACGCCCGCGCATACGGCTCGGGCGGATGACCGGCCTCCGGCCCGCCAAGGCCCAGCCCGACGATCCCCCGGTCACGGAACCGGACCGCCTGGCGCGCTATCTCACAGGCCGCATCCGGCGGCAGGATGCGGTCGACGTCCGGGGTCAGGCGCATGTCCACGCCGAACCGTTCACGGGCCTCGGCCACCCCGTCGGCGTAGCCGTTGAAGATCTCCTCCCAGGAGATCCCGCGCTGGACCCGGAACCATGGCGAGAAGATCCCCTCGATGTACACCGCGCCGTGCGCGGAAGCCTCGGCCGCATAGTCGACGACGACCTGGCGGAAGTCCTCGGCGGTGCGCATCACGTGCGTGGTGAGGATCCAGATCTCGATAAAATGATCGAAGTCCCGGAACCGGTAGAGCTCGGTGAGCTCCTCAACCGTGGTTGCCGGCAGCGGCTCGCCGTTGCGCCGCGCCATCTCCAACAAGGTCGCCGGGCGGACGGTGCCCTCCAGGTGGACGTGCAATTCGATCTTCGGTCCGGTAGGCACGGTCACCCGGCCAGGCTAGCCTGAGCGCCCGTACGCGCAGATGGCTTCTTCCTGAAGCTGCGTGCGCACGAGAGTGCCGCGCTCCGAGCGCACTGCGGGACCCGCGGCCGGCAGCCGGCCGGGGTCCCGTCCGATCACGCCGTCAACCAGCTCGGTGAAGCACTACCGGTTGTGTGGGTCGATGGTCGTGTTCAGCGGATCTGGATGATGATCGCTGGCGGCATCGGGGTAGGGCCCCCAGGCGTGGCGGCTGGCGGTGGCTGGCTTGCGGCCGAGCTTGCCGCTGCGGATCTGGGTGGCGAGGCTGTCGAGGATCACCCGGCTGGACAGCAGCGCGGTCTGTTCGGCCCAGTCATAGGGCGGGGAGCACTCGACGACCTCGATGCCCGCCAGCCCGGGTTCGGAGATCATCCGGACGAGGCTGAGGGCCTCGCGGGGCAGCAGACCGCCCGGTTCGGGCCAGCCGGTGCCGGGGACGAAACCGGCGTCGATCACGTCGATGTCGAAGGACAGGTACACCGCGGTGGCGTCCTTCCACGCCGTCTCCAGGGCGACTTCGGCGATCTTCTCGACACCGACCCGTTCCACGTCGCCGACGGTGATGACGGTCGTGCCGCGTTCGCGGCCGACCTTGACACCGGCCCGGGGCGCCTGCCAGCCTCCGATACCGATCTGGACCAGGTTCGTGGCCGGCGCATTGCGGATGTTGGTCGCGTGGAACCACGGCGTGGTGTGCATCCGCTCGTCGAGGTCGCTCTCCTGGGTGTCGACGTGCCGGTCGAAGTGGATGATCCCGATGTTGCCGTCCAGATACGGTGCCATCCCGCGGATGGTCGGGAAACCGATCGAGTGGTCCCCGCCCAGGACGACCGGCACCACGCCCCGCCGCACGACGTGGGCCATCGCCTGGCTGATCTGGTCGAAGGACTTCTCCAGGTTCCCGGGAATGGTGAACACGTCCCCGATGTCGACCAGATTGAGCTGTTCGCGCAGGTCGACGCCGAGTTCATAGGAGTAGGTGCCGAACAGGTTGGTCGAGCGCCGGATACCCTGCGGGCCGAAGCGCGTGCCTGGCCGGTAGGTCGTCCCGGCGTCCAGTGGGACCCCGAAGATCGCTACCTCGGCGTCGCCGACATCGTGCACATCCTCGATATAAGGGCATTTCAGGAAGGTGCCCCGTTCGCCCGCGAAGTGCGGTGCCTCCCCGCGGGCGAAGGTCGGGATCGTACGATCGGTGATCGTCGGCGCGCCCGCCAGGCCATGGGCGAGCCGGCGTTGGACCTCCTCCTCGGCCCGCCGGGTCGGCAGTTGTGCCTCGGCCCGTTGCGCCCAGCTTCCTTCAGCGTTGACCCGACTACTGTCAGATGTCGACATGCTGTCCTTCCCGGAAGGCACATCCGCCCGCTCACCGGCGACGCCTTCCCGGTGATGGCCAGACGCGACGTCACCCCATGAACGGGGTCAAGCCTGACAGACAATCCACAGGTCGTCGATTCGCCGATCGCCCCTCCGGCTTCGACCGCTACGTCGAGGTGCGTGCCCTGGCCCCGCGACGCCGCGTCCCCTGTTGCCGGTCGTTCTTAAGGTTGGATCGACAGCGAGTGCCGGAAGAAGTTCGACGGGTCCCACTTCCGCTTGGCCCGTTGGAGCCTGGCGTAGTTGCCCTTGTAGTAAAGCGTTTGCCAGGGCACTCCCGAAGTGTTGAACGTCGGGTCGGCCATGTCCGCGTCGGCGTAGTTGATGTAACATCCGTCAGCTTGTCCGTCAAGTTCCGGGGCACCGCCGGTAGCGGCAAAAAAATCCGCGTACAGGCCGCGGAGCCAGGCAAGGTTGACCGCGTCCTGGCCCGGGTCGTCCCAAAGGTTCTGGAACAGCATCTTGAAGGCGGAGCTGCGTTGAGCGCTGGCGGTGGCGTCCGGCGCGACATCGTTGATCCGTCCCCCGTACGAGAAAAGGAACACCATCGCCCGGGGGTTGGTATAAGCCGGATCGGTCAGGCGGGTGTACAGCGCCGCCACC
The DNA here is from genome assembly GCF_917627385.1 of Protofrankia sp. CiT1. Classification (GTDB taxonomy): domain Bacteria; phylum Actinomycetota; class Actinomycetes; order Frankiales; family Frankiaceae; genus Protofrankia. The sequence continues at coordinate 49,449 of NZ_CAKJTL010000174.1, forward strand.
TGCTGGTCGGTGAAGTTCCTCCGGATCAGGGCGGACTTGTGGGCGGCCCGCAGCGTTGGGTCGTTAACCGTGACGTTGCTGGTTCCGATCAAGCGGGTCGCCCGCATCCAGGGCAGCCGCCGGGCGGTCGCGAACTGCGGCATCGCCGGCTGCGGGTACAGCTGGACGCCCACACCGTCGTTGAGCGCGGCCACATAGTCCGTCAGGAGCTGATCGGCGTTCGATACGGTGGCGTCCACCTGGGTGATCACGCCGATGCCGCCAGCCGCTCTGACGCCCACGTTGACGATGCTTGACAAGTAATGGTATGGCGAGTCCGGCGAGCTGTTGGCCTCGTGCCAAGCTCCGTAATTCTTCATCAGCCGGCTGAACTTCGCCTGGTCGAGATCGGCCCAGCGGATGGCGACGGCGTTGAACAGCACCTCCGACGGAGGCGACATCAGCTGGGCCGCGGGCGAAGACCCGGTGGCGTCCGGAGAACGGAACCAGTACTTGGTGACCAGGCCGAAGTTGCCACCCCCACCGCCGGTATGAGCCCACCACAGCTCCCGGTTCGGATCGGTGGGCTCCCGGGTCGCCCGCACGATCCGGACCCGCCCGCCGGCGTCCACAGTCACCACCTCGACGGCATAGAGGTGGTCGACCACCAGTCGATGCTGCCGGGACAGCAGGCCATATCCCCCGCCCGCGACATGGCCGCCCGCGCCGACGCTGTAGCAGACCCCAGCGGGAAGGGCGACTCCCCAGCCCTTGTACAGCTTCTCGTAGATATTGATCAGACGAGCGCCAGGCTGGATGGCAAACGCACCCAGCTCGGGGTCGTAGTCCACGGAGTTCAGATCGGAGAAATCCAGGATGACCTGGACGTCGGGATTGCAGGCAAGGTCCGTGAAACAGTGACCGCCGCTACGCACCGAGACCCGTTTTCCGGCCGTGGCTGCCGCGCGTAACGCGGAGACCGCATCCTCCGTGGAATGGATCATTCGAACATATTCGGGTCTGGCCACAAAACGCTGGTTGTTCCCGGTCGTCAGCAACGCATAACGCGGATCGGCCGGTCCGATCGTCGGGCCGGTGGCTGGGTCCACATGGGCGGCAGCGGGGGCGGCCCCCGCAAGCACAGCGGCGCCACCGGCTCCTGCGGTACCGCTCAGCAGGACTCGTCTGTTGATTCGATGGCCTGGCGATTGCACGATCAATACCCTCTCGATCATCGGATTGTGGAGGAGCGCGCGCAAGAGCGCCCGGCAACGGAGGCATGGATCAAGAAACACGCCTAGGGCGTGTCTGATGGATCTTCGATCGTGCGGATCAATGCCCAGAAGGCATCCTGCGGCGTTGTCGTCGGTCCGGATAGAACACCGCTATCCGGGCCTCCTCCGCCTTGCAGGCCACTTTCTGGATCATCGCCCACATCGACCAACATCCATCAGACACGCCCTAGAAGCGGCACACGCACCAGGGACGCGCGCCGCTGTATCCGTGTGGTGGATCAGGCTGATCCGTTGCCGAGGCCGGAGCCACCGCTGACGTCGAGAATCTGCCCGGTGATCCATCGGGCTTCCTCCGAGGCCACGAACGCCACCAGGCCGACCACGTCAGCAGGCGTGGCGATGCGGCCGAACGCCGCGTAGCGCTCGACCCTGGCCCGCATCTCGGGGATGGCCAGCCACGGGTTGAAGTCGGTCTCGACGATGCCGGGCGCGACCGCGTTCACCGTGATGCCGCGGGGAGCGAGCGCCTCGGCCAGCGTCAGGGTCAACGTGTTGATCGCGCCCTTGGACGCGGAGTAGGCGGCCACGAGGGGCATCGCGATCCGGGCGGTGGCGCTGGACAGGTTGATGATCCGCCCGCTGTCGCGCAGCCGGCCGAGGCCCTGCTGGATGATAAAAAACGGAGCCTTGACATTGACGGCGAAAAGCCGGTCGAAATCGATTTCCCGCACCTGCTCAATCGGTGCCGTCAGGCCGACACCGGCATTGTTGACCAGAATGTCGAGCCCGTCGGCGTACTTGTCGAACTCGGCCCACAACGCAACCGCGTCGTCCGGCACGCCCAGCTCCGTCCGAAAGCTGAAGGCCTCGCCCCCCGCCTTCTCGATCGCCGTCACGACGTCCTTCGCGGCTGTCCCGTTGTTGGCGTAGTGCACGCCCACCCGCGCTCCGTCAGCGGCGAGCCGTTCGGCGACAGCACGTCCGATGCCTCTGCTCGCACCGGTGACCAGGGCGGTTTTTCCCGACAATATGCCCATGCTCGGCACTGTCCTTTCGCTGTGCGTGTCGATGTCAGTTGATTGCGACTGGCAAGTGCTCATGGCCGCGCTGGACGACCTGGACTCGGAAGGTCGCGTCCCCAGCCAGCGATAGGTCCGGGAAACTTCGCAGCAGCAGCGGAAGCACGACCTCGGCCGACATGTGGGCAAGCGCCGCGCCCAGACAGTAGTGGCCGCCCGCGCTGAAGGTCAGTGCCTGGTTGTCAGGCCGGGCTGGATCAAACATGAGAGGGTTGTCGAATCTGCGAGGATCCCGATTACCCGCGGCGATGAGCAGCGTGACCGGGGAGTGTGCTGTCACGCGGGCCCCGAAGAAGTCCAGGTCCTCCGCAGCGACCCGGTTCAGGACCTGGACAGCCGGGTCAAACCGCAGCGTCTCCTTGACGAAACTCTCCACGAATTCTGGATTTTCGCGCAGCCGCGCGGCGTGGGCGGGTTGTTCGAGCGCCAGCCTCACCGTGTTGCTCAGTAAATCCTGGGGCGCTTCGGTGGCGGCGACAAGCAGCAGCATAAGATTGGCTAAGAGCTCCTCCTCGGTAATTTCCGCGTCCTCGTTCAGGGCCTTGATCCAGCCGCTGGTCAGATCCGGGCCGGGAGTCTCTCGTAACCGCGCGATGAGCGTGGTCAAGTATTCCGCCAACAGATCCATACCCGCGTCCCCACGCTCCAGCTCGCGTAGGTCGCGGACCGGTTCGAGGGCACTTGTGATGTCCCCGATGGCCTCGCGGAATCTCAGCTGGTCGGCCTCGGGAACGCCAAGCAGCCGGCCGATGACAGCCATCGGGAACCGGAAGGAGAACTCGGGGACCAGATCCACGACCTGGCCACCCGCTCCGAGCGTGGCGACGTGCCGCACGGCATCGTAGGCCAGCTCCTCAACCAACGACCGCATCTCGGCAACCCGCCGCGCGGAAAACGCGTTGCCGAAGAACCGGCGCAGGCGATCGTGATCCGGATCATTGCTGAACAACATGTTCTGTGTGAGCCAGCGCCAGGACGAATGCTCATGCCAGCCCTGAAGCCGCTGATCCTGAACCGCCGCATCGGTTGACAACAACCGCGGTTCCCGCAGCGCCTGCGCACATTCAGCGTAGCCGGTGATAAATGTATGAACGCCCGCAATGGTCACCACGGGGCCATGCACGCGCATTTCCTCGTATAATGGATATGGATTTTGCTTCCCCTCGGGCGCCAACAGTCGCCCCAGAATATCCAGCGGTTCGGACAAAATTCCGGACACGACCTCAGCCACTTTCACTCCTAGATTCCGTTCAGGCTCCAGTGGACGAAGCACACATCAGCACAGTGAGTTTGATAAGCAAACTCGATTTTGGTTGCAAAGAATCAACCGAACAAGAGCCGGTGTATGTGATATAAATCACATCTATTGGACCGAACGCTTCGAGCGCTCCACCGCCACCGGCGGCGACCGCTAAGAACCCACTCTGAATCTTGGAAATGTATGCAAAGCGCATCCCGCGCCAAAACGCTCGACATGACTGGGTGAGATTGAGAGCGTCCGGCAATAGGGGGCGCGGCGGCGCGGGGCTGGGGTGGCGCGAGGGCGCTCTGGCCAGGCAGCGGGTAAACAGCCCAGCGATCCCACGAGCGCCCTGTGAATGGGGCCAGCCGGACGCCACCGTAACCGGCTATCCCTGTTGAGCAGCTGCTCCCAGCGCACCCCGGGTCCGGAAGATCCAGCGGGATTGCCGCTGCCGGCCCCGGCCGTTCGTCATGCCGGATCGATGAAAGGCGTCACCTTGTGGCGACAATCGGCAGCATGGGTGGCGATGGCAGCGCGGTCGAGGAGAAGTGCGAGGCCACCCGGTCGTCAGCGGGATCCTGCGCCGGGTCACGGTGCACGACCAAGTGCCGGTAGAGGGTGTCGCGCTGCGCCGGGATCCGGTCGGCGGCGCGGATCAGACCGATCAGCTCCGTCCGGTTGGTGCGGTGACGGGCGCCGGCCGAGGACACCACGTTCTCCTCCAGCATGACCGAACCCAGATCGTCCGCGCCCATGTGCAGGGTGAGCTGGCCGACCTCCTTGCCGGTCGTCAGCCACGAGCCCTGCAGATGCGCGATGTTGTCGAAGAAGAGCCGGGCCAGCGCCACCAGCCGCAGGTACTCGATGGTCGACGCCTGGGTCCGGCCGCGCAGGTGGTTGTTCTCCGGCTGGTAGGTCCACGGGATGAACGACCGGAAACCACCGGTGCGGTCCTGGACGTCACGGATCATCCGCAGGTGCTCGATGCGCTCGGCGTTGGTCTCGCCGGTGCCCATCATGAACGTCGCGGTCGACTCCATGCCAAGGCCGTGAGCGGTCTCCATGACTGACAGCCAGACTTGCCCCGGCTCCTTGAGCGGGGCGATCGCGCGCCGAGGACGCTCGGTGAGAATCTCCGCTCCCGCCCCGGCGAAACTGTCGAGCCCCGCGTCGCGCAGCCGGGCGATGACGTCGCCATGGCTCAGCCCGGACGTCCGCGCGATGTGAACGACCTCGCTGGCGCCCAGAGAATGCAGGGTGAGCTGCGGGTACGCCCGCCTGATTGCCGCGAAGGTGCCCTCGTACCACTCAATGCCGAACTCGGGGTGATGACCGCCCTGGAGCATGATCTGGGTTGCCCCCAGCTCCACCGCTTCACCACACTTCGCGACAATGTCGTCGACGTCGCGGACCCAGCCTTCGGAATGCCCAGGAGCGCGGTAGAACGCGCAGAACCGGCAGGCGGTCACGCAGACGTTCGTGTAATTGATATTCCGATCGATGATGTACGTTGCGATGCCGTCCGGGAAACGACCGCGGCGGACGGCGTCGGCAGCCTGGCCGAGGGCATGCAGTGGGGCCTTCGTGTACAGCCGCAGCGCCTCTTCGGGAGTGATCCGCCCGCCACCGGCGGCACGGGCGAGAACGGACGCGATCTCCTCCTCACCCAACGCCGATGATGAAAGTACCGGAGAACCGCTGTCGGCATCATCTGCAAGGCTCACCCCGCGATGGTACGGCGATCGGGCATACCGCTTGGCCCCAACGGCCGGTGTCACCCATCGGCACCGCGCCGCGACCATCGATCCAGGCCACCGGCCAGACCACCGGCCAGACCACCGATCAGGCCGCCGATCAGAAATAGCCGGCGCGCGATGCCATGTCCACGCCCGCTGCCGCCGGGCGCTCCCAATCAGGAAATGGGTTCGGGGGGTGCGCGGCCCCGGGAGACGCCGCGTCCCTATCGCCGGTCGCTCTACGTGGGGCAGGATAGGAGCGGAGTTTCCCTTCCGTAGTGCCGACCGGCCCTTGCGAATGCGATCCGGCAGGGCCACCCAGGCGCAGAACGCAGAGTCCCCAGGAGTTACGCGTGGACGCAGTGACCCCCGCAGGCCCGGACAACTCGACACCGGCGGACCTCGACACCGACATACTGATCATCGGCGCTGGGCCAGCCGGTCTTTTCGGCGCCTACTACGCTGGGTTCCGCGGGATGTCCGTGGCGCTGATGGACTCCCTGCCCGAGGCCGGGGGTCAGGTCACCGCTATGTACCCGGAAAAAATGATCTACGATGTGGCCGGTTTCCCGGCTGTGCGCGGCCGTGATCTCATCACCGCGCTCGTCGCGCAGGCCGGGGCGTTCTCCCCCACCTACCTGCTCGCTCAACAGGCCGCCGAACTGGCTCATGAGGCCGACAGCGTCGTGGTCACCAGCGTGCAGGGGACACGGGTCCGGGCGAAGGCCGTCCTCATCACCGGCGGGCTCGGGACGTTCACGCCCCGCCCGCTGCCTGTCGGCGGCGACCATCTGGGCCGTGGCCTGGCGTACTTCGTCCCGAAGCTGGACGTCTACGCCGCCGCCGACGTCATCATCGTCGGCGGCGGTGACAGCGCCTTCGACTGGGCGCTCGCGCTGGAGCCGCTGGCGCGCTCGGTGACGTTGGTGCACCGCCGCGATCGCTTCCGCGCCCATGCGCACACCGTCGCGAAGGTGCTGTCCTCCCGCGTCGAGATCCTGACGCACACGGAGGTCTCCGCCATCCACGGCGACGGCCAGGTGGAGAAGGTGGAACTCACCCACAGCAAGTCCGGTGAGCGCCAGGTCCGCCAGGCCCAGGCGATCGTCGCCGCGCTCGGGTTCACCGCGGATCTGGGACCTCTGACCCGCTGGAACCTGACGATCGACAAGCGCCACATCGTGGTGGACTCGACCATGGCGACCGGCGTCGAACGGGTCTTCGCCGCCGGTGACATCACCGAGTACCGCGGCAAGGTACGCCTGATCGCGACCGGCTTCGGCGAGGTCGCCACGGCCGTCAACAACGCCGCGCCCATCATCGACCCGTCCGCCAAGATCTTCCCTGGTCACAGCTCCGACGACGGCCACGGCTCCGGCGACGCCGCCGGCACAGGCGGCTGATCGGGCGGGTCCGGCGCAGACTGGTAGGCATGCGGGGTCTACTGGTGATCGGGCACGGCTCGCGACGGGATACGGCGAACGCGACTGTCCGCACACTCGCGCGGTTGTTCGCCCAGGCTGATCGGGCCACAAACGACGGCCAGATCAGCTGGGACGCGGTGGAACCGGCCTTCCTCGAGCTGATCGAGCCCGACATCGCCGCCGGGTACGGGATTCTCGCCGCCGCGGGCTGCACGGAGATCGTCGCCCATCCCTTCTTCCTGTTCGAGGGCAACCACACCACCCATGACATCCCGGCCGCCCTCACCAGGGCACAGGAGCGGTTCCCCGGCACCCGTTGGCACCTCACCGCCCCGCTCGGCCTGCACCCCGGCGTGCTGACCGCGGTTGCCTCCCGCATCGAGGACACGCTGGCCAGCAATCAGCTGTCCGGCCCCGGTGGCAGCCCTGGCAGCGCCGCCACCGGGGCCAGCGCCGTCAGCGGGGCCAGCGCCGTCAGCGCGACCGGGCCTCGGTCACGGCGGTGACGACGGCGGCGGCAAGCGGGTGGATGCCAGGCTCGGCCGCCACAGCGTCGACCCGCAGACCGGCCCGCTGGCATGCCGTGACGGTGCGTTCGCCCATGGCCGCAACCAGCATCCCGGCCGGCAACGGTCCGTAAAGTGCCGTTGTCGCCCGAGCCGCGGTCGACGACGCGAACGCGACCGCGTGCAGGTCACCGTGACGCAGCTCCTCGACGATCCGCGGGTCCGGATCGGCGTCGACGTCGGCCAGCGGTGACCCCGGCCCGGCCCGGCGGCCGGGCCGGGACACCACGGTCTCCACCGCGTCCGCGCCGAGAGCCCGCAGCCGTGCGGCGAGCAGGCCTGGACGTGCTCTCGTCCGCGGGACGAGCACCCGAACACCCAGCAGCGGACGGGTAGCGCCATCGCTCGCTGACCGTGCATCATCTGTCGGGATGAGTGGCGGCGGAGCGTCGCAACGGGCCGCGACGTCACCGATCACCACCACCGCGGGTGAGCGAACGCCCAGCACGATGGCGTCGACCGCGATCGTGTCCAAGGTGCCGCGGATCACACGCTGGGCCGGCGTGGTAGCCCGTTCGATCATCGCGACCGGCGTGTCCGGCGACCGGCCGCCGTCGATGAGGGCCGCGGTGATGCCGGCGAGCCGCGCGACACCCATCAGCACGACAACGGTCATCCGGGACGCCCCCAGCGCCGCCCAGTCCACGGTGGAGTCGGGATGCCCGGGTGACAGATGCCCGGAGACGACCGCGACCTCCTGGGCGGCACCGCGGTGCGTCACCGGGATCCCGGCATACGCGGGCCCGGCGAACGCTGAGGTCACCCCCGGGACAACCGTGCATCTCACCCCGGCGAGCCGGCAGGCCTCGGCCTCCTCACCGCCGCGGCCGAGCACGAACGGGTCCCCGCCCTTGAGGCGGACGACCATGTGCCCGGCGAGCGCGCGGTCGACCAGCAACGCGTTGACGTCCTCCTGGGTACGAGTCAGCGCACCGGCACTCTTGCCACTGTGGATAACCTCCGCACCGGGCCGGGCAAGCGCAAGGACCCCCGCGGATACCAGCCGGTCCGTGACGACGACGTCCGCCCGACCAAGCAGCTCACGGCCACGGATGGTAAGCAGCCCCGGATCCCCCGGTCCTGCCCCGACCAGCCAGACCTCACCGGGAGCGCGCAGCGGCTCGTCCCGTCCCGCCGCGCTCGCGGCCCCGGCTCCCCCGCTCCCGCAGCCGTTGTCTCCCTCATCCTCATCGTGTGCCCGGCCCTCGTTCATCCCCGCGACGCTACTGCCGGGACGGTTCACGCAGCATGCAATCGGTGAAACCTACCCATGAAAGAAATCGGTTGAACAGTAACGCATCCGCTACTCTCGCCTGATGATCCCGGTCACACCCGCAATGAAAATACCGAAGAAAACCCACCCCAGAAAAGCTGTTATCCACTGGAAAACCGCAAGAAACAGGAGTAACGCGCGGAGACCGCTGGCCTGGATGGGCGACTTGGTTCGGCCGGTTCGCCCCGTGAGATCACAAAGGGTGCCCAATCTAGCATGATCGATAAGGCTCTTGTGAGCCTCGTGCGCCGCACAGTCCACTCGACCCCCATGGATATCTCCGCTGCGCCTTCTCCGGTCCCCCTCTTCGCTATCTACCCTTCGCACCCGAGTTCTAACTATAGGTTGCCATCCCGACAGCCTCGATCTTGACCATCCGACCCGCCCCGGCGCCCGCACCGGACCGTCCCGAGCGCCGCACGACGCGTCGCCGCACGTCCCTCGGCCGGACTCGCCAGCCACGCGATCCCTGCTCCAGATGACGAGACAACTTGACTACGGTCACGAGACGGCGCATTCTCGATCTATGCTCGCCTCCTTCGGGGGGATGGGAAGTGATGGTCGGGACCCCGCCGGACGACGGGACCCGGCCTTCGCGCTGTTCTAAAGCGGCAGGTTGTCATCGGACAGGGATTTCGATCGTTGTCGTAAGATGCTTGATGATTGCTATAAAATCTCCTTGGCCGTCGCGCGCAGCCGATATCGCCCCTGCTGCCGCATCAGCGACCCAGAGCATCGGCTCGAACACCGGTGAAGCGTGTTCGGTACGTAACCGATGAGAGATCACATGACTACCGAAAAGTGCCGCGACCATCACTTGATCTTTTTTGTTCAGTGATGTCGTGCGGGACTCGAGCCACACTCGCTCGACCGCCCTCTGATCGAGTTCGTGCAACAGGCCTTCCATACAGACCCGCCTGGCACGTTCCTGCTTCTTTGGCAGTACCGGCGTGCCTACAACGACAACGAGCTCCAGGTCGGCCCTCGCGACCAGGCTCACGAACTTGTGCCGTCGGGCACCATCTTCATCCCGCCAGTGCAGACGGCGTTGACCTTTCAGGAGCAGGTCATTGAGATCTCGACGTATCGGCGGGCACGACGACACCTCGGCGACAGCTGCGGCCAGGATGTAGAGGCCGGGCTCGCCAGCCCGAAGGCGCAGCGACTCGTCCACCCAGCGTGCAGCGCACCAGTCACCGGGCCGTGCGGGCCATGCGGGCCATCAGTCGGGGATCGCAGGGTCATGGTCGGATCCGTTCGCGGTGTTCAGTACGTGCGTCATCAGGTGGCCGACCAGACACGCTGGACAACCACACGCGAGATCATCGCACCGCGATCCGACATGTCGTCATACCGGCCCGACAAACCATGACGGAATGTGGTCCGCCCCGGGCCAGTAGATCACTGGCTACCTGAAGGCTGTCAGTGCCCCTCCACCCGCAACAGCCAGAACCGCCGAGGTCAGTGAATGCCGCACTCGGTCTTGGCGCTGCCGGCCCAGCGGCCCGCGCGGCCCTCACCACGGCTGGTGCACGGCCAGCAGCCGACAGAGTCGTAGCCATCCGACAGCAGTGGGTTAACAATCACGTCATGTTCCTGGACGTAACGGTTGACGTCCTCGTCCGTCCAGGCCACCAGCGGATGGATCTTCACCTTGCCGCGCCGCTCGTCCCACCCCACGGCAGGCAGGTTCCTGCGCCCGGCGGATTCGGCCCGGCGCGAGCCCGCCGCCCACGCCCGGTAGGGCGCCAGCGCACGGTCCAGCGGGACGACCTTGCGCAGCTGGCAGCACCGGTCCGGATCCCGTTCGAACAGTTTCGGCCCGTACACGGCGTTCTGGCCAGCCACGGTGAGCTGTGGGCCGGCACTGATCAGCGGCAGGTCGTAGCGGTGCATGACCGCGTCCCGAGTACCGATTGTCTCAGCGAAATGGTAACCGGTATCAATAAAAATCACCGGGACGTCCGAGCAGATCCGGGCCAGCATGTCGACGAGCACAGCCTCCGCCATGGATGCGGCCACAACCAGCTTCGTCCCGAACTCCTCCACCGCCCAGCCCAGGATCTCCTGCGCGGACGCGCCCTCCAGCTCGTCACCGGCATGCAGGGCACGGGCCTTCAACGTGGCATCCATGAATCGCTCTCCTCCGTCGTAACAGGCCGGCAACGACGCGATCACGCCTTTCCCACGCCGTACCGGGGGGCACACTCCCGGATTACCGCCAAAACGCCGTCTCAGTGCTCACAGTCAGCTGAACCGTCCTGTTCGGACGAAATGGGCCCGACCGCGAGAGCCGTCAGGCTGAGCCGGAAAGCCCGCCGACAGCTCCCGCACGCCCACTGCCCGTGGCCGGACCCGCTGGCCGCATCCCGCTCGGGCGGAAGATAGGGAACAAGATCTTCCTCACCGCAGTACGGGCAGTAGAAGGGGACGGAATGACCGCTAGCCATCAGCGGCCCCGGACGTCCCGGACGCAGGCTCGGCCGGGGCCACGGCACCGGCTCGATCCGCCGGGGCGGCCAGGACGGACTCGTCGGCCCGCTCGACCCAGTCCGCGAAGGACTCACCCTCGTCCCGACCGGCCGAATACGCGCGCAGCAGCCCGTCGACGTAGTCAGCGACACCGGCGGAGGTGACCTTCAGCCCACGGGACTTGCGGCCCAGCCGCGACCGCACGCCAAGATGACCACCAAGGTGCAGCTGAAAGCCTTCGACCATCTCCCCGGATTCGTCCGGGACGAGGGAGCCCTTGAGCCCGATGTCGGCGACCTGGAAACGTGCGCAGGCATTCGGGCAGCCGTTCACGTGGATGCCGATCGGCTCGTCGAAGTCGGGCAGCCGCCGTTCCAGCTCGTCGATGAGCGCCCCGGCTTTCGCCTTGGTCTCGACGATGGCGAGTTTGCAGAACTCGATGCCGGTGCAGGCCATGGTGCCGCGCCGGAAAACGCTCGGCCGGACGACCAGATCGAGCGCGGCGAGTTCCGCCGTCAGCTGGTCGGCCCCGGCCGGATCGACGTCGAGGATGACCAGTTTCTGCGTGGTCGTCGCGCGGATGCGACCCGCGGCGAAACGGTCGGCGAGGTCCGCGACCGCGGTGAGCGTGGTGCCGCTCAGCCGTCCGGCACGGGGCGCGAAGCCGACCGCGAGACGGCCGTCGCTCTGCTGGTGGATACCGATGTGATCGCGGCCCTCATTACGCGGCGGCGGCGGTGGCGGGCCGTCCGGCAGCGGCGCGGTCAGGTACTCCTTCTCCAGCGTCGTCCGGACCCATTCGGGCCCCATGTCCGCGACCAGGAACTTCAGCCGTGCCCGGGTGCGCATCCGCCGGTAGCCGTAGTCCCGGAACAGGCTTGCCACCGCGTACCAGACCTCGGCGACGCGGTCAGCGGCGACAAAGGTGCCGAGCCTGACCCCGAGCTTGGGATTGGTCGACAGCCCGCCCCCGACCCAAAGATCGTAACCGGCACCGAACTCCGGATGCACGGCCCCGACGAACGCGATGTCGTTGATCTCGTGCAGGGTGCACTGGTCGGCGCAGCCGGAGATGGCGCTCTTGAACTTGCGCGGCAGGTTGCTCAGGGATGTGTCACCGACGTAACGCCGGACGGTCTCCTCGATCGCCGTGGTGGCATCGATGATCTCATCGCCGTCAACCCCGGCCAGTGGGCACCCCAGGATGACCCGGGGGGTGTCGCCGCACGCCTCGGCCGTTGTCATCCCCGCGCCTTCGAGCGCCGCCCAGATCGCGGGAACGTCCTCGATGCGAATCCAGTGCAGCTGGATGTTCTGGCGGTCGGTGACGTCCGCGACGTCCCGGCCGAACCGGGTGGAGATCCCCGCGATGACACGAAGCTGATCGCTGGTCAGCCGGCCACCGTCAAGGCGGATCCGCTGCATGAAGAAGGGCGCGTCGAGCTCCTCAGGCTCAAGGATGGCCGTCTTACCGCCGTCGATTCCCTCCTTGCGCTGGGTGTACAGCCCCCACCAGCGAAATCGGCCCCGCAGGTCCTGCGGGTCGATCCCGGCGAACCCGGTGTATGGGTAATGGTTGAGGATCCGGTCCCGAACGGCGAGGCCGTCCTGGTCCTTCTTCATCCGTTCGTTGGGGTTGAGGGGCTCAAGGTGGCCGAGGGCCCACTGGCCCTGCCC
>NZ_CAKJTL010000175.1 GCF_917627385.1 Protofrankia sp. CiT1
GGTGCGGGGTGCGCCGAGAGCGCCGGCGCGCGGGAAGGTCAGCTGTGACGCGGACAGGCGGCGCTTGCGACCCTGAGCAGGTCGATGTGCAGGCGCGCGACCAGAGCAGAATCCACCAGCGGGAAGTCGACCAGCGCAGGACCCGCTGGACGGACGTCTGGACCGAGGCCGGTTATGCCTGAGCCAGTCAGACGAAGCCCCGGGCGCACGGTCACGGCCCTATGGTTCCACACTGGGCGCCCACAGGTTGGTGATCGCGCACAGAACTGACAAAAAACAACCAAACGCTCACAAAAAGTGACCGACAAATACCCGAATTATGCTATTTTCGACAGCTGAGCAGCCGTGCCCAGAGCTGCCCAGAGCCGCTGAGGCTCAGTTCCGGGTCGAGCCGCCCGCGGTGACCCGGGTCGAGGCACGGCCGCACACGTCCCGAAGATGATCGAGCAGGCTGTCGGCGGCAAGGCCTTTCTCGATCAGAGCATGCGCGCCGAGCGCCAACGCCCGCTCGCCGAGAGCCTGCTCGGAGAAACCCGTGAAGATGACGACACGGGCGCCCGGCGCGGCGCGACGTACCGCGGGCAACGCCGCGAGGCCGTCCAGGACGGGCATGCACACATCGAGCAGCACGAGGTCCGGGCCGGTCCGCGAAACGACCTCAACGGCTTCGGCCCCATCCCTTGCCTGGCCGACGACCACGAAGTCAGGCTCCATCTCCAGCAGGAGACACACGAGGTCGCGCACACCATCCGCGTCGTCCGCCACCACGACACGAACGGCGGCCTGCGGCTCCGGTTCCCCGTCCATATCCGACGTTCTACGCCACGCCAGCACCACCCGCCCATCGTCATTCGGGGTGGTTTCCCGAGCTAGCCCCCGTGCCCGGCGCTCTGGCGGGCCGGCCATACGGCCGCGATGCGCACGTAATCCGCAACGAGTCCAGTGACGCCAGTGACGCGGCAATGTGAAATGGTTATCCGTGGATTGCCTTTGATGCGCCGGAAGTAACAACGACAACAACTGTCGGCAACTTCCCACCTCTAATGATCATCGTCAACCAAAAGGTGTGCAGGTCATAGCCTTTTTCGCGCATCTGGGCGGCAAGAGCGACCAGCGGCAGGGGACGCGCGCCGCGGGGCCAGGGCACGCACCTCGCGCCATCGCTGCCCAGCCATCCCCGCGCGGCACACGGGTGCCCCGGCGCCGGTCGCCACCCACCGCCTCCGGTGGCTCCCCGCGCCGCCTCACGCGATGCGCGCACCCCAGCCCCGCTCCTTGATCCACAGCCCTATCGCCAGGCGCTCTTAAGTAATAAATATACGACGATAAGTAAAAAATCTTCAGACTTTGGCCAGGGTTAGTGCACGTTGGAGTAGCATGGTCACAAAAGGTGACACGATTTTTATCAATCACTCTTTGTAGACCCCTCCGACACAGAAAACGTGACACGGATCGGGCCGGCCAGGCAAGCCCCTGCCGCCCGGTCCGCCCGGAAGAAGGAAGCAGGCGCGGATGCTGCGACGGAACCGAGGCTGTGACGACACAGCCAGCGCGGAGGATCTTCTGCCATGGATGATCCGTCGCATACGTGAGGAACGGGAGCTCTCCCGGGCGGACCTCGCAAGGATCACTGGTTATAGCCGACGGTACATCGACCAATTGGAGCAGCCCAGCCGCGGTATCCCGGCTCGGCCGGTCCTGGCCGCCGTCGACGCGGCCCTGGCGGCGGACGGCGCTCTCGTTGCGCTACGGCTGGCCGCGATCGAAGCCCGCACCGAAAGAACGCACAGCGATTCAAGCCCGGAGGTCGAATCCCGCCGCAGGATACGCGACCTGCTCGACTACCAGGCCTGCGATCGAAAGCTGGACGCCCTCGACCGGCGGGCGACGGAACTGATCGCGTCCGCACAACAGCTCTCCCCCGCCGATATCACCGTTCGCGTGCGGGGCCAGCAGCGTTTTGCCGACGTTCTCCTGCGGACCCGCATGCTTCCCCATCAGCAGTTCCGCCTCTTCATGATTGCGGGGCATCTCGCGGGACTACAGGCGATAGCCCTGTTGGACAGCAACGAGTTCGAGAAGGCCGGCACCTGCTGTCTGGAGGCCGCCGTCTTCGCCGAGCTGACCGGGCATGAGGGGCTGCGTGCCTGGATACTCGTGGTGAACAACCTGATCGACGCGGCGGTCCACGGCACCCGCACCGACCATGCCTGCCCCGCTTTCCCCACGCCGGACGAATTCGCCAGCATGATTGCCGCGGCGGATTACCGAACGACAGCCGGCGCTGGCAAGGCGAATGCCGCTGGCGTTCCCACACCCGATTGGAATGGCCCGCGGCTCGCGACAGCCAGGGCACACAGCGCCCGCCCGCCGGTCGATTTCTCCCGGGCATTTCGACCGCCCGTGTGATGGCCGGCCCGTTCTACACGTCGGCGAACACGATGCCCGTCCGTGCTGGGACGACGCCGCGCGCCGCGGCCTGGCCGGCGAACGCCATCAGGCCCTTCAGCTGACGCTCGCCCAGGGAGAAGTCCAGGGCCGTGAAGTAGCGCGTCAGGGTGGCCGCGTCGAGCGCCTCCCAGCGCGCCGCATGCCTGGCGACGGTGCCGAGCTGGCGGAGCGCGAGGTCAAGGCTGCCGCGGAAGGCGCTGTGCACCTCCTTGACCACGCCCGGATGGGCCAGCGCGAAGTCACGCCGGACCGCCCAGAGCGCGAACACCATCGGCAGTCCCGACCAGTCCCGCCAGGCCGCTCCGAGATCAACTACATGAAGCGGATGCGTGCTTCCGGCCCGCTCAGCGTCGTGGACGGCGCGGAGCGCCACATCCCCGATCAGTACGGCCGCGTCAGCCTCGCGGAGCATGAGCGGCAGGTCCGGCGGCATGCTGGCGTAGGCCGGGGCCAGCCCCAGCTGGTCCTCCAGCAGGATCTGCGCAAGCAGCACGCCGGTCCGCGACGTGGAACCGAGCGCGACCGACCGGATCCGCTCCCGTGGGACGGCGCTGACCAGCGCAACCGACAGGACGGGGCCGTCCGAACCGACCGCGATGTCGGGCAGCACAACAAGATCGTCAGCGTGCCGCAGATACTCGACAAGACTGATCGGGCCGATATCGAGATCGCCGCTCACC
Source organism: Protofrankia sp. CiT1 (assembly GCF_917627385.1). GTDB lineage: Bacteria > Actinomycetota > Actinomycetes > Frankiales > Frankiaceae > Protofrankia. The sequence continues at coordinate 3,132 of NZ_CAKJTL010000175.1, forward strand.
AACGCCTCGTTGAGCCGGTCCGGAGTGTCCTTGGTCAGCTCGACATCCAGCAGCGCACCGGAGTGCACCAGCCCCCAGTAGAGCGGCAGGCAGTTGAGAAACTGGATGTGCCCGACCCGTGGGCGAGCCGGCCCCGGCCCGCCGGTCAACGCAGCCAGCCGCGTCGTTGCGCCAAGGCGCCGAACACCGCGCGACGCTGGCGGAGCGCCACCGGATAGCTCACGAGCCCGCTCAGCACAAAGGCCACGGCGAAGGCCAGGAACCCGTTCACGCCCAGCAGCAGCACCGCCGCAAGCACCACACCGAAAATCAGCGCTCGCACCATGAAGTAACGGGCGTTGATGGCCAGCAGACCCGAGCGGGATGGTGGCGTCGGCGGCGCCGCGGATGGCGGCCGCGACGGCCACCCGGGCAGCGACCGCCCCGCATCACCAGGTGCCCGGCTTCGAAAATCCACGATGTCCGCCCTCCTCGTCCCGGCCATGCCCTGGGCCGGCTCATGTCATCTCGGGCGACGGGTGCGCCTGCGTACCCAGCCAAGGCGTTGCAGCAAGGACGGATACAGGCCGAGACAGATGAACATCACCAACAGGCCGAGCAGCCCGGCCGGGCCGATCGCCAGACCGGCGAGCCGCAGCAGGGCGTAGGCAGTCACGCCTGGCACAAGAATCACCAGGAAAGCCAGTATGAAGATCGAGCCGATACCGGCCGATCCCTTCGGCTTGGCGGGAGGCGCGGGCGCACCCGGCCGCGGCGCCCGCGCATCCGGGGCATCCGAGGTGTCCGGTCGGCTGGTCTGCATGTCGCGGGAGCCTATGCGCCGATCGGCTGGGGAAGATCCCGACGGGCCGGGTCGGGGCCATCGAACTCCCGGATCACCCGGTAGCGGGTGTTGCGCTCCACCGGCCGGAAACCGGCATCCCTGATCACGGTGAGCAGGTCGTCACGGGTCATCGTGGTGGGCGTCCCGAAACCGTCCGCGTCGTGGGTGATCTTGTATTCAACGACCGACCCATCCAGGTCGTCCGCGCCGAAGTTCAGCGCGAGCTGGGCCGTGGTCAGGCCGTGCATCACCCAGAAACACTTGATGTGATCGATGTTGTCAAACAGCAGCCGGGACACCGCGAACGTCTTCAGCGCCTCAGCGCCGGTCGCCATCGGCTGGTTCATGAGCCGGTTGCGGGGATCGCCAGCCGCGTCGTGCTGAAAGCGCAGCGGGATGAACACCACGAACCCTCCGGTGGCGTCCTGGAGCTCGCGCAGCCGCAGGACGTGGTCGACCCGGTGGCGGGGCTGCTCGATATGGCCGTAAAGCATGGTGCACGGCGTCCGCAGGCCCTTGGCGTGGGCGATCCGGTGGATGCGCGACCAGTCCTCCCAGTGGGTCTCGTGGCCCACGATGTGCTGGCGGACCTCCCAGTCGAAGATCTCCGCGCCGCCCCCGGTCAGCGACTCCAGACCGGCGTCGATCAGCTCGTCGAGGATCTCGTCCGCGGGCAGGCCGCTGATCTTCTCGAACCAGTGGATCTCGGTGGCGGTGAACGCCTTGAGCGCCACCCCCGGCAGCGCTTTGGACAGCTCGCGCAGTGAACGCGGGTAGTAACGCCACGGCAGGGTCGGATGCAGGCCGTTGACGATGTGCAGCTCGGTGATGCCGGCGGGCTCCATCTCCCGGGCCAGCCGCACGGCCTCCTCGATACGCATCGTGTACGCCTCGGCCTCGCCGGGCTTGCGCTGGAACGAGCAGTACGCGCAGGACGCCGCGCACACGTTGGTGAGGTTCAGATGCCGGTTGACGTTGAAGTACGTCGCGTCGCCGTTTTTGCGTACCCGGACGGAATGCGCCAGCTCCCCCAGCCAGGCCAGCTCGTCGCAGGCGTAGAGGGCCTCGCCGTCGGCGCGGCTGAGCCGCTCGCCGCCGCCGACCTTCGCTTCGATCTCACGCTTGAACCCGGCGTCCATAACTATGAGGGTAGCCCCGCGCGCTCCCGCGACTGGCCTGAGGCCGGCCTGTCCGGCGGCCTCGTCCAGTCTTCGTCCAAGGCACCGCCCAGAACCTCCAGCGTGCCCGCGGCCGGCGCCCTTTTCATGATCAGCGCGTGTTTGTCGTTGGGTACGGTTTTCGGCCTGATCGGCGTACCCTACGACAAACATCCGCCGATCTTGCTAGGGAAAAATGCCGATCAGCGGCCATCGGCCTCGGCATCACCGCTCGCTGACATCTCGGCCCGCCACGCTGGTGCCGCGCCTGCCGGCCGGGCGCCCGGCGGCGCGTTCGGCGGCACGGCGCTGCATCCGGCCCACCGGGTAGGTCAGCACGCCCGTGATCACCAAAGCGGACAGCAACGCCAGGACCGGGCTGACGTCCAGGCCGAGCAGGACGGCCAGCACCACGATCAGCGCCGCGATCCGGGCGGCGAAGTACGGCAGCTGTACCCGGAGATCCGGTGCTGACGGTGCTGACGACGGCCGGCCGCCCGCGCGCGCCGCCCGACCCTTGGACGCCGGTGCCGCCGCGGGGCTTTTCCTCGTGTTGTTGCGCGCCATACCTGCCTCAATCCCCAGCCTGACATCAACTACGGATGCCGCGAGTTCACGGTACGGCTCGGGCGGTGGACACCGTCGGATGCCCGGTCATGAGGACGGGCGGCGGGCGGCGCCGAGCTCACCCGTCCAGCGGCGCAGGAGGGTGTTGGGTACGCCGGCCACGTCCAGGACCTTGCCGGCGACGAAGTCCACGAGCGCCTGCGCGTCGGTCGCGCCCGCGTAGAAGCCGGGGCTCGCCGCCGCCACCACCGCGCCCGCCTCGTGCAGCGACAGCATGTGCAGCAGCGTCGAGCGGGTGAACGGCATCTCCCGGGGGACGACGACCAGCGTGCGGCGTTCCTTCAACGTGACATCGGCGACTCGTTGCAGCAGGTCCTTGGACAGGCCCAGGGCTATCCCGGCCACCGCCGCGGTGCTCGCCGGAACGACGATCATCCCTCGCGTCAGGTAGGAGCCGCTGCTCGGGCCGGCCGCCAGGTCACCCGGCGACCAGTGCCGAAGCCAGCCCGTCTCCGCCGCCCGTGACACGGCGGCGGCCGTGCCGACGCCGAGCCAGCTCGCCAACGCCTGCGGCCAGGCGTTGTCCCGCCAGGCCAGGCCCGTCTCGTCGAGCAGCGTGAGGCGGGCGGCCCGGGAGACGATCAGATCGATCGGCAGACCAGCGGCCAGCAGGCCACGCAGCACCGACGCCGCGTATGGCGTCCCGCTCGCACCGCTGACGCCCACCACCCATGGTCGCCGCGGCTCGCCGGCGTCCGGGCCGGCCGCGGCCCGTCCCACGCCGCTCACCGGGCCCGTTACACCGGTCACCAGGCCAGGCCGCGCCCGGCGAGGTCGATGGTGGCGAAGGTGAACAGGGCGATGCCGACGAAACCGTTCGCGGTGAGGAAGGCCCGGTTCACGCGCGACAGGTTGTCCGCGGAGACGATCGCGTGCTCGTAACAGAACGCGGCGGCGGTCACCGCGAGGCCGGCCCACCACCAGACGCCGAAGTTCTCCATCAGCCCGAACACGACGAAGAAGGCGAACGTCACCACATGGGTGACGATCGATGCCGTCAGCGCGGCCTGAACGCCGAACCGAGCCGGCACCGACCCCACACCGATGCCGCGGTCGATCTCGGCATCCTGACAGGAGTAGATCAGGTCGAAGCCGGCGATCCAGGCGCCGACCGCGGCCCCGAGGACGACTCCCGCCCACGACCAGTGGTCGGTGATGGCTATCCAGGCGCCGATGGGCGCGACCGCCTGGGCCAGGGCGAGAACGACGTGTGGGAAGTTGGTGAACCGCTTGGAATAGGAATAGACGACCAGCGGGATGACCGCGAGCGGCGCGAGCGCCAGACAGAGCCAGGACAGCGCGGCGGCCGCGGCACAGAAGACCGCCAGCGCGATGGCCGCGCCGACCGCGGCGGTGCGCACCGAGACGACACCGGTGACCAGCTCACGTCCGGCCGTCCGCGGGTTGCGTCCGTCGATCTTGCGATCAATGATCCGGTTGGTGGCCATCGCGAAGGTGCGGGCCGCGACCATCGCGATGGTCACCAGACCGATGTCCAGCCAGTGCACCGAGCGGGAGATGTCGAAGGACGCGGTGAGCGCGGCGACATAGGCGAACGGCAGGGCGAACACCGAATGTTCGATCACCACCACCCGCAGGAAGGCGCGAACGGGACCGTCGGGTGCCGGAGCCGGCCCCGGCCCCGGCATCTCCGGGGCAACTGCCGCTTCACTCACCAGCGATCAACTCCATCCGCCTCGCCGCGCGCCGGGGACCCATCGCTTCCCTGCTACCGGGCGTTTCTCCTGCCGGGCACTCCTACCAGTCCGTACTCTTTTTCGCAGGCTTTTCTACAGTCCGTACTCTTTCCAGCGACGGGCGACCAGCTCCCTGGTTGCCTGATCCATCACGGCCTCCGCGGGCCAGCCGCCCTCGCGACGGTATCCCTCGGCCGGGAGCTTGCGGGTGGCGTCCACGCCGATCTTCCCACCGAAGAACTGTTCGTAGGAAGCATGGTCGAGGTGGTCGACCGGGCCGATCGTGGTCAGTAGGTCATGGGCGTAGTCGACGTTGCCGAACGCCCGCCAGGCCACCTCGGAGTAGTCGTGGACGTCACAATCGGCATCGACGACGACGACGAGCTTGGACAGCGACAGCAGCCCGGCGCCCCAGACGGCGTGCATGACCTTCTGCGCGTGCTTGGGGTAGCGCTTGTCGATCGAGACGATGGCGCAGTTGTGGAAGACGCCCTCGACCGGGAGGTCGTAGTCGACTATCTCCGGGATCATCATCCGGATCAACGGCAGAAAGATCCGTTCTGTCGCCTTGCCGAGTGGGCCGTCCTCCTGCGGTGGGCGACCCACGACGATCGTCTGGAAGACCGGGTCACGCTGCATGGTCATGGCGTCGACCCGAAGCGCGGGGAACGGCTCGACCGGCGTGTAGAAGCCCGTATGGTCACCGAACGGCCCCTCTGGACGCCGTTGGCCGGGCTCCAGCCAGCCCTCCAGCACGATCTGGGCGTTTGCGGGCACCCGCAGCGGAACCGTCAGGCAGTCGACCATCTCGACCCGCTCGCCGCGCAGGAACCCGGCGAACAGGTACTCGTCGATCTCCGCCGGCAGCGGCGCGGACGCCGCGTAGGTCACCGCCGGGTCACAGCCGAACGCGATGGCGACCGGCAGCTTCTCGCCACGGCGCTCGGCCACGGCGTGGTGGGCGTTGGAGTCCTTGTGGATCTGCCAGTGCATCCCGACCGTCCGGGCGTCGTGGCGTTGCAGCCGGTACATGCCCAGGTTGCGCTGGCCCGTCTCGGGATGCCTCGTGTGGGTAAGGCCGAGGTTGAGGAAGGCGCCGCCATCGTCTGGCCAGGCATGTACCCCGGGCAGCCGGAACAGGTCGACATCCGAGCCCTTGAGCACGACATGCTGGCAGGGCGCGGTGCGGACCATGCGAGGCGGCACTGTCCGCAGCGCCGCGGCCTTGCTGAGGGCCTCGCGCAGCCCGGTGAGCCCGACAGGCAGCTCGGGTTTGAGCATGGCGGCGATCCGGTCGCCGATCTCGTCGAGGCTGCTGGCTCCCAGCGCCGCGGCCATCCGCCGCTCCGTCCCGAAGACGTTGATTGCCAATGGCATGTCGGCACCGGCCGGCCGGTCAAACAGCAGCGCGGGTCCGCGGTCCCGGACAACCCGTGTGACGATCTCAGTGACCTCCAGGACCGGATCGACTGGGACGCGGACGTGCCGCAGGTCGCCGTGACGCTCGAGGTGAGCGAGGAACGCGCGCAGATCCGCCCAGGCCATGGCCACCATCCTTGCAGCGGGCGGTGCGGCCGGCCGCATTGCCGTTCGAGGCGGAAGGGGAGACGGGAGGAGGCGGGAGAGCTCTCGTGCTCACCGGGAGCACGCTGGGACTGCCGCGGACGCGCGGCAGCCGCGGGTACGCATCCGGCTGCGGCATCGGTACCGGATGTGTGACGGGGGTATGGCTGTCCCACCCCGTTGCCCCGGGCGGACGCACCGCCGCTGCGGGGGGAATGGTTGACGGTACGGTCGAACAACGACGGACATGACCGCTGGGCCTGATGGACCACAACCGGCCGGTACGGTACGGGCAGGTAAATCGGGCCTCCGTGAGGTTCTGACAGCTGGCGCGATCGGGTAAGGGGGCGGCGGTACGGTGGTCGGGCTCGTGCTGACGCTGGTAGTTCTCGGGTTCTGGGTTTACGCGATTGTCGACGCGGCCGTGACCCCGGCCGCCTCGGTCCGTACGCTCCCCAAACTCGCCTGGATCGTGATCATCGTTCTGTTCGAGGTCGTCGGCGCTGTGGCCTGGTTCCTGCTGGGCCGCCCACGCCGTGGCGCTGGCGCCGCGCGGAACAGTGATCATCCGGCATGGGGCGGTCGGTCGTCCTGGACGGAGCGCCCCGGCATCCGCTGGGGTGCCCCGGACAGGATCTCCGCCGGGCGTCAGTTTCCCTGGGCGCGCCGAGGCCCGGCACCGCCATCGGTCGCCCCCGACGACAACCCCGAGTTCCTGCGCGAACTGTCCGAACGGATCCGTCGCGGGGATGGCGACGGTACCTCCCGGACCTGAAAAGCCCGTCCCCGATCCGCCGCTCGAACGCCCTGGCCACTCGCGGAGCGGGTCTCGCACCGGGCCGGGCCTGTCAGTTCACCCCGGCGTAGGAGTGCAACCCGGAGATCACCAGATTGACCAGGTAGTAATCCACGAACAACGCGCTGAAACCCAACAGTGAGATCGCCGCGGCCCTGTTGCCCTTCCAACCGGCGGTGGCCCGGGCGTGCAGGTACGCGGCGTAGATCACCCACGTGATGAACGACCAGGTCTCCTTCGGGTCCCAGCCCCAGTAACGGCCCCAGGCCGCCTCCGCCCAGATCGCCCCGGCGATGACCGCGAACGTCCAGATCGGGAACGCCAGCCCGATCACCCGGTAGGTGATGCGGTCCAGAACCGCGGCCGTGGGCAGACGCATCATGATGCCACCACGCTTGCGCATCGCGGCGGACGCGCCGGCCCGCCCCGCGGCGACAGCGGCCAGCTGGTTCTCCCAGCGGTCCTTCAGCAGATACAGGACGGTCGTGACCGCCGAGAGCATGAACACGCCGCTGGCGACGATCGCCGCGGCCACGTGGATCTTAAGCCAGTAGGAGTTCAGCGCTGGGACAAGCGGTCCCACGGCGACGTAGAGCACCGTGCCGGCGAAACCCAGATAGAGAACCACCGGGAACATCACGAAAACACCCAGCCAGCGGACACGAGCCCGGGTCCGCGCCAGCATGACCAGGTAGGTTGACACCGCGACCAACGTGATCATGGATGAGAACTCGTACATGTTCCCCCACGGCACCCGGTGCGCGGCAAAGCCACGAGCCGTCACCGAACCCACCTGAGCCAGCCAGCCAAGAGCGGTCAGCGCCACCGCGATCCGGCCGATCCAGCGCACCCCGGCCGGGCCGGGTGGGTGCTCGCTATCCCCGGCCATCGCCGCGGCCAGTGCCGCCGCCGGATCAGTCATCGCGCCGGGTCCGCCCTGGCCGCCGCCGTCAACGCCGCCACCGTCAACGCCGCCGTCGACCTCCCCGCTGCGTTCGGCCGCGCCGAGACCGGCGCCGGCCATCGCCGGGACCCGTTCGGAAGCCGTGAGCCGGGCGGCTCCGGCCGATGACGGCGATGACATGACCGGCTCCACCGCCGGTGCGCCGCTCGTCCGTCCGAACCGGCCGAACGCGAACTCGGCCGCGTAGCCGAGCATCGCCAGCGCGTAGACCACCATGGTCGCGCCGAGAAAATGATCGGACAACGCGGCAAGACCGGAGTTGACAGGCATCACAGCTCCTGTTTGTTGGAGTCCACCAGCCGGGGGTCCGTCTCCATGGCCGCCCGCGCATCCAGCGCGATCGCCCGCAGCTCGGCGGCGAAGCCGTCGATGTCGGACCGGGACAGACCGCCGATCTCGACGATGGTCGCGGCAGCCGCATGCGCATCCGCACCCGTTCCTACGCCCGTGCCGGCCGCGGGGCGCGCCCGCACCCAGACCCGGCGGCGGCGGACCCGCATGCTCACCAGCAGACCGCAGATGATGGCAATCGCCGCGACCAGCACCCAGCCCTTGAACGGGTCCGACTTCGTCTGGAATGTCGCGAACTCGCGCACGCCGTCGGCCTCCAGTGACATCCCGCCGGGCAGACCGGTGACGGTTCGCTGCTTCGGGTTGTTCAGCGCCAGGACCTGCGCCGCGCGATCATCGCCGAGCGGCCCGTTCAGCCGGAGCTGACGCATGTCACGGGTGTCCAGCGAGTAGACGTTCTGCGGGATGCCCTCGTTGATGTGCAGGTTGCCGACATAGCCGGTGAGCGTCAGGCCGGGTGCGTTCGCCGCCGGGTAGGTCGAGACATAGCCGCGCGCCCGGTCCAGTTCGGTGGTGGGCGTGAACACGCCGCTGAATGCCAGCTGCCGCGGCTCACGGGTGGGTCCGGTCGGCGCGAGCCCGGTATCGCCGATCTTCAATGTGCAGGTGGAGGTGAACATGGCGTCCCGGGGCGTGCACGGTTGATAGCCCTCCCAGACAACCCCGCCGGCAGCGTCACGCAACACGAAGTGCGGCGCGTATCCGTGCCCGATCAGATAGATCTTTGCGCTGCCGATCGCCAGCGGGTGGTTGACCCGGATCTCAGCCACACGGGTGGGCTCGCGCAGCCCGGATGCGTACGCGACCGTCGCGCGGAAGTCCGCCGGCTGGCCGGTCGGCTGGTAGGAGGCGGTGAACTTCTCCATGGTCAGGGAGAACGGCGCCAGGCCACCGGCGGGGTCGACAAGCCTGCCCCGGCTGAACTGGTCGTAGGAGACCAGCGTGTTCGCAAACCCGTCCCCCGTGATGACGAGGACCGTGCCCTGATAGCCGAACCACGAGCCCAGCCCGACACCGACGAGCATGAGGACCAGCGCGATATGGAAAATCAGGTTTCCGGTCTCGCGCAGGTACCCCTTTTCCGCCGCCACGGAGAAGTCGGGGCTGCCATCGGGCCGGGTGGCGCCCTCGGCGGCGACGGCCAACCGGAACCGCCGCCGCCGCAGAACCACCCGCGCGGCCTCGATCGCCTCCGGCGGGGTGAGCGCGGTGTCCCACGTCTGCCCTCCGGTCAGCCGGCTCGGCCGGGCCGGTGCCCGCGGCGGGCGTCCCACCAGCGCTCTGGCATGCCAGCGGACCCTGGCCGACAGGCATCCGATCAGGGAGATGAACAACAACAGGTAGATCGCGGCGAACCAGGGAGCGCCGAACACGTTGAACGCGGACACCCTGTCCAGCGCCGGCGCGAGCGACGGGTGGTCACGGAAGTACTGCTCGACTTTCAACGGGTTCAGCGACCGCTGCGGCAGCAGGGAACCAGGGACGGCCGCGAGCGCCAGCAGGAACAGCAGCAACAACGCGGTGCGCATGCTGGTCAGCTGATGCCAAAGCCGCCGGATCCGCACGATGACCCACCGCGCGGGGCCCCACCGCCCAGGGCCCCACCGCGCGGAGACCCGGCGCGCGGAGCCGAGGCCTCGGACAGGGCCGGCGCCGCGAACATCCGGCCCGACAGCATCCAGCGCGGCAGCATCCGGCCCGCCCGACGCTTGAGACGGCGGTGGCGATGCCTGCGCACGCACATCGTCAGGCACGGTCGTGGGCGCCGTCGGCTGGCTCACAGCGGAGTCTCCCCGAAACCCGGCGCGTAGGGGCGGACAGCCGCGATCAGATCAGCCCAGGCGCCGGTGAGCTGGAGGAGCCCGACGCCGACGAGCAGGACGCCACCGAAGAGGGTAAGCGTCCGCGCGTGCCTGCGCACCGCGGCCAGCGCACCAGCGACCCGCCGGAAAGCCAGGCCCACGATCAGGAAGGGTACCCCCAGCCCCAGGCAATAGACGGCGGACAGCAGCGCGCCTCGGCCGGCGGTCGCGCTCTGTACGGCCAGGCCCAGCACCGCGGTGAGAGTCGGCCCGAGACACGGCGTCCAGCCGACCCCGAACAGGACTCCGAGCAGCGGTGCGCCGAGCAAGCCCGGGGCGGGCAGGCGGTGGATGCGCCATTCCCGGTTGGCCAGCGGGACCCGCGCGAAAACACCGGCGAACGCCAGCCCCATGACGATGGTCACCACGCCGAGGATCTGACTGACGCCTACCTGGTGCAGGGTCAGCCATCGCCCCAGCCCGCCGAAAGCGGCGCCGTAGCTGACGAAGACGGCGGTGAAACCGGCGATGAACAGGCCGGTTCCGACGGTGACCCGGCCCGCCCGGCGGCGTGATCGCAACCGAGGCCAGGCCCGGGGCGGGGCCGCGACCTCGAGCGGGGCCCCCGGAGCGCCGGCCGCCGCCGGCCCGGCTGGCACACCCGGCACACCCGGCACCGCCAGGGCGGCCAAGGCGGTTGCCCGGCCGGTGCCAGGCGCCGGGCCGATCGCGAGATCCTCGCCCGACAACCCGGTGACGAACGACAGGTATCCGGGCACCAACGGCAGCACGCACGGGGACAGGAACGACAGCAGCCCGGCCGCCGCGGCGACCGGCACAGCGAGCAGCAGCGGTCCATCGGTGACGAACGACGCGACGCTCACGTCTCCGCCCGCAGCCTGGTGAGCATGGGCATCAGCTCATCCGGGAGCACTCCACCAGTGAACCGGGCCGCGAGCCGGCCCTTGGCGTCCAGCACGAAGGTGGACGGCAGGCCGGGCGGCACCGGCCAGCGCGCGGCGAGCGTGCCGATCCGGTCGATGATGCTGGGATAGTTCACCCCATTGTCACGGATGAACGCCTTCGCCGCGGAGAGGTTGTCCTTCTCGTTCACACCGACGAAGGCCACCTGTGGGTTGTCGGCGGCCATCGTGACCAGACCGGGCGTTTCCGCGCGGCAGGGCGCGCACCACGACGCCCAGAAGTTCACGACGATGATCCGCCCGCGGTAGCTGGTGAGGTCCAGCTCGGGACCGGTCACGGTCGGCCCGGTGAGGATCGGGGCCGGCGTCCGGTTCTCGACCGGGACGAAGTCGGAGTTGGACGCCTGCTGGACAAAACCGAACCCACCACCAGCAGCCTGATCCACGCTGTCGGTCCCGCTGGAACAGCCAGTCACCACACAGAGCAGCGCGCACAGCGCACCGGTGATGACCAGCGACGCATGTTGACGTGGACGTGGACGCGGACCCGGCCACCGCGCCCGCCCGGCCCAGGCGGCAGGCATCCCCGATGCCGCTGTCACGCTCCGCCGCCCGTCCACACTCACTCCCGTCACACGCATCGGACCCGGTCTCACCTACGACCCACTGTAGAACTCGGCCCCAAGCGTAGGTTGCGGGCGCCGCCGCTGCCCGGCCCCCCGATGTCCCCAACCCGATCAAATCAAGGAACGGGGTTGGGATGCGTGCGTCGCGAGGCAGCCCGGGGAGCCGCCGGAGGTGGTGGGTGGCAACCGACGTGCGTCGCGCGGCGATGGATCGCGATGGATGGGGAGCGATGGCGCGAGGCGCGTGCCCTGGCCCCGCGACGCCGCATCCCCTGTTGCCGGAGCGTCCGAGGACAGCCGCGAAGGCCCACGGGCAGGTCAGGCACCGACAGAACCGGCCTGGTTGACGGTCGGGCCGTTCGGCTCGGCATAGTCGACCCGCACCAGCCGATCGCCGGAGTACACCGCCGACGTCACACTGGCGAGCGCGCACTGGCGACGGTCCGGACGGTGCCAGAGCCTGCTGCCCTCCAGCGCGCGGCGGGTCGTCCACACAGGTAGCTGGTGGCTGACCAGGACCACCTCCCGGCCGGGGAAGGCCGCACGCCACTCGGCGACGGCGGCGAGCATCCGTCCAGCGATCTCAGTGTAAGGCTCCCCCCAGGACGGCTCGAACGGATTGATCAGAATTTTCCACATCCGTGGGTAGCGGACAAGGGCCGGCCCGGCCTCGAACGGCTTGCCCTCGAAGACGTTGCGACTCTCGATGAGGCGTGGGTCGACCTCGACTGCGACACCGCTGGCGGCGGCAATCGGCGCGGCGGTCTGTCTCGCCCGCTCCAGCGGGCTGGCGACAACAACAGCGATGTCACGATCAGCAAGAAACTCCGCGGTCACCTTGGCCTGGCGCGCGCCGGCTTCGGACAGCACGAACCCGGGCAGCCTGCCATAAAGGATCTTCTGGGGATTGAAGACCTCACCATGACGGACAAGGTGGATGGTCGTCAGCGGGCTGTCGGCGGTGTCGGTCGTGTCGGTCGTGTCGGTCGTGTCACTGCCCGTCCGCGTCATGAGCGCGGCCCTCCAGCGCTCGTTGCCGGCACCGGCTCAGGGACGCCGGCCGCGGCCCGCGCCGCCGCCGGCGCGGCGTTGGCGATCCGTTCGACAGCGGCGTCATCGTGTGCCGCCGAGACGAACCACGCCTCATAAGCGGACGGCGGCAGGTACACCCCGGCGTCCAGCATCGCATGGAAGAACGCCGCGTAGCGGGCGCTCGACTGGGTCCGCGCCCCGGTGTAGTCGATGACGGACGGCGCGTCGGTGAAGAACACGCTGAACAGCGAACCGGCGCTGCTGGGCAGGTGCGGCACGCCCTGCTCGGTCAGCGCTGTCGACACGATGCCGGCAACATCACCGGCGCGCGTGTCAACCGTCGTGTACACCTCCGGGCCGCAGGCTCGCAGCGTGGCCAGACCCGCGGCAACCGCCAGCGGGTTGCCCGACAGCGTCCCGGCCTGATAAACGGGTCCGGCCGGGGCGAGCTGGGCCATCACCTCACCCCGGCCGCCGAAGGCCGCCGCGGGCAGCCCACCGCCCATGACCTTGCCGAAGGTGAACAGATCCGGCGCCCATCCCTCGACGGCGCCTTCCGCCCCCCACCAGCCGGCCGGCCCGACCCGAAAACCGGTCATCACCTCATCCAGGATGAACAATGCCCCGTAGGTGTCACAAAGCCGACGCACTCCGGCGTTGAAACCCGGCAGCGGCGGGACAACTCCCATGTTGGCGGCGGCGGCTTCGGTGATGACAGCGGCGATCTCGTCAGGATACCGGATGAATGCCGCCTCGACGGCGCCCAGGTCGTTGTAGGGCACGACGATCGTTTCCGCTGTGGTGGCGGCAGTCACGCCCGGTGTTTCCGGCAGGCCGAGGGTCGTCACTCCCGAACCAGCCGCGGCGAGCAGGGCGTCGACATGACCATGGTAGCAGCCGGCAAACTTTATGATCTTCGAACGTCGGGTGAAACCCCGCGCGAGCCGCAGCGCGCTCATGGTGGCCTCGGTCCCGGAGTTGACCAACCGGACCTGCTCGACCGGGGCCACTCTTGACACGATCTCTTCGGCCAGCTCGACCTCACCCGGGCTCGGCGTGCCGTAGCTCGTACCACGTGCCGCCGCCGCCCGCAGCGCCTCGACGACCGCCGGGTGGGCATGACCAAGAATCATCGGCCCCCACGAGCAGACCAGGTCGACATACCTGCGACCGTCCGCGTCAGTGAGGTATGCACCATCCCCGGACACCATGAAGCGCGGTGTGCCGCCAACAGCCTGAAACGCCCGGACCGGTGAGTTGACCCCACCTGGGATGACCCGCTGCGCGCGGCGGAACAACTCCTGGGAGGCCGGAGCCTCGGATCCGACTGGCATACCACCGATCCTCGCAGGTCCGCACCGCGCCGCCGCACGATGTGCCCGCACTCCGACCATTGATGATTTTTTGGAGGGAGCCGCCGGTGGGCGGGGGATAACCCAGCCGCCCACCGGCGGCGGCTCGGTGCACGGAACGCCAACCAGCCGCGGTGCGGGCGCGCCGCCGAGCCCACCCGCACCGGCTGTGTCACGACGCATCTGTGAGCATGACGCAGCCAGCCGTGCGGCGCACGGCGTAGCGCGCCAGACGGCCGGTGTGTCCGGTTGTTGCCACTCGAGACAGGGATCGCGTCCACGGCTTTCGGCTGATGCACCTGCTCCGCGCCTGTGAGCATTCCGAGAGTCCGCCGCCGGGTCCAGCGAACACGCCGCACCGGCGCCACGGCCCACGGCCCACGGCCCACGGCCCACGGCCCACGGCCATCATCAATGATCCATTTTTTCCGTGTACCAGCCAGCGCTGTTGACCACCGCCAGCCGCTCCAAGCAGCCACCTGCCCGATTGACAGCCAGCGCTCGCGCCTCGGATACTCGCTTCCGAGTAATCGGAGCCGAGGTGGTGGGAACATGGCACATCAACGGCCGGCAAACATGTTGGCACTGGCTGTGCTTGCGCTGCTCAACGAACGGCCCATGCATCCGTACGAAATGTCAACTACGATGCGTGAGCGCCACAAGGAAAACAGCATCAAGCTGACCTACGGCTCGCTTTACACCGTGGTGGAGTCGCTGGCCCGTGGCGGCTACATCAGGGCACGGGAGACCGTTCGCGAAGGCCGGCGGCCCGAGCGGACCATCTACGAGATCACCACCGCTGGTCGAACCGAGCTCTACGACTGGATGTCCGAGCTTGTCAGCACACCCGCGAAGGAGTACTTGCGCTTCGAGGCGGCGCTGTCCATGCTGGCCGTGCTCACGCCAGAAGACGCCGTCCGGCTGCTCACCGAACGCCGCAGCCGGCTCATGCTCCAGATCGAGCACGCCCGCGCGGGGCAGGCCCTCACCGTCCGCGAAGGCCTGCCCCGATTGTTCATGCTGGAAACCGGGTTCGTCAGCGCGCTGGCCCAGGCCGAGCTCCGCTACGTGGACGAGCTCATCAAGATGATCTCCGAACGGACACTGGATGGCATCCACATATGGGATGCCATCCACACTCGCGAGACCGAACCGGACCGAATCCGCGACGTCGTCGTCCGGGCGCTGCGGGCTGGCGGCCACACGGGATCCGCGGCCGACGCAGTCCTGAACACGACCGAACGAGCCATCGCCGCGCAGGCCGGCCCGGCCGGCGCCAGCCCCTGGCCGGCCTGGGAACAACCGGCACCGCCAGCGCCGTCCGCCGCGCCCGGGGACGCCGCTGGAACGCCCGGCCCGCACGATCGAAGCCGGAGACCGATCACGTGAACAACGAACCACGTTCTGTCGCCCGTCATCCCACAGGTTCAGGAAGTTCAGGGGGACCGATGACCTCAGACCCGGCTCCAGCGCAAGCCGCGCGACCGACCGGCAGCTCCACCACGCAGCTGCTCCAGGCGCCTGGCCCGGTCGCGTCCATGTCCATGTCCATGCCCGCGACAGCCATCCCCACGGCGACAGCCATCCCCACGGCGACAGCCATGTTCGTGGGCTCCGGCGGGCATTGTGCGATCCAGGCGTCCGACCTGGTCAAGCACTACCGAGGTGGCGTCCGGGCGCTGGACCGTCTCAGCTTCCAGGTCGCCCCGGGCACGGTATTCGGCCTGTTGGGACCGAACGGGGCCGGCAAGTCCACCACGGTGAAAATCCTCACCACGCTCTCGCGTCCTGACTCCGGCGGGGCCACGGTGGCCGGGATCGATGTCCTCGCCCATCCCGGCCAGGTGCGACAGGGGATCGGTGTTGTCACGCAGCGTTCCGGCATCGACCTGGAAGCGACCGGACGGGAGAACATCGCGCTCGCGGCCCACCTGCACGGGCTTGCCCGCGCCGAACTGGCCACCCGGGTCACCGACCTGCTCGACCGGTTCGAGCTGGCCCAGGCCGCCGACCGCCCAGCGCGCACCTACTCCGGCGGCATGCTCCGGAAGCTCGACGTGGCCGTCGGGCTGGTGCACCGGCCCAGCGTGCTGTTCCTCGACGAACCCACCACCGGGCTCGACCCGCACGCACGCATGCAGATGTGGGACGAAATCGGTTCACTCGCGGCGGACGGCCTGACAATCATGCTGACCACCCACTACCTGGAGGAGGCGGACCGGCTCGCGTCCAGGGTCGCCATCATCGACGGCGGCCGCATCCTTGTCGAAGGCAGCCCGGACGAACTCAAGAGCGAACTGCGGGGAGACGCCGTCCGCCTGGAACTCGCGACCGTTCCCGACGCCGCTCTCGCGGAGGGCATCACCATGGCCCTCAACGGGATTCCCGGGGTCACCGAGACCACGCTGGACGGTCGCGAGGTCCACAGCCGGGTGACCAACGGCGCGTCGTCCCTGCCCGCCGTGTTCGCCGCTCTCGAACAGGTGGACACCACGGTCATCGCGGCGACGATCGCCAGACCATCACTGGATGACGTCTACCTGCGCCATGTCGGCCACCGGTTCAGGGCCACCGCCGGGACCGGCCCGCGCCCGGCCGGCGTCGGTGCTGGTGCTGGTACCGACGACACGAACGGCCGGGAACAGGGCGTCGCGCGCAAAAAGGAGGTGGCGTGATGTCAGGCGGCACCGGCACCACCACCTGGTCTGGCAACGCGGTCACCGGAGCGGCTGCCATGGACAGCACACTCCGCCCCGGCCGTGGGGTGGATGCTTCAGGTTCCGGGCCGGCGCCGTCGCCCGCAACGGAGTACGCGGCGTCCGCCGGCAGCCAGCTGCGCTGGCTGACTGTGCGGCAGCTGCGTGCGCTGGTTCGCCAGCCCGCCTACCTGGCGATCACGATCGTGCAGGCCGTGGTCTGGCTGCCCCTGTTCGGTTCGCTGTTCCGCCGGGTCGTCGATGTTCCCGGCTTCGGCAGCGGATCCTACTTCGATTTCCTGACTGCCGGCGTCGTGGTGATGAGCGCTCTGTTCTCAGCCGGCTGGTCCGGCATGCGGGTCATCGTCGACATCGATCGCGGGGTCATGGACCGGATGCTCACGTCACCGGTCCGGCGATCCGCGCTGATCAGTAGCGCGCTTGTCTACCAGGTGGTGGTCACCACCATCCAGTCGGTCATCATCATGCTGCTCGGCTGGGCCGTCGGGACCCACTACCGCAACGGCCTGGTCGGCCCGGCCGTCCTGCTCACAGCCGCGTCGCTGGTCGCGGTCACGGTCGCGGCCTGCTCGAACGCGCTGGCCCTGCTCGTGCGGAAGGAGGACGTCCTGATCGCGGCGGTGAACTTCGCCATCCTGCCGTTGACGTTCATGTCATCGGCAATCATGGCACGGAACCTCATGCCGGGCTGGATGAAGACCATCGCGCGGGTCAACCCGGTGGACTGGGCGGTCAGCGCCGCCCGCGAGGCCGGCTCGACCGACCCGGACTGGCTGGCGGTCAGCATCTACCTCTGCTGCCTCACCGGGCTCGCCGCGATAGCCGGGAAACTCGCGACCCGCGCCTTCGACGCCTACAGCCGCTCCCTGTAGGCCTGATTTTTAGAGCGCCCGAGGATAGGGCGTTCGATCGGTGAGCGGCTCATCCGCGCCCGATCCGGCAAGGCGGCGGAGGAAGGCGCCCTGGTGCTGGGAGCCGACTGACGACAACGCGGCCGGGCGGGATGCGGGGAGCCGCGAGCCGGACAGTCCTATCCTCGGGCGCTCTTAACCTCGGGCCTGCGGCGCGCGTGGCAGGGATGTGGTCCGACGGGGTGAAGTAGCCACACACAGAACGGCCACCCATGATCCTTCAGAGGAAATCCGACTTCAAAGGACAGGGGTGGCCGAGAACGACCGTGTGGTCTGTCTCAACCAATTGCTCGGATTCCGGTCAGAGCTGTACCGCTGTCTGCCTCGGCGAGGCGATA
>NZ_CAKJTL010000176.1 GCF_917627385.1 Protofrankia sp. CiT1
GCGGACCAGCCGGAGCCGTAGTGCCGCCACCGTGGCCAGCAGGCGTTCGCCGTCCTCCAGCGCGGTGAGCAGCTCGGCGTCCGACAGCGACCAGACTGTTGCCTCTGCCAGGGTGTCCACGCCGGTGGCGACCGCGTCCAGCCCGGCGAGCAGTGGATGCTCCCAGCCTGGGCTGGCGGTGGCGGCGACGCTCTGCATAGATCAACGATAACCCGAAACGCCCACAAAATCGAACATTTGTTCGTGCAAGCTACGAATATTAGCCCGGTCGCCATGGGCTCCACCACGCCGGCCCGACGACAGGGGCGCAACCCACCGGCGCCCGGCGCCACGATAGCCGCAGCCGCAGCCGCAACTGTGTTCATGACCAGGAGAGCATGACCAGAATGGCTAGATTGTGACCAAGGGGACGAGTCCGCCACCCCAGCGAAAGATCAAGGCCGGAGCACACACGCAGCGATGCCCGCGGAGACGAGTCAGTTGGCGGACCGCTCCAAATGCCGGTCGAGTCCACGTGCCTCAGGGACGGCAAGCAAGGCCAACCGCGCTTGAGCTGCGTTCTGAAACCGCTGCTCCGGGTCTCGTGCGGTCGCTTTAGAAACAACCCGAGCCAGCTCTGATGAACACTCGAGGACAGCGGTGTCAAGATCCTGAGTGAGAGCACGGTAGAGTCTTGTCGAAACATCTTCATCCGGGTTTTCTCGCCCGCCGAGCAGTACGTACAGTACCTTTCCAAGAGAGTAGATGTCGGTTCGATGGTCGATCTGTTCACCCCGAATTTGTTCGGGCGACATGTAGGCCGGCGTCCCGATAGGCAAGCCCTGCCATATCGTGGAGAATTCTTCGTCGGTTGATCCGCCAGGGTCCACGATATGCCGGGCCACCCCAAAGTCGATCATTATTGGCTCACCGAAAGTGTCTACGATGACGTTGTTCGGCTTCACGTCCAATCGTACAATCCCAAGTTCGTGCAGGTATTCGATCCCCTCCAATAATGACGCTGCCAAGCGCACGGCCGTAGCGCCGTCCGGCCGGCTCTCGCCAGTCTGCCGGCTCAGGCTGGAACCCTCGACCAAGTCCATGACAATGCCAAGCCGACCATCGGCTTCTTGCAATAGCTCGTAGGTACGAACCACGTTACGGTGTCGCAGCCGCAGCGCAATCTGCGCTTCTCGGCGAAACCGTGCCTGAGCCTCTCCTTCGGCGGTCGGCGCATCCAGTACCTTGATGGCACGCCGCAACCCGGTCCTTGTGTCCACCGCGGCGAAGACAGTCCCCATTCCGCCGGCACCGATGATGTCAAGAAGCTCGTACCGCCCGCCCGCCATCAACCGCTGAGCACGAGGAACGCGGAAGTCCACACGGTCACTGCCGGTTCCAGCCGGCGGCGCTGCCAAGCCGACCATCGTCGTGTCTGAGGTAGCGTAAACGCGAGGACCTCCTGGAGGACGGGGGGTAGGCCGCACATCAGCAGACAGTGGAACACCGAGAAGCTCTACACTTTCTCGTTCACTGGTTCGTGCAATTCGCAGAAGCCGACGGCGCATCTCCGCACTCAGCCGATAACTCGGCGTCCGGGTAATACCGCCAAAAAGTGTTGCACCATCCCGTAGATCCGCAAGCGACTCGATTACGCCATGACGTACCAGATGCCGCAGCACCAGGTCGGCTCGGGCCGACGTCAGCGAAAGCAAGGGCGACAACGCATGTTCGCCCCTGACCACATCCTCGGCTTTGAACACTCCGCCTTCGCTGCGTAGAACCCAGTCGGTGACGTAATACGCACCGAGCCGGAACCGGTCTTCCTCGATGGTGCGGCCTTGCCCGCGCTGTCGGCCAAGCAGGCCTGCCAGGATCTCGGCCAGCTCCGCATACAGGGCGAAGCGATCCATATCATCCGACGAGATTCTGATAAACGGGGTACCGTTATCCCATGCGAGGAGGCTGTACAGTTCCTGGGTGAGCCGCCGCGGGACACCGCGCCCCTTGTACTCGAGGTAATCACAGATCAGTTCGAAAATCTGGGTGTCGACCAGCCTGTCGCGGCTCGGGCTGCGGATCAGTTCACTGACAAGAGCGGAAGCGGCCTGCCAGAGGCACGGAACGTAGGAGGTCCACGAAAAGACACTCTCGTAGATTCCGATACCGGATCTACTGTCAGCAACAGCTTGATCAAACAAGTCTACGCCAGCTACAAAAACAAAGTGCACACCAGGAGCGGTCAACACATTTTTGAATGCTGTCAGTACCGCATTGAGGCTGACCCGTCCATCCTCGCTGCTCGTGAGTTTGTCCAGCTCGTCCAGGACGACGACCACGTGGATCGGAAGGGCAGCAATGCCACGCCTGCGGCGGCGGAAGCGGACTGTCGGCTGCACGCGGCGCAGGGCCGGGCCGAACCCGCCGCTGCCCACGCTGCCCAGCAGCTCTACGATCCGCAGGAAGTCATGTTCTACATCGGCGCCGCTGTAGGTAAGAAACGAAGCTTCCGTCGCCAGCGACCGGGTGGTCTTGGTGCCACGCTCCAGCTTCGGTGTCAGGCCGGCGAAGTGCACGGCCGCTCCCACTCCGATCGATCGCGCAGCCTCACGATCTTCACTCGCCCGGGAAGTCAAGGACAACGACGTTCGTGCATATGCGAGCAACACCGAGTTCCGTACAGCTGCCGGTAGAGTGACCAGCAGCCCGCTGTCGTCCAGGCTTTCCACCAC
Source organism: Protofrankia sp. CiT1 (assembly GCF_917627385.1). GTDB lineage: Bacteria > Actinomycetota > Actinomycetes > Frankiales > Frankiaceae > Protofrankia. The sequence goes on from NZ_CAKJTL010000176.1 coordinate 2,712, forward strand.
TCTACGGATTACTGAGAACAAGAACTCCTCGGTACTCATCGGCCGCGCGATGTTAAGGAAAACCGGCAGGTAACGGCGCCCCGCCGTTTGGTCAACCAGCTCTCGCACGCATGACCGCACCAGGGTGGTCTTCCCGGCGCCCCGGAATCCGGCTATCAGGAACGCGCCCCCGTCGGAGCGGTGAATCCGTTCCCGCAAGCTCGTGGAGAGTGCCCGATGGTGCAGGCTCGACATGATCGAATCACCGACGACTGGTCCATGCACGTACCGAAAATTGTCATCGAGCCTCATACCGCCGGCAGAAGGCGACTGATCTGACACGTTTAGCACAGTACGCGCTCGACTACGGGGGTGGGAAGCGAGGCCCGAGCGTACGGGTGATGGGAGGGGTGTCCCGATGCCGCAACTTCGCGGCCACTTCAGCCTGCCTTCTCACCGTCAGCGAGCGCTATTGGTGTCTCACGAACAGCGGTAGCACCGTGCCCGTCCACGTCACCAGACCCCACTCCACACGATCCGAAACGATCCGGCGTACGGACCACGGACCGTGACAGGACGCGACACGCCACCATGATGGCGGGCACGGGCAACCGACCGGCTGGCAACGGAGCCCACCGAGGTATGCCCGCCATCAGGCGCAGCCAGTAATCATGATCAATTTAGTGTGACAAAAGCCGACGACACGCCATCCCGAGGATCAGTACATCATCCGCGGGTCAACATAATGTTTGAACTCAAGCAGGTTATCCGCAGGGTCGCGCAGCACCACGGTCCGATGCTGTTCGACCAGCCCGGCGAAACGTACCTGTTCGCACTGGAAGACCGGCACCTTACGCAGTTCGATCAGGCGCAGGAGCGCGTCGAAGTCGGCACCGTCCCGGAATGTCACGCCGAAATGGCGCGGGTACAACGCCAGCTCGCCCGGTTCATAATCGGGGCTGAGGTGGCAGACAAGCTGGTCGCCGAAGAAGTCAAGCGTGATCCGGTCGGCATAGCGGCGGGCGAGCCGGCAGCCGAGCAGATCGACGTAGAATCGCTCGGCCAGCGCCAGGTCTGTCACGGGTATGGCGAGGTGAAAGGTATCAGCGGTGTTCCGCACGGTTCGCTCCCTGTTCGCCCGCCGGCTCGAAGGCCAGCAGCGTGTCCGACCGGAGCCCGAGCCGCAGCGTCTCCAGGCCCACGATGTCGGCCGCGTGTACGTTCCCGAGATTGGCCTCCGGACCGACCCGGCGGATGAAGTGGGTCTGCAGGATCTTGGTGGGAGCCTCGAACACAAGTCGATCCACTGGCACGTCGGAATCCAGGATGTCCTCGATCAGGCCGAACCGCAGCTGCCCGTCTGGCCGGCAGATGCCGCTGGTGCCGCTCTCGCGGGCTTCCAGAATCACCAGATGAGCGCCGGCATGCAGATCGGTCCGGATCGCCGCGATCCACCGGGACGGTGACTGGCGCTCGGAACGTTCGGCGTCCTTGAACCCGACCTCGCTCAGCACGATGAACTCGTCGGCGAGCTTGGAAACGTAACTCGCTTTCTCCTCGACACCAAGGTCGATCGTCCCGTTCGACACCTCCACATACCGGCAGCCCTGCTCGTGGCACAGTCCCCGGAAATCGTCAAAACGGTTCTGTAGAATATGCTTTTCGAACAAGGTGCCACCGAAGAAGAAATCGATACCCAGAGTGCGCAGACAATTGATCTTGTTCGCGAGGCCGGCTGTCACGAGCGAGGTGCCCCACCCGAACTTCACGAGGTCGATATGATCACTAAAGCTGACAACAGCATCACAGAAGTAGCCGGTCGGCAAGCCATTGTCGATCACCAAGGTAATTCCACGGGAACGCGGTTTCGACTGGCGCGCGGGCAGCGCGAGAGCACTGATGATCATACTGCGGCCTCCTGGAGCGGTACTCGCCGATCGGGGATCCGGCAGGCGGGGCGAAATCACCACGCGCGCCAAATGCCACCCCACCCTTCTCCCACTACATGAAAACGCCTTTAACGCCGCCTGTGAGCTTACTGAAAAGATCGGGTGGACAGCGTAATCCTACCGGTCGGGTAATCATGACCTGTCGACGGATCCATCAGTAAGCTCTCATCGAGTTCCGGGGTTTCGTTAACGTTGTTCGAGAAGGATGCGAGCGTGCCTGCTGTCCTTGGCAATCCTCGTTCGATGGATCTAGAAAAGCGGTCGTCCGCGGGCCGCCACCGCATGATCGATCTGGTGGAGGCTCGCAGCCGAGATCATCCCCATCGCGTCTTTCTCACGGATGCGGGCAGTGGCCACAGCCTGCGCTACGGTGAACTCAACACGACGATACGTGACTGGTGGTCGGAACTCGACCGCGCCGGCTGTCGGCCTGGGCAGCGGGTGGCAATCGCCGTCTCCGACCCGGTGGACTTCGCCACCGCCTACCTCGCGGCTATCACCAGCGGGCGCCACGCCGTCCCGCTGAGCCCGAGCGCTCCCCCGGCGGAGCTGCGGCGGATACTTGCCCTGGCCCGGCCCGCCGCGGTGGTCACAGACCGGGGCCTGCCCCCGGCAGCTGGCGTCCAGCAGATCGCCCCGTGCCCAGCTCGGACCGGCTACCACGGTGTGGCTCCGGGGGGTGACGGTGGTGTGCTGTTGTCCACCTCAGGTACCACGGGTACCGCCAAACAGATCTTCCTGGCTGAGGCGCAGCTCAGCCACGTCGCGCACGCGGTGGCCGGCCACCACGCCCTCACCCGTGCCGACATCGGTTTCTGCCCGCTGCCTCTGTTCCACGTCAACGCCGAGGTGGTGGGGCTGCTCGCCACCCTGGTCGCGGGCGGCGCGATGGTGCTGGACACGCGCTTCCACCGGCGGGGATTCTGGCGGCGGATCGTCGAGCACAACGTGACCTGGATCAACGCCGTGCCGGCCATGGTGACGATCCTCGCCCGTGATCCGGATGCTGGGCAGGCGCGTTCGACCAGGGTGCGTTTTGTCCGGTCCGCGTCGGCGGCGTTGCCTGTCGCGGTGCTGCACGCGTTCGAGCAGGCCACCGGCATCGAGGTGCTGGAGACCTATGGCATGACCGAGGCGGCCAGCCAGATAACGGCCAATCCGCTGCGGGGAGTACGCAAGGCCGGCTCGGTCGGGCTACCGGTCGCCACCGAGGTACGCGTGGTCGACGAGGACGGGCAGGAATGCCCCGCGGGTGTCACCGGTCATGTCCAGATCCGCGGCGCAGGAGTGATCAGAGCGTATGTGGGCGAGGCGGGCAACGAACGGATCGACGTCCACGGTTGGCTGGATACCGGCGACCTGGGGTACCTCGACACAGATCGGTACCTGTTCCTGGTCGGCCGCACCGACGATGTGATTAACAGAGGCGGCGAGAAAATCTTCCCGCGGGAGGTCGAGGAAGTCCTCCTGGCCGATCCCCGAGTCAGCGCGGCCGTGGTTGTCGGCCGCCCCGATCCGGTCCTCGGACAGACGCCGGTTGCGCTGGTGGTACCGGCCACCGGGGCCGGCGAGGGCCTCGCCGCCGACTTGGCCGCCCGCTGTGAGTCAGCGCTGGACCGTTTCAAACGTCCCGTCACCATCGACCTTGTCGACGCGCTGCCGGTCGGGCCCACCGGCAAGGTGATGCGGCGGCTCGCCGGCAGCCGCCTCGATGGAAGCCGACGGCTGCGCGACCGGCTCGGCTGTACGAACGGACTCTCATGACGACAGCGACATCCAGCCCGGTACGGGCCGCCACCGAGGCGCCGGACGCCCTCCACCGGCCCCGAACGGCGCCAGCGGGAGCGGAAGCGGCCCCAACAGGGCCAGCGGAACCGGGGCCGCTGATCGGCAGTACAGCCGCCGCCAGCCGGCGGGCGCATCTTCACGACGTCGACCTGGTCCGTCTGCTGACCTTTGTCGCGGTGGTCGGCGTCCACACGACGGGCGGCACGAACCCGTTCCAGAGCGTCGGCGGCAACGCGGCACTCATGCTGCTGCACTTCACCCGTGAGGCGTTCTTCTTCCTCACCACCTTCGTGCTGTTCCACACCCATTACGACCGGCCGCTCGCGTTGGGCCGGTTCTGGCGGCGTCGTTTCCTGCTCGTCGGAGTGCCCTATGTGGTCTGGACCGTCGCCTATGCCAGCCCGGTGCTGGTACGGCAACTTGCCGACGGTCAGATATCCGCCTCCGCACGCACTCTCGGCTACGACTTAATCACCGGTGATGCCTGGTACCACATGTACTTCCTACTGGTCACGCTGCAGGTGTACCTGCTGTACCCGCTGCTGGCGCGTCTTGTGCGCCGCACGGCCGGCTACCATTGGCAGCTACTGGCAGGAAGCGCCCTGCTCCAGATCGCGACTCTGGCGGAGGTCCACTACGGCCGGCCGTGGCCCGGGGTGGCCGGCATACTGGAACAGCACTGCCACGAGCTGTTCGCGATGTACCAGTTCTGGCTTGTCGCCGGTGCGCTGGCCGCGGTCCACGGCGATCGCTTCCGTGACTGGATGAGTCGGCACATCGTGCTCACGATGCTGAGCGCGGCGCTGGCCGCGGGCGCCGCCGAGCTCTGCTACACGATCGCACGCCACCATGGACAAGCACCATTTGACGCCGCATCGGTCTTTCAGCCCATTATGGTGCCATGGGGGGTAACGAGCATCATGGCCCTGTTCGTCCTGGGCGCGATATGGGAACGCAAACGGCGGCCAGGACATCTGGACTCGCTCATGCGCAGGGGTTCGGAGCTGTCCTTCGGCATCTATCTCGTCCATCCGGCCATCCTGCCGGGTGTGCTGGCTCTCCTTCCTCGCACGCTTCCCCCGCCGTGGTCGACCTTGTCGGCGATGTCAGCGACGCTGTTCCTGTCGGCGGCGGTGGTTGCGCTCTGCCGGCCCACGCCGCTGAGCCTGGCGGTATCCGGCCGACCCCGGCGACGGCCAAGGCGCACCGACGCGAAGACCGGCCCGAAGCGGCCCTCGGTTCCCGCGCCAACGGCATCGACGCGACCACGTTCTCTCGCGCCCGCGATCCGATCCTCCGATCAGTAACAGCCGGCCCGGCCGGACGATGACCTTCCGGCGCAAGAAACTCCTCCTGGCCACCCTGGCAGCGATGCTGCTCTTCGTGACGCTGACAGAACTCATCGCTCGTGCGGGCCACACAAAACCGGCCACGATAAGCATCTCGGCTGCCTCCAACCAGTCGCCTTCGCCGTCGCGACGTGAAACCGGCACCGTCAGAACCGCCGCCCAGACGCTGATGAACCAGAGCACAAGAACGATCACGGTAAATGGATTGCGACGCATCTACCTGTTGCTGCGGCCGGTTCAATCCGTTGGCCGGCTGCCCTTGGTGATACTTCTGCACGGCCGCGGGCTGACGCCAGCCGCGATGGTGTCGTTGAGTGGGCTCGCTCCGCTCGTGGCCGAAGGCCGCGCGATCCTTGCCGTACCCACGGGCCTCGGCCTGTCCTGGAACGCCGGCGGCGATTGTTGCGGAACGGCGGGCCGTTCACGGCCGGACGACCCGGCCTTCGTGCACAACGTGGTTGCCGCGGTGCTGCACGGAGAGCAGATCGACACGAGCCGCATCTACCTCGTCGGCTACAGCAACGGTGGGAAGCTCGCCCTCCGGATGGCCTGTGAGGACCCTGCGGCGTTCGCCGGGATCGCGACCTACGGAGCGGTCCCGCTGGTGCCGTGCGCGCAGGGGGGCGCGGTGTCGGTGCTGCTCGCCGCCGGCACCGCCGACCAGGTGCTTCCCTACCAGGGAACGCGGCTGGCCCGGCCACCGCTGATGTCGGTGGCCGCGGCCGTCCAGCTCTGGCATGATCGGGACGGCTGCCCGGCACGGCCGACGACGACAGGCCGAGTGGGCCCGGCCGAGATCCTGACATGGCGCGAATGCCGGAACCACACCGCGGTTGCCACCGTCATTTATCACGATCTACCGCATGCCTGGCCGGCTCAGCCGCGGGTAGCGGCCGCGGCCAGCGCCGCCACCGTCATCTGGGATTTCTTCACCGGTCTGCCGGACGTACCGGCCCCGCCAAACCCACCCGCCGCCACGGTCGCTCGCGCCACCCATGGACCAGGGTGACTGCGGCTCGACGGATATCGGGCACCTACTCAGGCCGCGCGCCCTGGGACTGCGGGATACGAGCCATTCATGATCACATGATTTTCAGCTGGCTACGTATCGAGATGAGAAACGAAAATTCCGATCAGAATACGGCCGGCCAACATTTCGCTTGGCGCGGAGAAGTGAATGCGGTTGCGGTGACGCTCGAGCTTCGCATGCCACTCACAAAGCAGTGTGTTACCCTCGTAGACTACCTCGCGCTGGCGCATCAACCGGTCGCTGCCCCTGGCGTTCGGGCTCTCCGGTGAGAGTTCGAAATGGTAACGACCCATCGCGGCCTGGATCTCGTTGGGCTTTCCCTTGCATCCACGGTACTCGTCAACAAATCGATCGTTGAGCGCGGCGAGTACGGTGACTACCCGGTCGCGTAGGACCGGATAGGATCCTTCGAAACGGCTGAACGAAAGGCCTGGATGGAACACGAGGTCCGGGAAGGCGCGCCGGCCCAACTCGAAGAATTTACCTTCAGGTACGTTTTCAAACGCGAATAATCGCCGCCAGAACTCGGGCAGTTCCGCCGGGCCACAGAAAAAGAACACCTGACTTTCGCCGTGGTCGCCGCGCACAGCCAGGGCTCCTCGACGACGAATGGAGCCTGGAAAAAGCACGCAGGCGACACCGAATCCATTCATGATCATAAAAGATGCGTAGGCCACCGAAAGCGCCATGATACGATCACCACCGTCGATGCTTACGGTAGCATCAACATTCGAAATCGCCTCATCATCCCATTCCGGGCATCGCGAAAGCTGGCTGTACGCAAGAACCAGCGTGTCCCGGTCGACCTCCGATGGATACTCACGGCACAAGAACTGATAGAGCTCGCATTCGTCCAGGCACCGGACCGCTTCCCACATGGGAGCGCAGGAGACTCCGAGACCGTCGTCGGCGCGAAGCATCCGTAAGGTCTCGTTGAACTCGTCCAAACAGGACTCGATCTGGATGTCGGATAACTCTCGGAAGTCGAAACTCGCCTCGTCGATGACGACACGGGGGCCACTAGACATTTCTGCGTTTCGCACGGGCCAACCTCCCCAGGTCGTTCTCGATCTGGTCAAAAAATCCTGTCGGCCAGCTGGTGAGCCCACCACGCCCGGTAAGTTCGATGGCCGTGGGATGACCATCGGTACCCGCATCGAAAAAATGCACGATCACCCCTCGGGACTCGAGAACCCGATCCGCCGCGACGGCCAGCCGGATGCCATTGATCAAATGATCGCTATGGGTTTCCACAACCACCTGTGCACCACTTCCCGCAACCTGGCCCAAGAAGCGACCGAGCCGGGACTGGCCCGCCGGATGCAGGTGGGCTTCGGGATTTTCCACGACCAGCACTCCACCGATGGGCATCAGCAGACCGGCCACGATGATGGGCAATGCGTAGGAGAACCCGAAACCCATGTTGGCGGGTCTGATCTGCTCGCCCACCACCCCGGGTTCCTGATAGCGGATCAAACTCGCCGTGATCCCCACCGGCCATTGTGTGGTGATCCGGATTGGCCGGATGACCTCGGATGCCCAGGTCTCGGCCTGGGTCCGTAGTGTGGTGACGCCTTCCGCCCCGGTACTCGGATGCCGAAGTGGTTCACGAACCTCCATGGTTTCGTGCAGGGCCAGCGCTTGTGCCGTATATTCGCCACGGACGCCGACACCGACCCGCTCTCGATCATCGGCAGTGACGTCCAGCTGATCCCGAGGCCCGAGTCGTTCGGCGTTGAGGTAACTGAACGAGACGCCGTGACCGGCGAGCAGGTCCGGGACATCCACCGGACGGTCGCGAACCAGCAGGTTCAAGGCTCTGTCGTCAGGTACATCGAACAAATACCGGTGGGAGGCTCCCGCGGCCCCACCATCGATGCGAACTTCGATCTCCTGACGCTCGGCCTCGCGGTGTAGGACGTCAAAAGCCTCACCAAGCGCCAGTCCGTACGGTCCGTTGAGCTGTACGACACGAGCGCCGGCAAGATCCGCCACCTGTCGGGCGAGGAGCAGCGCCTGGATGGCGGTGCTCTTGCCGGTACCGTTCAGACCGGTGAGAACGGTGAGTGGTCGAATTTCCAGCTCGACTGAGACGAACCGTTTGAAATTTCGGATCGCAAGAGTTGTCGTCACCGGGACACCTGCGCGGTCTGGGCTGCTCTGGCAAACCGTAGCCGGACCTTCCTCGGGTCTCCTGTCGATGTCGTGATCGCATCGATATAAAGTCGATCATCGGTCATAAGATCCCGCGCTGCGGCAACTATCAGATTTTTGCGCCTCATCAGATCGGCGCGGTCGTACCGACCGAGTACCCAGGACCAGCTCTCGAACAGTGGACGGTTGATGGGGTTCCTGACGTTCACCCCTCGGGGCCATTTCCGGAACGCATGTTCGCCGAAAACTTCATAACTTTTGATCATTGCCTCACGAAAGGCATTATAAAGCTCCACCAAACGATCATCCGGAACCTCGCGTGGGTTGTCGAGCATTGTTGTCGTGGTATCCAGAAAAACGTCCATAGAGCCGTCCGAGACATAGCCGTCAACACCGCGCAGCCAAAATGCGCAGTACCTGAGAACCACTTCTCGATCATCCATCCGGATGTGGTCACGGAAACGTTCACCAGTGGCACGGTCGAATTCCGGTGTATGCGTGCACTGTTTGATAAAACTCCGGCTCCGCTCCTTGCTCATGCAGTGCCGGATCTCCTGGGCATTAAGCGGAGTACCCCCCGTGTTGATCCGCTTGAATATATCGTATTTAACTCCCGAAGGCGTGCTCGGATCAATGACGTGGACTACGATCTGCGCATTGTTGATCCTGCGTTGCAGCGCCGGCATGAGCTCGTCGAAGCGCTTCTTATCTACCGATTTCAGATATTCGAGATCTGTCAAAATGAACGCCTGTTTGCGGGCATAATTGTACACGGTGGACAGCCGCTGCAAGCCGTCCACGACACGCATCATCCCGTTGCTGTCCTCAGCGAAATAAAATGCCGGCAGTGGGATCTGCAACAAGATTGACTCGATAAGACGTGACTTCTGCCGGGCCTTCCAGACCGTGTTCCGCTGGAAGTCGGGCGCCAGCTCCAGATCACCGTCATCAATCAGATCAAGAACGTTCCGCAACGAGAACTGCTTCGTAGCGACCCGGATGTCATCCGGATTCCAGGGCCGGGCTGTGCCAGGTTCTTCGTCATCCAGCTCAACCTCGACTCCGGTGGGCGCGTTACCGAAGTACTCCTCATGAACGTCGATGCCGTCCTCCGCCATGTCGACGCATCCTCCGGATCTGTCTTGAGTCCAGCGCCGATCCTACGAGGCCGTCTTTCAACGAACCGGACCTGGCGGCTCCCACATCCTGGCGCCCCGGAGCACAACCTCGGCCTCCGGTCGAGTGCCGCACCGACCGCCGCGGACCGTCAGGGCCCAGCAGGATGCGGGTGGTCGCGGGAATATCTGTTGTCCAGATGCCCTCGCAGCCACCTCGTCGTACTCAGACGACCTGCAGATTGATCTTTATATTGTGGGTGTCCGCCAAGGCGGACACGTCCGACGGATCGCTCGTGATAACCGAACGCCCCTGCGTCGCCGCGGTCAGTACTACGGCAGCGTCGACAATATCGCTGCTACCCGCCCGCGCCAGCAGAGATCCGACCGCTCGCGCGTGCCGCTCCGAGAAGTCCTCGACGTTGCAACCCTTGACAAAGCGGGACAGCAGCGGCTGCGGGCCACCTCGCCACGCCTGCGCCAGCACTGGCGCGGGAATGACCGGACGAACCTCACGTTCCAGAATCCGCCGATGCAGCGCCCACATCTCACGATCACCCGCTTCAGCCGCCAGAAGGGCGCCGGTGTCGTACGTGACTCCACCTTCCTCCTCCGTCATCGGGATCTTCTCCCGACTCCGAGCCGATCGAGAATCTCGTCGGCCCGCCGCAGCGCGTCCGGGGGGATGGGGCCGTGCTCGGCTTCGTACTCACGGACGGCCGCAAGGCCCTCCTGGATGCCGATGTGGTGATCGATCACCTGCGACATCCAGGCCGACAGGCTGACCCCCTTGGCCGTCGCCGCCGCCCGTGCAGCCGTGAGGACACGTTCGTCCAGGGATACGGACACCTTCGCAACAGCCATGCCGACATCGTAGTCGATCTGTTCGCACCAGCGGTACGAACACACGGCCGACAACTCTCGCGTCGGTCGCTCCAGAACCATGGCCATTGCGGTCCCTCCACTAGGAGATAGCCGATCCTGCCATAAAGCAACCTATCAGCCAAAGTAGGAAGATTTGCCCCTAAAATACACATAAGGACCACAGAAACACCCGCGGCGACTGAGAGCGACCGGCAATAGGGGACGCGGCGTCGCGGGGCCAGGGCACGCACCTCGCGTCATCGCTCCCCGTCCATCGCTGCGCGATGCACGGGTACCCCGGCTCATCGGTCGCCACCCAACACCTCCGGTGGCTCCCCGCGCAGCCTCGCGATGCACGGATGCACGGACCCCAGCCCCGCTCGTTGACCCACGCCCCTGTTGCCGGGCGCTCTGAGCCCGGCAGGAACGGAGCCGCCAGGAAGTGGCCCGGACGGATCAACGCAGGCGCCGGGCCACCTCGGTCGCCCAGTACGTCAGGATGATGTCCGCGCCCGCCCGGCGGACAGCCGTCAATGTCTCGGTGATGGCGCGCTCCCGGTCGATCCAGCCGTTCGCCGCCGCGGCCTCAACCATCGCGTACTCGCCGGACACCTGGTAGGCGGCAACCGGCACGTCCACAGCGGCGGCGACCGCCGCCACAACATCGAGATAGGCCAACGCCGGCTTCACCATCACGGCGTCCGCGCCCTCGATGAGGTCGAGGGCGACTTCGCGCAGTGCCTCACCGGCCGAGCGGGCCGGGTCCTGCTGGTAGCCGGCACGGTCCCCGAAGCGCGGCGTGCACTCGGCCGCGTCCCGGAAGGGGCCGTAGAAGGCCGAGGCGTACTTCGCCGAGTAGGCAAGGATCGGTATCTCCGAGTACCCGCCCGCGTCGAGTGCCACGCGAATCGCGCCCACCTGGCCGTCCATCATTCCGCTCGGCGCGACCACCTCAGCACCCGCATGGGCCTGAGCCAGCGCGATCGAGCCGTACCGCGCCAGAGTCGCGTCGTTGTCGACCTCGCCGTCCTCGGTCAGCAGACCGCAGTGGCCGTGGTCGGTGTACTCGTCCAGGCACAGGTCCGTCATGATCACAATGTCGCCACCGACCTCGGCGACAAGATCGGCAAGGGCCAGCTGCACGATGCCAGACGGATCATCCGCGGCCGAACCACGCCCGTCCTTGTTCGCGGGGATGCCGAAGAGGATCAACCCGCCGACGCCGGCCCGAGCCGCCTCGGACGCGGCCTTGCGCAGCGACTCCCGGGTGTGCTGCACGACACCAGGCATCGAGGCGATGGGCGTCGGGGCGTCGATGCCCTCCTTGACGAACAGCGGAAGCACGAGGTCGGCCGGATGCAACCGCACATCGGACACCAACCGGCGCAGGGCCGCGCCGCGGCGCAGCCGGCGGGACCGGGCCAGCGGGAAGGCGACGCGATCACCAACGATATGATCAGCAGCGCCCGGCAGCCCGGTCACCGCCGGGAACCACGCCGGGCCTTGGGCAGCCGGGCGGCGAGCGGACCGACCTTGCCCAGTTCCTCACGGTGCTCGGCGGCGAAGTCCGCCAGCGCCTGCACCAGCGACGGGATGGTCGCCTCTGCCGCCTGGACGTCGACCCGCAGACCCAGCTCGGCCGCGGTGGCCGCGGTCTGCGGTCCGATCACCGCGATCACGGTGGTCTCGTGCGGCTTGCCGGCGATCCCGACCAGGTTGCGCACGGTCGAGGAGGACGTGAACACCACGGCATCCACCCGACCGCCCTTGAGCGCCTCCCTGATCGGAGCCGGCGGCGGCGCGGCGCGCACCGTGCGGTAGGCCGTGACGTCGTCGACGTTCCAGCCCCGGTCCTTCAGACCCGCGACCAGCGTCTCGGTAGCGATGTCGGCCCGGGGCAGCAGCACCCGGTCGAGCGGGTCGAACACGTCGTCGTACTCGGGCCAGTCCGCCAGCAGCCCCTCACTGGACTGCTGGCCGGAAGGAACAAGATCTGGCCGGATGCCGAAGGCACGCAGCGCGTCCGCGGTCGCCTCACCGATCGCGGCCACCTTGACACCGGCAAACGCGCGGGCGTCCAGGCTGCGTTCCTCGACCTTCTCCTGGACGGCACGGACCGCGTTGACAGAGGTGAAGGCGACCCACTGGTAACGGCCAGACACCAGGCCGGTGATCGCGCGCTCCATCGGGGCGGCTGTCCGCGGTGGTTCCACCGCGATCGTCGGCACCTCCAGCGGGCTCGCGCCGTGCGAGCGCAACAGATCCGAAAGGATGGCCGCCTGCTCCTTGGTCCGCGGCACCAGAACCGTCCAGCCGAACAGTGCCCGCGACTCCCACCAGGACAGCTTGCCCCGGGCCGCGACCGCGGCCCCGATCGCCATCACGACACAGGGTGCGTTCGCGATGACGGGCGCCGCATCGGCCTCGATCCGGTCCAGCGTCGAGGAAACCGTCCGCTGGTCGGTGGTGGTGCCGTCCACCGTCACAGCGACGGGTGTGTCGCCCGGTCGGCCCTGCTCGACAAGCGCCGCCGCGACCTTGCCGACCTCGTTCGAGACCGCCGTCATCACCAGGGTGCCGGGTGCCTGCGCGAGGGAGACCCAGTCGATGTTCGCGCCGGGCGCGCCCGTGAGCCCCAGGCCCGCGCCGATCCCGCCGATCCCGAGCGACGCGCCCAGCGGTGGCGCCGTCAGGCCCGGACCACCGAGCGCCGTTCCACCCACGCCGGAACCACCCAGGTCGGCCAGGCCACGCCCGCCGAGGCGGCTGGCCCCGTACGTCGCCGCGCCCAACGCCATACCCGGGGTGTCCGCCGACGGGGCGATGGTCGGCTGCACCCCGCTGGCGGAGAACACTCCCGCCGTGCTCGCGAAGGTGACCGGAAGCCCGGGGGCGACCCCCGAGTAGGCGGCGACCGCGGCGCCGGTCAGGATCCCGGGCACCACCCGGAAGGGAATCTTGGCCTTGGCCAGCGCCTGCGCGTCGGCAGCACCGATCCCGGTGAGCCATGGATCCGACGCGTACAGCCGGACGACCCGTTCCCCCGCCCGGGCCCGCGCGACGACCGCGGCGGTTGCCGCGTCCGCGTCCATGATTGGTTTCACCAGTGCGGAATCGCCGATACGCAGCACCTCGCCGGGAAGCTTCGCGACAATCTCAGCAGCGACATCGGGATCAACGATTACCGAATCGGCGGCGGCCAGCGTCTCCGTGGCGAGAACGGTCAGCAGGTCAGGATCGCGCGGGCCGGCTCCAACGAGAGCGACTGGGATCAGGGGCTTCTTCGTGCGGCGGGTGGCCATGATCAGAAATTTCCCATCAACGTCTGTGCTCCAGCGGACAACATCTCGTCCGCGAGGCGCTCTCCCAGCGCCTCCGGGTGGTCAGCGGGCCCGGTGACCACGCGCCGGAGAACACCGTTCCCCTCCGGCGACGCAACCACCGCCCGTAGCCGGATGGCACCGGCGGCCATTGCTCCATCGGGCGTCACCGCAACGTCGGCAAGAGCGCCGACCGGTGCGCTACAACCGGCCTCGATGGCAGCCAGATAAGCACGCTCGGCAGCGACAGCAGTGCGCGACAGTGGGTCGTCCAGCGCAAACCGTAGCAGCTCGGCGAGAGTGCCTTCACGTCGGTACAGGTCAACCCGATTGACAATGCCGTCAAGGGCGTCAGGATCACCCACGCATTCGATCGCCAGCGCACCCTGCCCAGCGGCTGGCAGCATCACATCCGCATCCAGCACCTCGGTCACCGCGTCCAGCCGGTCCAGCCGGTCCAGCCCGGCATGGGCGAGCACAACCGCGTCGACCGCTCCGTCGATCGCCTTCTTTATTCGGGTATCGACATTACCTCGGATCGGGACGACATTCAGCCCGAGCCCGAGGGCCCGCAGCTGCGCCGCCCGCCGGGGCGAGCCGGTACCAACCCTGGTCCCGGGCCCGAACTCGGCCAGCATCCGGCCGCTCGGCGCGACGATGACATCACGGGGATCCGCGCGCGGCGGAACGGCCGCGATCACAAGTCCGTCCGGTGTCGCCGTCGGCAGATCCTTCAGCGAGTGGACGGCAAGATCAATTTTGCCGGCCACCAGCGCTTCGCGCAGCGCGCTCACGAATACGCCAGTCCCGCCGAGCTGGCTGATCGCCTCCTGGGAGCTGTCTCCAGCGGTCACGATGCGCACCAGCTCGACCTGGCGGCCCAGCCGTTCCCGCAGCCAGCCCGCCACCGTGGCGGACTGCGCGATGGCCAGCGCCGAGCCCCGCGTGCCCAGCCGCAGCACATCCCCCCGCCCATCGCCGCCCAGGACGGGCCCAGCGCCCGCTGTCCGACCCGGCCGGAGCTTCCCGCTCGTCATGGTGCCTCTCGTAGATCAGGTGCGGATACGACGGCCGGCGCTTCCCGAGGGAGGTCGAACAGCTCACGCAGTGCCTCGGCATAGGTGTCGCCCCCAGGGGACGCGGCGAGCTGTTGCACCCGCACGGTCGGCGCATGCAACAGCTTGTCCGCCACCCGCCGCACCGTCCCCTCCACCAGCGCCCGGTCCCGGGGAGAAAGATCTGGCAGGCGGGTCTGCAGCCGGTCGAGCTCATCGCGGACGACAGCGGCGGCCTGCGCCCGAAGCGCCACGACAGTCGGCGCGACGCGGTGCGCACGACATCGATCAAGATAGGCGCCGACCTCGGAGGCCACCAGCGCCCGTACCGACTCGACGTCGCTGGCACCCTGCCGCCCGTCGAGGGCGGTCCGCAGGGTGTCGAGATCGATCAGGGTGACGCCCGGAAGATCACAAACGGTCACGTCGACGTCCCGGGGAAGAGCGAGGTCCAGCAGAACCAGCGGCCGCCCTCCCCTGCGGGCCATCGACTCGGCGATCGTCTGGCGGGTCAGGATAAGCCCGGCCGCCCCTGTCGACGTGATCACCAGGTCGGCCCGGTCCAGCTCCAGCGCCACCTGCGTGAGCCCGACCAGCTCAGCCGCGTAGGCCTCGACTATTCGTCGAGCTCGTGCCGGGGTGCGGTTCGCGACCACGAGATCGGCCGCGCCTGCCCGCCGCGCCACCGCCGCAGCCAGAGATCCCACGGCCCCCGCTCCCACCAGCAGGACCCGACGGCCGGCAAGCGCGTCGATCGCGGGCATGTCGATCACGGGCAACGTGCCGGCCGGCGCCACCCGATCCGCGGCATCCAGCGACCTGGCACCCAGCGTGGGCCCGGGCGCCGACGCGCTCCCCGTCGTGCCCGCCAAGCCGGGCTGGACGGTCGCCATCGCCTGCCACCCGGCCGCGGCCATGTGTATCCCCACCGAGACGATCGATGCTCCAGCCGAACCGATCTCGGTCTCGCTGTGCGCACGCTTGCCCACGCGCAACGCCGTCTGGAACAGACCGCCGAGGGTGGCTCCGGCGCTGGCCTCAAGCTGGGCTGCCCGGAAGGCCGCGCGCACCTGCCCGAGGATCTGCGCCTCCCCCACCAGCATCGAATCGAGGCCACAGACGACCGAGAACAGGTGGCTCACAGCCCGCGCCTCATGATGGACGTACAGGTGCGGAGCAAGATCCGACAGTTCTGTCCCGGTGATCCGGGTGAGCTGGTCGGACACGTCCGCGACGCCACCGTGGAAGGTCTCCACCTCGGCGTAGATCTCGGTGCGGTTACAGGTCGACAGCACCACGGCCTCGGCGACGCACGCGGCCTGGCACAGATCGCGGAGCACCTTCGGGACATCGTCATCGGTGACGGCAGCCATCTCCAGGATGGACGTCGGTGCCGTCCGGTGATTGAGCCCCACGGCAAGCAGGCTCATGCTCCGTCCCCTCCGGTGGTACCCACAAACGGGCTGCCACCACGGGTGCGCCGCGGTGTCGGCTCGGCGGGGGTGCGGGTCATGAGCACGATCCGGGAATCGACGGGCTCGCCCTGGCCGCCGGCGCCGCTGACGGGTGCGCCCACGTCGTCCCTCACGGCAAGGTCGTCTTTTACAGCACGGTCATCCGTTGCGCAAACGGGGCGTTTCCGGGCCTCGTGAAACGAGAGAATCTGCAGTTCCACTGCAAGATCAACCTTACGCACGTCCACTCCCACCGGTACCGACAGCACGATCGGCGCGAAATTGAGAATGCTTGTGACCCCTGCGGCGACAAGACGGTCACAGACAGCCTGCGCGGCGGCCGCCGGTGTGCAGATCACGCCGATGGTGACCTGATTCCCCTCGACAAGGGCCTCCAGCTCGTCGAGGGGACGCACCACAACGCCGCCGATCGATTCGCCGATCCGGCAGGGATCCACGTCAAGTAACGCGACCACGCGAAACCCCCGGGACTGGAACCCGCCGTATCCCGCGAGCGCGTGGCCGAGATTGCCGACCCCGACCAGCAGCACCGAACGGTCCTCGGTCAGGCCGAGCTCAGCGGCGATGCGGCCAAGGAGAAGAGCCACACCGTAACCGACGCCACGCGTTCCGTACGAACCAAGATGAGACAGATCCTTACGCACCTTCGCCGAGGTCACGCCGGCCGCTGAAGCGAGCGTCTCGGACGACACCGTATGCACCCCCCGGTCGGCGAGCGAGGTAAGAACCCGCAGGTAGAGCGGAAGTCTGGCGACTGTTGCCGCTGGCACTGGCGAGCGAGCACGGACGGCCGACACTGCCCGGCGAAGCTCAGTCATGTACGACTCCCGCACCGCTTGAGGCGCCCGGCTGCCGGCGGCGCCTGCCGTCCGCCCCTCGCGGTGCTGCACGGTCGAACGACGCCGGTAGACGACTGTCCGGGTGAGTTTACGACTTCGTGAAGGCGTTCACGAAGTTGATGTGATCTTGTGCTCAGCCGGCCGGCGACCCGCCAGCGAACCCGGGGCCCGCACATCGTCGGCGGCTATGCGCGGGAAGACCATCCCCAGCGACCGCCGGTCAACGCACGCCGAAGACGCGCCTCCTCGACCCGCCAATACCCGTGCTCCCGGCCATCCACAAGAATCACCGGCACCCGGTCACCGTAAGCATCGAGCAGATCAGCCCGCGTATCGACATCGACCTCCTGCCAGCCGGCCCCGACATCATCGGCCACCCGAGCGACCGCGATTCGCGCGTCCTCACAGAGATGGCAGCCGGCCCGGGTCACCAGGGTGATCCGGACGCTTCCCCGCTGGCCGCTCACGGCAGGGCACCAGCTCGGGCCGCGCCGGCCCGGGACGCCAATCCGGCTGTCAGGCCCCGCCCCGGCAAGGCGGATCTTTCTAAATAACACGACCTAATCACAAAGGCACTTCCTCGTGACGCATGGGACAACCACACATCTTCACCTTGCCATGCACGCCTGGTACCGGATCGTTAGCTAGACTCGGCTGTCCAGGGTCCCTGATGGTCGTCGCCGGAGGCGCGAGAAAACCATGATCGCGCCTTTTCCGGCCAGGCCGCCCCGATGCGACGGGCGTCCGGATGATCCCGGGCCTGAACGGGTCACGCTCTACCTCGCTCAGCCTCGTTACCTCACTCAGCCTCGTTGATCCTTCGGAGCCAGTATGCCCGCCGCCCTGTCCCAGGCATACCGGGGACGTGGACGGCCACGGGCCCCGCTGCGGTTCATGCGCGGATCCCCGCCATGAACCGGTCCTGGTCGTGCCCTGCTCCCGGCCCCATCGGCCTGGCCTCGCTGCGTGCCGAGATCTCATCGATGGCGAACACCCCGCACGCGGCCATGCTGGGCGGGCCGCTACGGGCCAGCTCAGCCGCGGGGGGATCGGCCAGCCCGTCCGGCATCCGGCCGGCATCCCCGGATCACCATGGCGGTCACCATGCCTCCGAGCTGGCCGATCCACCGCCATCCCAGCATGCCCCGCAGCCAGAAACGGACATCACCGATCTCGTGCGCCGCGCGCAGGAGGGGGACAACGAGGCCTTCGGCCGGCTGTATGACTCCTACCTGGAGCTGGTCTTCCGCTATGTGTTCTACCGGGTCGGCAGCCGGGCGATGGCCGAGGACATTGTCAGCGAGACGTTTCTGCGCGCGCTGCGCGGCATCAGGACCTTCACCTGGCAGGGCCATGACATCGGCGCATGGTTCATCACAATCGCCCGGAACCTGATAATTGACCACAAAAAGTCACGCCGGACCCGCATGGAGTTCCCCACCGATGACATCCTGGCGGCCGCGGACACGCAGCTTGTCTCCGGGCCGGAGGAGTCGGTCCTGGCCGGCGTCACGAACAGGGAGCTGCTCGACGCCGTCCAGGCCCTCAACCCCGAGCAGCGGGAATGCGTCGTGCTGCGCTTCCTGGAGGGGCTCTCCGTACGGGAGACAGCATTGGCGATGAGCAAGAACGAAGGCGCGATCAAGGCGCTTCAATACCGGGCTGTCCGATCCCTGGCCCGCTATTTCGCGGCGGATACCACCCCGTAGGCCCGGCCCCGCCGGATCGGTTTCGTCATGCATCCAGCATCCAGCGGGAACCGGGCGAGTTCAAACGGTCGTTGCGACCCGTCCCATCCTGCTGGCTAGTTTGGGGGTACAGGGTACACATCGCTCCAAGGGGGTCACCGACAGCATAAAAAGATCTTTTTAATATCGGCTACGCGCAGGTGATATTTGATCGCCGAAACTCCGATCTCCGCCTGTAGCTGAATCCGGCCTTGCTGAGTGCCGAGTTCGGGGTGTGTCCGCGGCCCGTGCGGCGCGCCCGCCGGGGCCAGAACCACAGCGCGCGAAGCCGAGATCCCGCACCAGCCCGCCGTGAATATCGCGCCATCCAGAGCGTGTCCCAAAAGCCATCTGTCCGGCTCGCCACGCCCAGGCGGCCCCTGGCCGCGTTCTCGGCGACACCGATACAGCTCATCCGGTACCGGTGTGGCCCGCGGCCTTGCCAGGAACCGCCTGAACGCGGCTCCCTGATTGCACGACGACTTCCGGAACACGCCGTAACGCCACGGGACGGATCATCGGCGGCGTCGATGTCGTCCAACAGCTGCTGGGAACCTGGCGACGGCCGGCGCCGAGTGCCGCCGCACAGCCGCAGCGCACCGTACGCTTCCCAGGTCGCAGTGACAGCGTGGCCCTCCCGTGGGCCGTGGACGTCCAGGAGATCACGATGCGGTTTCGATCACGCCCGGTACGGACAGCTGACGACCGCGCCCGCAGAGCCGATGCCGAAGCAGCCGCGACCGCGGCGCTCAAGGCGGCCGCCGAGTCCGCGGCCAAGGCGCCACCCGACCCGACCGCGGCCGCCTTCTTCGATGTGGACAACACCATGATGATGGGAGCGTCCATCTTCTACTTCGCCCGCGGGCTTGCCGCGCGCGACTTCTTCCAGTCCCGGGAGCTGCTGAAGTTCGGCTGGCAGCACGTGACCTACCGGGTCCGAGGGCTGGAGAACACCGATGGGATGCGCGACGTCAAGGAGACCGCACTCGCCTTCGTCGCCGGCCGCGAAGTCGCCGAGATCGTCCGCTTCGGCGAAGAGATCTACGACGAGCGGATGGCGGAGCGCATCTACTCGGGTACTCGCGCGCTGGCCGAGCAGCACCTCGACGCAGGCCAACGCGTGTGGCTCGTCACCGCCACACCGGTCGAGCTGGCGGCTGTCATCGCCAGGCGGCTCGGCCTCACCGGTGCGCTCGGAACGGTCAGCCAGGTCGCGGCCGGGCGTTATACCGGCCATCTCGTCGGTGATCCACTACACGGGCCGGCCAAGGCAGCCGCGGTGCAGGCCCTGGCCGAACGCGAGCAGCTGGATCTGTCCCGGTGCTGGGCGTATTCGGACTCCATCAACGATCTGCCCATGCTGTCGCTGGTCGGCCATCCCGTGGCAATCAACCCAGACCCTGACCTGAAGGCCGTCGCCCGTGAACGCGACTGGCCGATCAAGGACTTTCGTACCGCGCGCAAGGCCGCCCGTATCGGAGTGCCCACAGCGGCCGGTATGGGGGCGCTGGCCGGAAGTGTCGCGGCCGGCATGGCGCTGCGCCGTCGATACAGCGACGCGGCCGGCTGACCCTGACCGCGGGCACTCCCACCGCCCATCAC
>NZ_CAKJTL010000177.1:0-20369 GCF_917627385.1 Protofrankia sp. CiT1
GACCGATGCCACAGCCACAGCCACAACCGGCAGCGTCGTCAGCGGCGGCCGCTCGGCATACCGGGATCTCTCGGCGTACCGAGCCGGGTGGCCCGCGGCGGGCTGGGCGGCGTGCCACGGGTCACAACAACGATGGTCACAACCGAGGCCAGCTCGAGCGCGGCCAGCCAGCTCGCCAGAAAAACATCATCGACCGCGGCCAGCAGGCCAACCACGGCGGTTACTGACAGCAGGTAAACGAATACGAAACAGCGGGCCACCCACGTCCGCCTGGATCCCCTGAAACGTCCGGTCGCCTGGGAAAAACCATGAGCGCGAGGTCGGTCCGCAGTCGTCATGTGTCAGAAGAATACCGATCGACGCTGCATCAGGAGTCCGTAGAGAGAATGTTGGATCGTCTCCCGGATACGATCGGTGAGTTCGAACACCAACATCGGGTCCTCGGCCGCCGCCGGGGTCAGCGATTCGGTGTCCACGGGCTCACCGAACTCGATGAGCCATTTCGACGGAAGAGGCAGCAGCCCGAACAGCCCGAACCAGGGAAAAGTAGGGGTGATCGGCAGGTAGGGCAGCCCGAGCAGCCGGGCCAGCATCCGGAGATTCCCAATCATGGGATAAATTTCCTCGGCTCCGACGATGGTGCAGGGAATAATGGGGACCCCGGCTCGCAAAGCGGCCGAGACAAACCCGCCACGACCGAAGCGCTGGAGCTTGTACCGCTCGCTGAACGGTTTCCCGATTCCCTTGAAGCCTTCCGGCCACACCCCGACCAGGTGGCCGCCCGCAAGCAGCCGTTCCGCGTCCGGCTGGCAGGCCAGGGTGTTACCCGTCTTGCGTGCGACCGGCGCGAGAAACGGGACGGCGAACACCAGATCCGCGGCGAGCATCCGCAGGTGTCGATGGGCCGGATGATGGTCCATGATTGCCAGCGCGGTCATCATCGCGTCCAGCGGCACCGTACCCGAATGGTTGGCCACGATGAGCGCGCCACCGGTGTCCGGAACGTTCTCCAGCCCCCGGGTCTCGACCCGGAAGTAGTTCTGGTAGATCGGCCGGAGCAACGGCGCGATGACGTTCTCGGTAAGATCCTCGTCGAAGCCGTGCTCGTCGACCACGTAGTCGCCAGTGATCCGTCGCCGCAAAAACGCGAGGAAACCCGCGAGAGCCTGCTCGAGGCTGCCCGCATCGGCCAACGGTTCGGCGGGCAGCATCGATGCGGGGGCCATACCCAAGTCTCCCGCCGGATCGCTCTCGCCGCCCGCGGCCGGCTCCCGCGGCGCGGCCGTCAGCTCCCCACCACCGTCCCGGGCGCCGCGCGCGGACCCGTTCCGACCAGGCGTGACGTGATCCTCACCAACCGGGTCTGTCTTGGCCCGGCCTGCCTCGGCTGGGTCCGGGTCCGGGTGGGGATTGCCGGCCGCGGTCATGCGCTCGGTCGCAAGCACGTCGGCAATCGGCTCGTCCTCAACCGGGACCGTCTCGCCGCCCCGGTCGACGCCCGACGGGCCCTGCTGCCGGGAACGCCGCTGCGCGGCAGCCCCCGTCCTGGCACGCCCGTCCTTACTCCCAAGCTGGATGATCCGCGCTTCGCTCACACCAGTGACCGCCTTTTCACCAGACCTGCCCCGCGCCCGCGGGCTGCCAGGGTTCCTCAGCCGTTGAGATGCGCCTGCCGAGCCAGACCGAAAAAACATGACCATGCGACCGTCGCCCACCACGGACCCTGGCGGCCACCGTCCCCGGCAGCCGACGTCGCCCGCCGCACGGCTACCGCCGCGGGCGGCTCCGGGTCACGACGTCCCGACAAGCCTGCGCCGCGCCAGTACGCCCAACAAGCCGCGTTCGACCCGGATAACAGTCTCACGGTCGATCGCGAAACGCATCGGGCGATCTCGTACAAAGTCGTCGAATGTCTCCAGCGTCGTGAATCTCGGGACATAGCCGAATACCTGCTTCAAACGGGTCGTATCGACAGCACGGCCGTGCGCGAGGAAGCCGAGCTGCTCCGCGGAGAAGTCCAGCAGCCGGGACCGGCGAACCAGGTTTCCCAGCGTCACCACGGCGGGTGACGGCACCGGCAGCGGCGCCCGCCCCGCGCGCCGTACCGCTTGGGACAGCAGGAGGACGCCGTCCCCCGCCACGTTGAACGTGCCGGGATGATCCTCGATCGCGGCCCTCGTCAGCACACCGAGCGCGTCCTCACTGTGCAACAGCTGCAGGCGCGGGTCAAACCCGAGCACCGTCGGGACAACCGGTAGCTCGAGGTAACGGGTCAACGGGCTGTCAATTCCGGGGCCGACGATGTTCGTGAAACGCAGCACGCTGACAGTGACATCCGGCCGGCGCCGGCTGAAGCCTCGGACGTATCCCTCCACCTCGAAGGCGTCCTTGCTATAACCACCGCGGGGAAGAGCACGCGGTTCCATTTCTTCCGTGAACAAAGCCGGATCCCGGGGCGACGATCCGTAAATTGTGGTAGTGGACTTGACGATCACCTTTGTAACGCTCGGCGCCTTCTGGCAGGCCGCAAGCAGCTGCATGGTGCCGATGACGTTGATTTCCTTCATCGCGCTCCGGCCCCCGGCACCGAGCGGAGTCGCGATGACATTCAGATGCAGCACGGTGTCGACCGCGGCGGCGCCGATGACCTTCGCGATCAACGGATTACGGATGTCCGCGCGGACAAACTGCGTACACCCGAGATCGCCATGCGGTGGTATGGTATCCACCCCGATCACATTCTCGATCTCCGGATCAGCCGCAAAGACACTCGCGACCTGCGCGCCGAGGGGTCGGGAAACACCGGTGACAAGCACACAACGCGGTCGCATTCTGGTCGCCCCCTGCCCGATCCCGACGTCATGTTACGCCCTGGGGTTGTCCATACGGCAACGCGCCGTGGTCCGTGGCGTGGCGTCCCATTAGCCGACGTTAGCCCGCGTTAGCGGACGCAATGTGACCTGACACCACGCCCAGCCGGCCCCGAACACCGCCAATCGATCACCGGGTGAAATCAGATATAAGCAGAACGCGAGAGTGGCTCCGCGGACACCACCGATCGTGAACGCTGTTCGCGAGGGCCATGAGCGATCACAATCGCGGCGCGGCGACGCACGCGCAAAACATCCACCGCCCGCCCGCAGTTAACAGCGATCATAACGCGGCGTAGTGAATCCTCGCAGACCGCAAGATGACCGACCGCAACCTCACCATAGGTATGGGTGAATCGCAGCGTCAGGGTACGTTCTGCTATGCGCACCTCAACCGGATCGCCGAGGATGATGCCCGCGGCCTCGAGATCCGTGCGAGTGATGTTCAGAGCGAGGTTACCGAAATGATCGATGTCGACGACCTCGCCATGGATGTGGTCCTCATCCACCGAACAGGCGCGTGGCCGCAGCTGGACCACGCAGGCGGGATCCAGCCTCGGCCCCACGTCCTCCAGCGGCAGCCCGACCGCCAGCCGCGCGGCGACCGGGGCGTAGACGTCCCGGCCGCGGAACACCGCGGTCGGCATCGGCAGCCACAGTTCCCGGTTGGCGATCTCGTGGACCTCGACAACACCGCCCAGCATCTCCCAGGCGAGCGAAGCCAGCCCATTGTCAGGCGCGACAATGATCGACCCGTCCGCGGTGCGCACCGCTATCCCGCGGACGTACCGGCCGTCGGTACCGAGTGGTTCGACCAGGGCGAGGTGTATCCCCCTGGGCAGGTAGCCGACGGCCCCCGCCAGCATTACCGCACCGTGCTCGACATCCTGCGGGAGTACCGCGTGAGAAATATCGATCACCCGCGCGTCCGGGGCGTGCCTGGCGATCACCCCGTGACACACACCCACGCAGGCGTCGTCCAGCCCGTAATCCGACAGAAAACTGATCCACAAACCCGCCATACGATCCCCTGTGCCGAGGCTGGCTCCGTTGCCACCCGTCACATGTGAGCTTCCCACAAGACCTGGCAGCCGGCAGTCGAGGACCTACCGCCGAAACCGGACCGTTACACAGCACTCCGCCCGAACCGCTGGAATTCAACGTGTCAGTTTTCCACCCCGGGCATGCGGAACAGTGCGGCAGCCAGGAGAAGAAATTGCGTACCGCAAAGTAGCAGCGCGACTACTTTTTGTTACGACGCTGAACGCGCGTGCGCTTGAGGAGCTTACGGTGCTTCTTCTTGGCCATACGCTTACGACGCTTCTTGATAACCGAACCCACGAACCCGACCGATCTGTTTGAGGAAAGCCGAACGAACTGTCGGCTGAGCCTACCCGCTCCCAGGCCCGTGCCGGCCGCGTCGCCCCCGGAGTGGCTCGGCTCCCGGGGCCTCCGATGGAGCGCCGGGGACCCACAACCGCACCCCCATCGGGCGCTGGGCACCCGCCGGACCTGGCCATCCGGACCACCGGGGCCAGACGAGCTGTATCGGTGTCGCCGAGAACGCGGCCAGGGGGCGCCTGGACACGGCGAGCCGGACAGACGACGTCCAAAACACGCCCTAACCGGAGGCGAGCGCGCAGGACCGGTCCCGGGCCGCCTCGATCGCGGCCAGCAACGCGGCTCTGACCCCGTGCTTCTCCAGCTCCCGGATAGCATTGATCGTTGTCCCGCCCGGGGAGGTCACAGCCTCCCGTAACATCACCGGATGCTCGCCGGAATCGCGCAGCATCACAGCGGCCCCCACCGCGGTCTGCACCAGCAGCTGAGCCGCGACCGCCCGCGGGATACCCAGCAGGATTCCCGCATCGATCATCGATTCGACGAGGTAGAAGAAGTAGGCCGGGCCGCTGCCGGACAACGCCGTCACCGCGTCCTGCTGTGCCTCGGGCACGCGGACGACCTTCCCGACCGGCGCCAGCAGATCCTCGGTACGCCGCAGGTGGTCCTCGCTGGCATGGACGCCCGCCGAGATCACTGACATCGCCTCGTCCACGAGGACCGGCGTGTTCGTCATCACCCGCACGACCGGTGTCCCCGCGGCGAGCCGCTGCTCCAGGTAGGTGGTGGTGATACCAGCCGCCACCGAGACAACCAGGTGCTCCGGGGTGACAACGGCCGCGATCTCATCGACCAGAGCGGTCATGTCCTGCGGCTTGACCGTGAGTATCAGCACGCTCGCCCGAGCGGCCGCGATCGGATTCGACAACGCCTGGACCCCGTGGCGGGCGGACAGCTCCTCGGCGCGCTCGGAGCGGCGCGCGGTCACAAAAAGATCATCTGGATCATGGCCAGAGCGGATCATACCGGACAACAGCGCCTCGCCCAGCTTGCCGGCACCGAGAATCGCGACCGTCATGAACATCCCTCCACTGGAACCGACCGCACGGCGCCGCTCCTATCGGGATGACCGCAGCGCCCGCAGGAAGAACAGCAGATTGGCCGGGCGCTCGGCAAGCCGCCGCATCAGGTAGGCGTACCACTCCCGCCCACACGGTACGTAGACCCGGACCACCTCACCCGCTCCGGCAAGGCGTCGCTGCTCGCCCGGCCGGACACCGAAGAGCATTTGATATTCGAACGGCCGGGGGCGGGGGCCACCCGGATCCGGCTCTACCAGGCCGGCCGTGCCCCCAGCAACAGCCCCAGCAACAGCTCTGGCCAGTCGACCGGCCAGCTCGACCAACGCAGGATCATGGGTGGCGACCATGGGGTAGCCCCGCCCAGCCATCAGGATCGCCAGACACCGCGCGTAGGAGGCGGCCACCTCGGTCTGGCGGGTGAAGGCCACCGACGACGGCTCGGCATAAGCGCCCTTGCACAGGCGGACCCGGCCACCGGCGACAGCAAGATCACGACAGTCCGCCTCGGTGCGGCGCAGGTACGCCTGGACGACGCTGCCCGTCTCGTCGAACTCCCGGCGCAGCTCGGCCACTGTGGTCAGGACCGCGTCGGTTGTGGTGTGGTCCTCCATGTCCACGGTGACGCAGGTGCCCGCGTCCCGAGCTGCCTGGCACACCCCGAACGCGAGCTCGCGGGCAAGCGGCGCGTCGAACGCCTGGCCAAACGAAGAGAGTTTGAGTGACACCTCCGTGGCCGGGGTGAGACCCGCGTCGGCAAGCGCCCGCAACAGGTCACAATAGGTCATGGCGGACTCGTACGCCCGCTGCCGGTCGATCGCGTCCTCACCGAGAACATCCAGGGACACCCGCAGGCCGGCTTCACACAACCGGCCCGCGACACCGACCCCCGCGGAAACGTCCTCACCCGCGACGAAGCGGTTGACCACACCGCGGGTGACCGGGCTCGTCGACACGAACCGCCGGACCCGATGATCGCTCGATGCGGCCAGCACCGCTGTTCGCAACATCGCGGTACGCAGCACCCTTCCAGCCTCCCCCCGCGGACCGTGGCCAGACCGCTGACGCGCGGCAGCAGCCCGGGAAAGGATTCTCCCCGCTCGCGGCAACCTGCCCTCGCCCGGTCCGCTGTCAGGCGAGGCGGGCGACGACCAGCACCGTGCGAAACGGCTCAGTGATCATACCGTCCGGGAACGCCTCCAGCAGCGACCTCCGCTCAGCGGCCAGAAAGTCCTCCAGGCGATCCCCGATCGCCTGGACGTACGACTTCGAGCGGAGCCACAGCTCATACGCGTCCAGCGCAAGCGTCCGGCTCCACCGGTCAGACACCGTCACGACTTCGGCGAACAGACCCGTCCACCGCAGTTCATCCGCCCACGGGCGGAGCCGGTAATCCCGCTGGTAGCCCGGGCTCATCGCCTCCAACCGCCGCTGCTGGCGTTCGCACCAGCGAAGATCCGCACCGTCGACGTCATTCCACCAGACGGCGAGCGCACCGCCGGGCCGCAGCACCCGGGCGGCCTCGGCCGCGGCCACCGGCACCCGGACCCAATGCCATGCCTGCGCATAGCAGACGAGGTCCGCCACAGTGCCGGCGAACGGAAGAGCCTCACCATCAGCGCGTACCGCGCCCAGTCCGGACGTGCGTTCGCGCAGGCGCCCGAGCATCACCGCACTGTGGTCCACCGGGATCACCCGAGCGCCGCGGGCCAGCAGCTGACGGGTCGCGATGCCGGTTCCCGCGCCGACCTCCACGATGTCGGCATCCGCGAGCCCGCGCCCGGCCAGCCACTCCAGATCCGCGAACAACCGATCCGGATAGGACGGCCGCGCGGCGTCATAGGCGTCCACCAACGGATCGAACAGCGACCTGGTGCTCACCAGAGCATCGTGTCATCATCGCGGAACGCCGTGAAGGACATCCGCGTCCGCAGCGTCGATCGCCGGTCGATCGCCGGTCGATCGCGGCGGGCCCCGCTGCTCGCGGAGCTGGATCAGCGCTCGATCAGCGCGGCCGGCTGCTCGCCGTCGCGGGCGCGGCGGCGAGATTGAGCCGGGTGAACGCCAGCGCCTCGGCGAGATCGGCCTCCCGCTGGGCCCGGGACTCCGCTCGCCTCGTATTGATCTCTACGACCACGGTGCCGTCGAACCCCCGCGCCGCCAGCCTCTCCAACAGGTCAGCGCAAGGCTGGTTGCCGCGTCCGGGCACGAGGTGCTCGTCCTTGGCCAGCCCGCTACCGTCGGCCATGTGGACGTGGACGAGCCGTTCGCCCAGCTCGTCCGCCATGGCCAATGCATCGGAACGCGAAACGCTGGTATGCGACAGGTCCAGGGTGACATGCCGGTAGTCATCACCCAGCGGCGACCAGTCCGGAGCGTACGCGGAAATCTCCCGCCCGCGCGCGCGCAGCGGAAACATGTTCTCGACCGCGAAGCGGACGGCTGTCTCGTCCGCCATCCTTTCGATGCCCTCGACAAAATCGCGGGCATAGTCACGCTGCCAGCGAAACGGCGGGTGGACGACGATGGTCGGCGCCCGCAGTGTCTCGGCGACCGAACGGGCCCGCTGTAGCTTCGCCCAGGGCTCAGCTCCCCATACGCGCTGGGTCAGCAACAGGCATGGGGCATGAACAGCGAGAATCGGAATACCGTGGTAATCGACAAGCCGCCGCAGAGCCTCCGGATCCTGGCTTACCGGGTCCGTCCACACCATGATTTCGACACCGTCGTAGCCGAGCCGCGCGGCCATCTCGAAGGCGGCCGCCGTCGATTCGGGGTACGTCGACGCGGTCGACAGCGCAATCTTCGCCGAAGGCACCCTGGCGGTGATCCGGTCAGCGCGGCGGGGAGCAATCACGGTCGGGTATGCGGTGCCGCGGGAAGATACGGCGAAACCTCGCGCCGGTCCTTGCGGGCGCCGCATACCGCCGCCCGCGGCCTCGGCGCCCCCGAGCCGCGGCGCTGGGGTTGACGCCTCGGGCATCCTTCCAGAGTAGGGTGTGCCCGCTCGATCTTCACTGCCACCTCACGTGCCGTCATCGGGTCTCCGGGACCCCGCGGGGATCCACCAACCCCCGCGGCGGCTCACCACCGTCCGAGAAATGAACATCCGGACACCATTGCGGTACTCGGCCCCACGTATCCAGGCAGCACGCGCGGATCCGGGCCGCCGGCCGTCAGCATCCGCCCTCAGCACCGGCTCTCGGGTCAGGCGGACGTCAACCAGTCCAGCCTACGCAGAATGACGCCTTCACGAAGCGCCCACGGACAGATCTCCACCTCGCTCAGGTTGAGCAGGTCGAGGGCCTCGGCGGCCACCACGGACCCCGCGACGAGCTGGCCCGCGCGATCAGCCGACACCCCCGGCAGGCTGCAGCGTTCAGCCGCGGACATCTTACACAGGCGGGTGGATATCTCACGCAGCGTATCCTGGCGCAAGACTCTGCGCACGTACGGGCCGCGGCTGTACGGCTCGGCACCGCCGATACGAGCCAGCGACCGGAAGGTCTTCGACGTCGCCACCGCCCGGGTGGGCTCGCCGACCACATACAGGTTCGAGACCACCGGCGCAATATGTGCCCGGACATACCGGCGCAGCGCCGCGACCTCCGAGCGCTTGGGCGGGTCGTTGGCCAACCAGTCACGGGTGAGCCGGCTCGCCCCCAACGGCAGGGATGACACCACGTCGGGATCCTCGTGCATCCCGGCCGCGATCTCCAGTGAGCCACCGCCGATGTCGAGCGCGAGCAGCCGCCCGGCGCTCCAGCCGAACCAGCGCCGCACCGCCAGGAAGGTCAGGCGCGCCTCATCCGGGCCGGGCAGGACCGCGAGCGCGATACCGCTGGCCGTCCGCAGTCTGGCCAGGACCTCCTCGCTGTTGGTAGCGTCACGCAGAGCCGACGTGGCGAACGCCACAAGGTCGTCCACACCGAGGTCGTCGGCACGGCCACGCATCTGGATGATGCATTCCGTCAGGGTCTGCTCGCCCTCGGCAGACAGCACGCCGCCGTCATCGAGGAGCTCGACCAGCCGCAGCGGAACCTTCACGCTGGCCGCCGGCAGCGGCTGGCCACCGACATGGGCGTCAACCACCAGCAGATGCACGGTGTTCGACCCGATGTCGATCACACCGAGGCGCATCCGACCGGCCGACAGGCGCTGCACGGACACCTGACCGTCAGCCTGGCTCAGCCCTTCTGGACGGGCTCCGCCCGCTGTCACCACATCCCGGGCAGTGGCCTGCCGGCTCACCGCGTTCGGATCAGCCGCCGGCTGATCACCGATGGCCGGCCTCACCGACACAGCACACATCCACCCGCTGTGACAACCAACCGTCCGCGCTGTGCTGGCCGCAACAGCTTCACCACGCTCGCATCCACTCCTGGTCAGTCGTCCGGCCACCGCACGCCGCACCGAAGATCTTGGACGTGCCCCGCCCCAACCAAGATACGGCAATGATCAGGGTTCGAACTTGTAACCCAGGCCTCGGACGGTCACCAGATGGCGCGGGTTGCCCGGCTCATCTTCGATCTTCGTACGCAGCCGCTTGACATGGACGTCAAGGGTCTTGGTGTCCCCGACGTAGTCCGACCCCCAGACACGGTCGATCAGCTGGCCGCGGGTGAGTACCCGGCCCGCGTTGCGCAGGAACATCTCCAGCAGCTCGAACTCCTTCAGCGGCAGCGGGACAGCGGTGCCGTCGACAGTGACCACATGGCGTTCGACGTCCATCCGGACCGGGCCGGCCTCCAGCGTGGCGGTGACGCGCTCCTCGGCCTCGCCGCGGCGGCGCAGCACCGCGCGGATACGGGCGACCAGCTCACGGGCGGAGAACGGTTTGGTGACGTAGTCGTCGGCACCCAGTTCCAGGCCGACAACCTTGTCGATCTCGCTGTCACGAGCCGTAAGCATGATCACAGGCACCGCCGACTGCTGACGCAACGCCCGGCAGACCTCGGTTCCGGACAACCCGGGCAGCATCAGGTCCAGCAGGACGAGATCAGCGCCGTGCCGCTCGAACTCGGCCAGCGCGGCCGGCCCGTCCGTGGCGACCGCGACCTCGAACCCCTCCCGTTCAAGCATGAACGACAACGCGTCCGAGAACGACTCCTCGTCTTCCACGACCAGAAGGCGGGTCACCCTTCACGCTCCTTTGTCATCGCTGTCGTTGCCACGCTCAACATCGGGATCAGCATCGACGCAGGCCCGCAACAGCGGCAATCTGATCGTGAAAGTCGAGCCGGCGCCTTCGGAACTCCACACACTGACGTTTCCCCCATGGTTCGTCGCGACGTGCTTGACGATCGCAAGCCCGAGCCCCGTGCCGCCTGTCTGGCGGGAACGCGCCGGGTCGGCACGGTAGAAGCGTTCGAACACCCGCTCCAGGTCCCGCTCGGCGATACCGATGCCCTCGTCGGCGACAGACAGCTCAACCGTGTCGCCTGCCCGGCGGACCCCGACGACCACCCGGGTGCCCGTCGGCGAGTAGCTGACGGCGTTGTCGAGCAGATTCGCCAACGCGGTCGCGAGCTGGCCCTCGTCGCCGCTGACAGCGAAATCGCTGTCGCCGATCACAGCAATAGTGATCTCACGGGCCGAAGCCGTCAGCCGGGTGCGGTCCAACGCCTCGGCCAGCACCGCCGACACCCGCACCGGTCGTGGATCGGGCATCGGATCCGCACCCTGCAGACGGGAAAGATCGATAATCTCCTGGACGAGCCGCGCGAGCCGGGAGGACTCACGCGTCATCCGGGAGGCGAAACGCCGGACCGCGACCGGGTCGTCGCTGGCGACGGCGACCGCTTCGGCGAGCACATGCAGCGCGCCGACCGGGGTCTTGAGCTCATGGCTGACATTGGCCACGAAGTCCCGGCGGACCGCCTCCACCCGGCGCGCCTCGGTGACGTCGTCAAGGATCACAGCCACATGGCCGTCCGAGCCGAGCCGCAGGGTGCGGGCCCGCACGGCGAACGCCTCCTGATCAGGACGCGGGCGGGTCAACGGCGGCTCCGGGCGCGGCGGCAGACCGAGCTGCCGGTCGCGGTCGACGCCGTCCGCGCGGGTCTGTCCGGCCAGGTCACCCAGTTCGTCGAGAGCCAGCCGGCCAGCATCGATCACGCCCATGGTCTGGGCCGCCGGGTTGGCGAGCACCACGACGTCGTCCGCGTCCAGCACGACCAGCCCGGATGGCAGCCCGTCAACGAGCCGCCTGATGAGCCGTGACGGCAGTGTTGGCTGCGCGGCCGGCACGTCGGGCAAGGTCACGTCGGGCAAGGTCACGTCAGGCAAGGCCGAGCCGGACGGGGTCTCGTCGGGCAGGGCCGCGGGCCGCTCCGGAGCGGGGCGCGCCGCCGGGCCGGATGAATTCGGGCGAAGCGCAAACCCAGGTCTTCGCTCACCCACACCGTCACCCACGGGCCGAATCGTAGGTGCCCAGCCGTAGCCTGCGCGTGCATCAAGCCAACCAGAGCCGATCGTCGCCAGGAGTTCATCCGCCTCATGCGATTCGTTCACCAAGGGGCGAGCGCCACGGACCATCGTTTGATCACGGTAAGGTGGCGCAACGGTCGGGACCATGCGTTGTCCGGGAAGCCACCGCCGCCTCGCGGTACCTCACGGCATGTTCGAGGCCGCGGGCGGTGGCAGCCTTCCGGAGCGCCGATGTCGACCCGTGGCGCCGGGAGGGCGGGTATGTGGTAATTGCCACGAAACCCGTCTCCGCTGTGATCAAATGGGCCGACAACCGCCGCGAACCCGAAGGAGCCGTCCGTGCGGGACGCCTTCCACGACGATCTCGAGAGCATCAACTCGTCCCTCGTCGAGATGACCAACCTGGTCGCCTCCGCAATGGCACGAGCCACAACGGCACTTCTCGACGCTGATCTCCAGCTTGCCGAAGGCGTGATCACCGCCGACGAAACTGTAGATCTTCTCCGTAACGAGATCGAAGAAAGATCCTTCGAAATAATGGCGCGGCAACAGCCAGTTGCCACCGATCTAAGAACCATGGTCACGACGCTGCGGATCGTCGCTGACCTCGAGCGCATGGGTGATCTTGCGCTGCACGTGGCCAAGGTGGCCCGACGGCGCTATCCCGGGCGCGCCATCCCGCCGGAGCTGCACTCGACCATCCTGGAGATGGGTCAGGTGGCGCAGCGGATCGTGGCCAAGGCAGGGTCGGTCATCGCAAGCCACGATGCCGCTCTCGCCAAGGAGCTGGAGAGCGATGACGACTCGATGGACGCCCTGCATCGCAAGCTCTTCCACGTGCTGCTGGAAACCGAATGGACCTACGGTATGGAAGCGGCGATCGACATCACGCTGTGTGGTCGTTTTTACGAACGCTACGCCGACCATGCGGTATCGGTCGCCCACCGAGTGATCTATCTGGTGACCGGTCACAAGCCCTGACACCCCTGGGACAGGCTGCCAGGCTCGGGATCTCGGGAACGCGGGAACGCGCCCGGCAGCTGTACCGCCCTGTTGTTTCTGGGCGGCTGTGGCCACAGGAGACGCGGCATCACGGGGCTGGGGCACGCGCCCCAGCCCCATTTCTTGATCAACTCCCCTATTGCCGGGCGCTCTTGCCCTGTGCGGCCACGGCGGCGGCGGCCGTCGCCGCGGCCGCCGGGTCGAGATACGCCGAGCTCACGACCCGTAGATCGTTGTCCAGTTCGTAGCGCAACGGAATGCCGGTGGGGATGTTCATGCCGGCGATGTCGGCATCGCTGATCGCGTCCAAGTGCTTGACCAGCGCACGCAGGGAGTTGCCGTGGGCCGCGACCAGCACGGTCTGCCCAGCCCGCAGATCAGGCACGATGGCGTCGTACCAGTACGGCAGCATCCGCACAACGACGTCACGCAGACACTCGGTTGCCGGTATCGCGTCTGGCGGCAGGCCCGCGTACCGCTCATCCACTCCGCTGGCCTGGTCGGGCCCGATCGGTGGTGGTGGCGTGTCGTAGGAACGGCGCCAGAGCATGAACTGCTCCTCGCCGTACTTCTCGAGCGTCTCAGCCTTGTTGAGACCTTGTAGGCCCCCGTAATGGCGCTCATTGAGACGCCATGAACGACGGACCGGGATCCAGGTGCGCCCGGCGGCATCCAAGGCGATCCAGGCGGTACGGATCGCGCGTACCAGCAGCGAGGTGTGTACCACGCTGGGCAGGAGGTCGGCGTCACGCAGAAGCTCGCCGCCGCGGGTCGCCTCCTTGACACCCTTGTCGGAAAGATCTACATCCACCCAGCCGGTGAACAGATTCTCACGGTTCCACGTGCTCTCGCCGTGGCGGAGCAGGACGAGCGTCGGCATACGGTCGATCCTGCCGCAACATGGGCGCCACAGGTGGCCAGATCGATGCGGCGCGCTCATGCGGGCACGCCGCCCAGTCAGGACGCCCTGACAACGCGGTCCCTTTGCCGATCCATGCTGGGTCCACCCGCTCCCGGCCTGTCCGCGCCCGCGCCCGCGCGGACAGGAAACCCCCGAGCGTTTCCGCCAGCTCAGCCACAGGGCTGACACGCTGACGGGTCGTCGGGACCAGCGACGACGCTCGGGGGTCTGGTGCCTGTCTGGTTCTCGCCGGTGCTGGTGCCCGCAGGTCACCCGGCCGGATGAGGACCACGAGACCGGCTAGCGGACAGTCACCTCACGAGTCCGTTTATCACACAAAACTGGACCACCTCCCTTCCCGTGTACCGACAACGCTACGTTCACCCGGGCGTGCTCAGCAACCGCTTTTTCGACCACGGCGGCCAGTCCACCCGGAACGAGCGCCAATGTCTGGGTGCCCGGATCTGGTGTCAGATCTGGGTGCCGAGCCCGCATGCCCAAGGAGCCATGGGAGCGCCCGGCAACAGGGGCGTGGGTCAGGCAACGGCGTCCGGATGGATGGATGGATCGGGAGGCGACGCCCGGACGGCGCGAGCCGGACAGTCCTGTTGCCGTGCGCTCTGAACCGCGTCGCCTTCGGCCGACTGGGTTCGGTCCGCCAGCTACACTTGGCCCATGGCGGTGGATGTCGAGGATGGGCCGCGAAGTGGCTGGCAGACGCAGCTGCGGTCGCGCGGCTACCGCCTCACTCCGCAACGCCAACTCGTCCTGGAAGCGGTTGCCCGGCTTGGCCATGCCACTCCGGAAGAGATCGTCACAGAGGTCCACCGCACCGCGGGTGGGGTCAACATCTCGACAGTCTACCGAACGCTGGAACTTCTCGAGAAACTGAAGCTCGTCTCCCATGCCCACCTCAGGCACGGTGCGCCGACCTATCACGCCGCTGGCGCCGAAGACCACGTCCACCTCGTCTGCGGAGCATGCGGAGCCGTCCAGGAGGTCTCCCCGAACGTGTTGTCCGACCTGGTCATCGAACTGCGGGAGCGGCTCGGTTTCACCGTGGACGTCAACCACGTAGCGCTCACCGGCCGCTGTGTGGACTGCGCGGGCCCGCATGCCGGTTGAACGGTCCATGGCCACCGAAGCGTCTATGGCCACCGGCCCCACCGGGGTGCCCGTGACCGGCGCTGAGTCCCAGGCGTCGGACAAGTTGGATAACAACATCCATTATCGTTCTCCGCTGCTGGACATGACCGGCGCCGTACCCGCCACCGGACCCGATCTCGGGGTGGCTGACCATTACGGGGACCCCCTGCGCGAACAGCGCAAGGCCGCGTCCGGCGCGGCCGTCGTCGACCGCTCGCACCGCGGGGTCGTCGGCATTACCGGTTCGGACCGCCTTTCCTGGCTGCACAGCATCACCTCCCAACATCTCGGCACGCTGCCGGCGATGCGGGGCAGTGAGGCGTTGGTACTGTCTCCGCACGGCCACGTCGAACATCATCTGATGATCGCGGATGACGGTACGGCCACCTGGCTGGATGTGGAACCAGGTACCACCGACCAGCTGCTGGCCTACCTGGCATCGATGCGGTTCCTGCTGCGGGTCGAGCCGGTGGACAGCACCGGTGATCGAGCCGTCCTTTCGGTGATCGGTCCGGCCGCGGTGGCTGCCGTCACCGACGCCCTCGGTCCGCTCGACCGCTCGCTTCCCTGTCCTGGCGACGGGCCCGCCACCAGGACAGGGCTTACCGAGTACGACGGTGACCGGCTGGCCCAGGGACCGTATCCGCTGGCCGCGACCCATCATCGGGATCCGGGAGCCTCGGTCGGGACGCTTGTCCGGGCGATGCCCCACGGCGTCGACCTGCTGATTCCTCGACCGGAGCTGACCGCGACAGTCGACCGGTTGCGGTCGGCCGGAGTGACGCCAGCCGGCATCGCCGCGTTCGAGGCGCTGCGGGTCGCCGACCGTCGGCCTCGGCTGGGCGTCGACACCGACCACCGGACGATCCCGCACGAGGTCGGCTGGCTGTCCACCGCCGTCCACCTCGACAAGGGCTGCTACCGGGGTCAGGAGACCGTCGCTCGCGTGCACAACCTGGGACGTCCGCCGCGCCGTATGGTGCTGCTCCACCTCGACGGCACCACGGTCACCCAGGGCGCGCAGGTGAGCGCCGCTGGCCGGACGGTGGGGTTCGTCGGCACGTCGGCCATGCACGGGGAGCTCGGCCCGATCGCGCTGGCCATCCTCAAACGCGGCGTCGCCGACGACGCGGTCCTCGTGGTCAACGACCCAGCGGCTGGCCGCGTCGCCGCGTCCATCGACCCGGCCAGCGGGCCACAGCAGCCAGCGCGCCCGGCAGGCCGGCTTACTGGCTAAAAGGCTCCGGCAAGCAGGCCTCCGGCGGGAAAACGGTGCCGAGGTGTGTTCAGACCGGCCGGGCCGCGAGAAGATGATCAGCCTCGCGCGCCTGCGGGTCGGCGGCATACCGGCGCAGACGTCGGCGCACATCCTCTACTCGCCGTCCGTTACGCTGCGACCGGGTGGCCTCCAGCAGGGGCACGACCTCGCGGATCAGCGAGCATCCCTGATCAAGGTTACCCAGATCGATCTGGACAGCCGCGTGGCGTAACAAGTAAGTGGCGTGGTCGCGGGCATGGATGGCCGGGTGTATCGCCAGGGCTTGGGTCAGCCACCGATCGGCCTGACGCAGCCGGCCGAGGTCGATGTAACAGATTCCGATCTGGGCGGCATACGACCCCTCGTCGAAGATGCTCGCCCAGGCCGGGTCCTGTGGGGTGGCTCGTTCGAAAGCGGCCTCACACCGGACGAGCGCGCGGAAGCACTCCACCGGCTCCCCCAGCGCCGCATATGCCCGCGCCAGCCTCATCTGGAACATCGCGCCCGCGCGTCCGCTGATACCACCGCTGCTGGCAAGGGATGTGTTCGCCAGTTCAACAGCTTCCCGCGGACGGTCGAAGTCAACGCACTGCAGCGCCATGTTCTTCATGATGTTCGCACCGACCAGACGGTCCCCAGCGGCATGCGCCGCATGCAGGGCCGTGATCCAGTAACGCTGGGCGCTGGTGTGATACCCAGCGTCGAACGACGCCCAGCCCGCGACCCGAGCAAGCTCAGCGGCCAGCAGCTGGAGCCTTCCCCCGATCTTCTCCGTGTAGGAGCCCCGGGCGAGCAGCTCAGTGACCACACCCAGCTCAGCATCCACCAACCGCCGGACGCTCTCGCCACCAAGTCGATCATCCATCAGGCGTAACCCGGGGATGTTGTGCTCAATGCGATTGACGATCTGGGTGTCCACCTGTCTGCCACCCAGCGCCGCGGCGAGCCGGGCGGGCTCGAGGTTCAGCCACTCGCCGGCCAGGGCAGCCACACCGGCCCCCGTGATGGTCAAAAATCCACGACGATCCGTGAGGGCGTCTTCAACCACATCGATCATGGAAGTCACGCTGCCCGCGCCACTCCAGGGGTAGTCGGTGCGCACAACATCACCGGTCGGCAGCCACGCGGGCCATGGATGGGACTCCACCTTCTCCGACGAGACACCAAGCTCGGCGGCAAGAGCGAGCTGCGAGACCCGGTCGGGTACCACGCCGCGATGCTCCCAGCGCCAGACCTTCTGGCGTTCCGCCGCCATGTTGGCCACTCCCAGGTCGCGCGCGCGACGCGCCACCACCCGGGCCAGCCTCTGGTAAGACCAGCCACGCTGCGCTCGGACGAACGCGAGCGGGTGGGCACAGACACCAGCGCTGTCAGTCAACATCATCCGCTTCCTTCGAGTCGCAATTGGTGAGCGATTAACAACTCTAGGTGAATGACCCCCCTTTCGTACAGTGACCAAGCCGGCGCTGTGAGCGCAAATGTGCTGCCAAGAGTCAACAAATCGTCCGCAAGAACATCTATTGCACGGCAATCGCACAATGCACACACATAAATCGCCCAAAGTAGTCGATAGTAACATCTATCACCCAATTGCTTGCTGTCAAGCAAGCAATCAAAGAGATCGTACCGTCACTCCCCGACAACAACAAAGGGTGGACCACGGCGAGATCACACACAGAGTATTCGACTACTCGCCGAACGCAGATACATGCCGGATTGCCAGCAGCCCAACGCACGCGGCTGAACTCGAGCAATCAGGGCGTGAACTGACCCGTTTCCACGGTCAGGACGGCAGCAGCCGCCCGTCCTCGCCAAAAAAGATCAACGAGTCGAACGGGGCGTCAAGCGTCACCAGGCCAACAGGATTCGGATGATCGACATTAACACGGACGGTGAGCATCCCGGCCTCGGTCCGGACGTAGACCGACCGGTCCGCGCCGAGACGCTCGACCACCACCACCTCGCCGCTGATCTGAAAGGTGTCACCCGGGCCACCGGCGTGACCGGCGCGCTCCCCGGCCGCGCCGGGCCCGGCCAGGCGCAGCCGCTCCGGCCGAACCCCCACCGCGACCGAACCTGCCGGCGCGGGAACGGCAAAGCCCCTGCCGCGCAGCGTTGCGTCCGCCCAGCTGCCGTCACACACGTTCATCGGCGGAGCACCTACGAAGGTGGCGACGAAACGCGTGGCTGGCCGGTCGTAAATGTCGTCCGGGGTGCCGGCCTGCTCCAGCCGCCCATGGTTGAGCACGGCGACCCGATCACCAACCGCCATGGCTTCGGCCTGGTCATGAGTGACGAACAGCGCGGTCGACCCCAGGCCACGCAGGAGAGCGACGATCTCCACTCGCAGTTCGGCCCGCAGTTGCGCGTCCAGCCCCGACATGGGCTCGTCGAGCAGGACGACCTTCGCCCGGGTAGCCAGTGCCCGCCCGATGGCTACCCGTTGACGCTGGCCACCGGACATCCGCGCGGGTCGCCGGCCCGCCAGCTCACCGATGGTGAGCATCTCCAACGTTTCGCGGGCCCGCGCCCGGGCCGCCGACTTCGACATACCGCGCCCGTACCTCAGCGCCAGCACAAGATTGTCCAGCGCGGTCAGGTGCGGGTAGAGCGCGAAATGCTGGAACACCATGGAGACGTCGCGCTGGTGCGGTGCGACACCGAGCTGGCTGACACCGCCAAAACGCAGATCACCGGCGGTCGGCTGCTCAAGACCCGCACAGATGCGCAGGAGCGTGGACTTCCCGGACCCGGATGGCCCGAGCAGGGCCACGATCTCCCCCGGCAGCACCGACAAGCTCACAGCGTCAAGCGCGCGGACCGTGCCGAAGGTCCGGCTGACTCCGGCGATCTCGATGTGCACCCCGTTCGCCGGCCTGGCAGGGGTCACTACGGGATCACCCACGAGCCGCCCCGTGCCAGCGGTGCCAGCGGTCGGCTCGACCAATGATCCGCTCATGGCCGCCTCCGCCGGGGCAGCCGCTGGAGCCGCTGGAGCTGGAGTGGCTGGCGAGCCGGCCACCGCGGAAGAGAGCGACGGCGGTGGATGCGAACGGTCATTGGGTGAGGTTCTCCGCCTGACTTTGCAACTCAGTCAACGTAGCCACCGGATCCGCCCCCATAATAATCTTCTGGACCGCATCCGACGCGAGTGTGGGCACTTCACCACCGCG
The DNA here is from genome assembly GCF_917627385.1 of Protofrankia sp. CiT1. GTDB lineage: Bacteria > Actinomycetota > Actinomycetes > Frankiales > Frankiaceae > Protofrankia. Next base: position 19,200 of record NZ_CAKJTL010000177.1, read on the forward strand.
TGCGCCGGCCCAGTACGGCGCCCGCACCAGCGAATCGACCATTGCGTTGAAGGGGACGAGCTGTGGGAACCGCTGGTAGAGCGGCACCAGCCGGTTGGCGGCCTCCACGTCGACCGGCAGATAGCTCACTGCCTCCACGCCGGCCGCGACAACGTCCGGAGCGAGCAACGACACCATCAGCTCAGTCGCCATCTCGTTCTGGCAACGATCGGTCGCGAGCACCACCAGACCATTGCCACCGGCCACCGGGTGCTGGGTGCCGCCCGGCAGGACGGGGATCGGCACCGCTCCGAGCGGAAAAGAACCCTTGCCCTGCTGCTCGAGTGCCCGCAGCCCCGGCACGACCGAGTTGATGCTCGCCCCGGTCATGGCGGTCTGCCTGCCGAAACCGAACCGGACCAGGGCATCGGTCGGTGTCTTCGACTGCGGCCCGTAGGTGCCGATCTTGGCCAGGAAACCGGCGGCGGCACGCGCGGCGTCAGTCGTGAAGTTCGGCCGGCCCTCGGCGTTCTGGATGTTCGCGCCCTTCGAGCCCGCGATGGTGTTGAGGAACCACTGGCCGAACTGATCCCCGGTTGGCAGGTCGATCGGTTGGACACCCGGCAGCGCGGCCTTTATCCGGTCAGCGGCGGCGATCACGCCGACGGTGTCCGTCAGGGACTTCGGATCCACGCCGGCCTTGGCCAGCATGTCGGAGTTGTAGAGCAGGACGGGTACGGACACCTGCTGCGGCACGGTGTACAGCTGCTTGCCGACCTTGCCCAGAACCGTGAAGCGCTGGTCGTAGGAGGCACGCAACAGACGCGGAGCCAGCTCCTGGGCGTCGAGCTGCTGGACGAACGTGGGCAACAGGTCGAACCCGGCCACCGCGAGGTCGGTGTTGCGCCCCGCCGCGGCGTCGGCGCTGATCTGCTGAACGATCTGGGTGTAGGTGGTCGCGGTTGAAGTGATCTCAACGGTCAGGCCGGGATGCGCCTTCTCCATGTACGCCTTACCGGATTTGGCGGTGTCGTTGAGCGGGCCGCTCACGGTCATCCGCAGCGTCTTGACCTTGGCGGCGCACTGGGCCGACGCCAAGGCTCCGTTGATGTCGTCGACGGCGGCGGTCGCGGGGCGGGCGGTCGGGCGGAGGCTGGGGCTGACCGACGGGCCGCCTGAACCACCCGCCCC
>NZ_CAKJTL010000177.1:20723-59338 GCF_917627385.1 Protofrankia sp. CiT1
GGGGCTGACCGACGGGCCGCCTGAACCACCCGCCCCGCACGCGGCGGCCATGAACATGACAGCGGCAAGGGCGAGCGGCGCGGCCATGCCGCTGCGCGTGCGGCCGGGGCTCCCAAGGGGTCTGGACGGACGGGTCCGGATCACGTGTCTTCCTCTCGGGCGCGCTCTCATCCCTCAGCACCGACACCGGTGCCAGTGATTCCAGCAGCCAGTCGCCGCTGAGCAAGGATGAACACGAAAAGTGTTGGCAGGCTTATAATCAGCGCCGCAGCCGACAGCTGGGCGAAATCGGGGAAACCGCCGCTGGCTGAAACCAGGTTCGCCAGGGCCAGCGGCGGGGTCGCGATACCCGGTGACCGTGCCACTAGCAGCGGCCAAAGATATTCGTTGAACGAAAGGAGAAAGCTGAAGGTCGCGACCGTGGCGATCGCCGGTGTCGACAGCGGTAGGACGATCGCGCGTAGTGTCCGCCACGTACCGAGACCGTCCATCCGGGCCGCTTCGAGTAAAGCCGGTGGAATCGTGATCATATACTGGCGAAGCAGGAAGATTCCCGCGGCATTCGTCATGAAGGGCAGCACCAGCCCGGCCCTGGTATCGGCCAGGCCGACAGCGGAGATTGTCACGTAGTTCGGTATGGCGGTGATCTGTGGCGGTACCAGCAAAGTCGCGAGAATGACCGCGAACAGCACCGCGCGGCCACGAAACCTGAGGCAACCGAGGGCGTAGGCGGCTGGTATCGCCGTAGCGAGCTGCAGGAACGTGATCGCGATGCTCACCCCGATTCCGGTCGCCAGCGCAGGCCCGAGGCCCGCCGCCTCGAACGCACGCGGGAAGGCCGCGAAGCCGACATCGGACGGAAGCGGGCTCGACGACAGACCAAGCACATTCTGCGGTGGACCGACCGCGGTACGCAGCATCCACCAGAACGGAAGGAAGGCGCCGCCGATCCCGACGGCGAGAAACGCCCAGCGCAGACCGGTTGAGACGATCCTTCCTGGCGAGATGGCCGGATGGGCGCGGCTCACCACAGACACGCCACTGGCGTTCACAGCGTCACCTCGCGAGCGACTCGGGCACGTGCCCATCGTCCGACGGCGGCGCCAATAACACCGAGTAGGACGACAGCGACCAGCAGCAACAACGCCAGCATGGAGGCATAGCCGATCCGGAACGATCCAGTAAATCCTGCCTTGTAAATGTAGTACACAATCGTCGTGCTGGAGCCCAACGGACCACCCTGTGTGAGGACCGCGACCGTCTCGAACGTCTGCAGCGTGAGAATCGTCGCAAACACCGCGACAAAAACCGTGGTAGGAGCCAGCAGCGGCAGCGTGATCCGGCGCAGCCGCGCCCAGCCGTGGATGCCGTCGACATCAGCGGCTTCGCGCACCGACACCGGTATCGTTGTGAGGCCCGCGAGATACACGACGAAGACGAAGCTCGCCAACCGCCAGCCGCCAACAAGCGCGACCACCGGTAATGCGGTGGATGTGTTCCCGAGCCAGTCGACCGGGGCGATTCCGAACCAGCCGGCCACCGTGTTCGCCAGCGCGTCCGGATTAGCTGAAAAAATGTAGGAGAAAACAACCGCCACCGCGACAAGATTGGCGCTCACCGGTAGAAACAACGCAAGCCGGATGAGTGAACGCCCACGGGCCACCCGGTCGGCCGCGAGTGCCAGGCCAAGGCCGATCACCACCGCTGGAACAACGGTGATCAGGCAGTAGGCCACGGTATTACGGACAGCCTGCGCAAGGTCTGGATCATGCAACGCGGCACGAAAGTTGGTGGTGCCGACCCAGCGGAAGCTCGGCCCGGTGAGAGTCTTGTCAGTGCCCGCGATGAACGCGGAGACCAACGCCGGCGCGATCGTGAACACACCGAGGCCGACGACGGCCGGCAGCAACAGCGCCGCCACTCGCCAGCCTGGACGCTGGAACACCGAGTTCATGGAGCCGCCGGCCGGACATAGCGCCAGACACGCGGCCGGGCACACCGCCGGGCACGCGGCCGGACCGCCCGCCGGCCGCGCCCGGCCGGACAGGACGGAGCTGTTCGGTACACGGTTCGGAATCTTGGCCGGTGACAGGGCATTTGTACACGACCTGGCCGTGTCGACACGGCGACCGCGTGAAAGACAGTCTCCGATCACCGTTCACGGCCGCGAGCAACAGCCGGCGGGCGCAGAACGACGCGCACCGAAAGTCACACGCCGAACGCTTGGAGTCCGATGCCGGCCCTTCGGCTTCCGCTCCGGCAATCGGGTGTGCCTCCTCAGCGCGATCCCTGTAAGAATGTCAATTGACCTGATGTCGATCTCCGGGGCCACAATGAGTGAGCGCAGCAGTTCCGGCTGGGGGCGCGTCGGCGACGACGGCACCGTGTACCTGCGGACACCCTCGGGTGAACGCCCTGTCGGTTCCTGGCGGGCTGGCAGCCCGGCGGAGGGCCTCGCGCACTTCGGGCGGCGCTATGACGACCTGGCGGCCGAGGTCGTGCTGCTCGAGCGGCGGCTCACCGTCCCCAGCGCCGAGCCGGCGGACCTCGCGTCGAGCGCGCGCCGGCTGCTGGCGTCCCTCGACACCGCCGCGGTCGTCGGCGATCTGGAGACCTTGGCCCGCCGGCTCGAGGCGGTGCTCACCGCGGTCGATGCGCGAAAGGCCGAGCGGGCTGCCGAGCGGGCCCGACGGACCGCCGCGGCGATCGAGGCGAAGGAAGCACTCGTCGCGGAAAGTCAACGCCTCGCCAGTGGTTCCGACTGGAAGGCCTCGGGCGAGCGGTTCCGCGCCATCGCCACCGAGTTCCGGGCGATCACCGGCGTGGATCGCCGTACGGACACCGAGCTGTGGAAAAAGGTGACCGTTGCCCGCGAGGAGTTCAACCGGCGCCGGACCGCTCATTTCGCCGCGCTCGACCAGCAGCGCGCGCAGGCCAGGGAGCGCAAGGAGGCGATCGTCGCCGAAGCCGACGCGCTGGCCGACTCCACCGAGTGGTCATCCAGCAGTGCTCGGTACCGGGCGCTGCTGGATGAGTGGAAGTCGGCCGGACGCGCGCCCAAAGACGTCGAGGACGCCCTGTGGCTGCGCTTCCGCTCCGCGCAGGATGCCTTCTTCGCCCGCCGCAACGCGGCCAACGCCGAACGCGACGCCGCCCTGCGCACAAACCAGGCCAGCAAGGAACAGCTGCTCGCCGAAGCGGCCGCGCTCGACCCCAGCCAGCCCGAGCGGTCACTGCGCAGGCTACGGGAGATCGAACAACGCTGGGACACGATCGGGAAGGTGCCTCGCGAGGCCAGTGCCGACCTTGAGCGTCGGCTGTCGGCTGCCGGTGACCGTATCCGTCACGCGGCGGACGCCCGGTGGCGCCGGCCGCAGACGGCGGAGTCTGCGTTTGTGACGACATTGCGGGAGTCCGTCGCCAAGTTGGAGGCAAAACTGGAACGAGCTCGGGCGTGCGGGCGCGCGGACGAGGTAGCGAAAGCCGAGTCGGCGCTGGCGACACAGCGCGAATGGCTCTCGCACGCGACTCGTTGATCCTCATCCGCGCGACGCCTGGCCAGCTGAGCGCTTGCCATAGCTAGCAGTCGGACGTACGCTGCTCAGTGTTGGTCACCCGGTGCCGTAGCTCCTACTATCCCAGCCAGAATTCATTCGGGGGCCCGCTCAACCGACGGCGGCGTGAGCACAGATTTTTCGCGCCGTCGACAGCCAATACGATCCAGCGGCCAAAGGGTATGCGATCATTTTTCGCCTGCCCGGTGGCCCCAGGAAATCTAGCCGAGAGGAGGCTGCCGTCCAACGTGCCGCCCCTGAATGTGCGCGATCTCGGAGACTTCATCAGGGACCAGCGCAAAATCGCGCAGATCTCCCTTCGCCAGCTCGCCCGGCAGGCCGGGGTCAGTAATCCTTATCTGAGCCAGATCGAACGTGGTCTGCGAAAGCCGTCCGCGGAGATTCTGCAACAGATCGCCAAGGCACTTCGAATCTCCGCGGAAGTGCTTTACGTGCAGGCCGGCATTCTCGACGAACGGTCGTCCGACAATGATGTCGTCGTCTCGATTCTCGCGGACACGGGTCTCACCGAGCGGCAGAAACAGGTCATTATCGAGATTTATGACGCGTTCCGCAAGGAAAACTCGACCTGCGGCCTGGCGCCCGAGCCATCGTCGCCTGACGACCTGAGCACCGGGCAGAATGCTCCGGAGCCGGTCGCCGGATTCGACCGGGTGGAATCTTCCCCGAACGGTGCCGCCCAACCGGGCGACACGGCGGTAACGACCAGCTCCACCGCTGGCGGCCAGGCAAAGAGAACCACAACCAGGCGGAAGACGGCCAGCAGCCGGGCGGCTGGCGATCCCGAGCCGCGGACACCGGTGGCCCGGCGGCCACGCTCCGCGGAAACCGGTGGAGAAACTGGTGGGAATGCCGGCGGCGGAGCCCCCGCGAAGACCGGCGTGACCGCGTCCGAGGATGTCCCGCTCACCACGGTGGCGGCCGATGAACCAACTACCCATGACCCGGCAGAGGACGCATAAAGATCAATAAGAGCGCTCGAGGATAGGGCGTTCGATCAGTGAGCGGCTCAGCCGCGCCTGATCCGGCAAGGCGGAGGAGGAAGGCGCCCTGGTGCTGGGCGCCGACTGACGACAACGCGGCCGGGCGGGACGCGGGGAGCCGCGAGCCGGACAGTCCTATCCTCGGGCGCTCTAAATCGGCAATACGCCGACAACCCACGGCCATGTCATGACCGCAAACCAGGAGGTAGCGATGGCCACCATCCGAACCACCGCCCAAACGTCGGAGGACACCGCTGAGGCCGAGGTAGACGTCAAAATCCCGCTGTCCGAGGTCCGCAAGCCCCTGTACGCCTCCGTGGGTGCCGCCGACGCCGCCGTCAAGAAGATCCTCACCCTTCCCACCACCTACGTGGATGAGGTCAAGAAGTTTTCCGATCGGGTCAACGGTATTTCCACCCAGGCGCAGAAACTGCCGACCAACGTCCAGACCGCGGTCCGGTCACTGCCTGCCACAGTAGGTTCGCAGCTTTCCGACCTACAGGGACGCGCAAGCTCGCTCTACAACAGTTTTGCCGATCGGGGCGAGAGGCGGGTCTCCAGCATTCGCCGGAGCCCGGTCACCGAGGAGGCTGTTTCCCGCACCAGGACCGCGGTCAGTCAGACCAAGGTCGCCCGCGACTCAACCCGCAGGGCGGCCGAAGCCGTCAGCAAGGCCGTCGGCGACGCCGCCGCGTCGGACTAACGGCCAGCTGCTGGCCAAAGGCCGCGCGATCGTGGTTCTTTTCGCGCGACCGACGCCCCGGCAAAACAGACTCCGCCGCCACTCGGGAAACACAACCCCATCTCATGGTTCCGCTTCGGCAACCACGGGCCCCGGACCCTAACGTTCGGGACCCGTGGCGTGTCGTGCTGTACTGAGATATGAGATATCGCCCACTGGGATCTTCCGGTCTGCTGGTTTCCGTCGTCGGTCTCGGCTGCAACAACTTCGGGTCGAGAGTCGACATCGAGGGTACCCGGGCTGTTGTCACCGCGGCGCTCGACAACGGCGTCACGCTCTTCGACACAGCCGACACCTATGGCAACAAGGGCGGCTCCGAAACACTGCTCGGCCATATCCTGCGGACCCGGCGCGACGACGTGGTCCTCGCCACTAAATTCGGCAACGACATGGGCGGCGCATACGGGCCCGACTTCAACGCGCGCGCTTCCCGCCGATACATCCGCAAGGCTGTGGAAGGTTCGCTCCGCCGGCTTCAGACCGACTACATCGATCTTTTCCAGCTCCACGCGCCCGACGCGTTCACCCCGATCGAGGAGACGCTGACCGCGCTTGACGAGGTCGTCCGCGAAGGCAAGGTCCGCTACGTGGGGTCGTCGAACCTCACGGCCTGGCAGATCGCGGACGCCGAGTGGACCGCACGCGCGTCCGGTACCACTCGTTTCATTTCCGCACAAAACCATTACAACCTCCTGGAACGCCGCGTCGAGGCAGAGCTCGTCCCGGCCGCGCAGAAGTACGGCATCGGTGTGCTGCCGTACTTCCCGCTGGCGAACGGCATTCTTACCGGCAAGTACACCCGGGACTCCCAGCCGCCGCCTGGCACCCGCCTCGTGGGGCGCCAGGACGAGCTGACCGACGAGGTCTTCGATCGACTCGAGACGCTGGAGACCTTCGCCCGCGAACGCGGCCGGTCCCTGCTGGACGTGGCCATCGGCGCGCTGGCCGCGCAGCCGGCGGTAGCGTCAGTGATCGCCGGTGCCACCACAGCGGAACAGGTCCGAGCAAACGTCGTGGCCGGCGAGTGGCAGCCGCGAGCCGACGACCTCGCCGTCCTCGACAAGATCGCCCCAACCCGACGCCCAGGTTCCTGACACCTCCCACGCGCCGGCAGCGGACAGCCGCTCCGCCGCCGCTGCCCACGGGAGGCGCAACCGGGTGCCAGGCCGTGGAAAATGGTGCTCATGGTCGAAGTGACGCTGGTACGGGGAGACATCACCGAGCAGGACGTCGACGCTGTCGTCAACGCGGCGAACTCGTCACTGCTCGGTGGCGGCGGGGTGGACGGCGCGATCCACCGCCGCGGTGGACCTGACATCCTCGCCGCATGCCGTGCGCTGCGGGCAGGCACGCTGGGCGGCGGTCTGCCGACCGGCCGGGCGGTCGCCACAACAGCGGGCCGGCTGCCCGCCCGGTATGTCATCCACGTCGTCGGCCCCGTCTGGTCGGACGTCCAGGACCGTTCGCACCTGCTGCGATCCTGCTACGAGCAGGCTCTGCGGGTCGCGGACGAGCTGGGCGTGGTGTCGGTGGCCTTCCCCGCGGTCAGTGCGGGTGCGTACGGCTGGCCGCTTGACGACGCCGCCCGCATCGCCGTGAGCAGCGTCCTGATCACGCCGACCAGCGTGCGGGAGGCCCGCTTCGTACTGTTCGACAACGCCAGCCACAGCGCCTTCCAGACAGCTCTGGACGCGCTGCGTTGACGAGCCGTCTCAGCGGCCCCCAACGACGGCCGTACCCGTGCATCCGGGCGGCCAGGCCACGGTGACCTCGCCCAGCCGCCATCGCCGCGCGTTACCGCGCACCGGCCAGCCCTCCGTCCGGATGGCCTCGACCGCCGCGATCCATCGTTGTCTGGGCCCGAACGCCGCGCGCGGCGCCATCCGCAGCCAGGCGTCATCGAACGAGGACAGCAACGCATGTATGTCCTCACCCGCAACGTTGCGGGCGATAAGTGCCTTCGGCAGCCGTTGGGCAATCTCGGACGGCCGGCTCAGGCTCGGCAGATGCGCCGCGAGGGTGAGGGTGGTGGTGCCCGGCCAGGGATCGGCCGGGAGTTCCCGGCCGGCTCCCGGTGCCCCCGCCCCGGAGGGCGCACCGGAGGGACCGTCGACCGCGAACCAGCATGCGTGCCTGCCGATCTCGTCGCAGGTGCCCTCGACCAACAGGCCGCCGGCGGCGATCTGGTCGAGCATCGACCGCCAGGCTGAGCCAACCGCCGTCGCCTCGTACTGGCGGAGCACGTTCATCGCGCGGACCAGCACGGGGCGCAGCCCCGCGAGCTCGAATCCGCCGTGGGCGAAGGCCAGCCGTGGCGGGCGTGCGGCCGGAGCAGCCGCCGCCACCCGGGCCCGGTCGATCTCCAGCCCGACGACCTCGACGCCGGGCACCACCCGCGCCAACCGGTCGTAGAGCTCAACCGTGGTGATCGGGGACGAGCCGAAGCCGAGGTCGACGACCAGCGGAGTATCGGCGCCGCGCAGGCGGGCAGCCTGCGTTCCGATGATCCAGCGATCGACTCTGCGCAGGCGGTTCGGATTGGTTGTCCCGCGGGTCGCGACCCCCAGCGCCCTGGCACGACCGGCGGCGAGCCGAGGCGTACGGCGGCGGGCGGGAAAAGTACCGGGCACCGCTTCACCATCGCAGGGCCGTAGCGCTCGCCGCGGCGAGCCCCGGATTCCCCGCCCGTGGACATCCCAAGAGAGTCAGATGAATCTCACATTTCGACTTATATCGGCCTATCGGCCGTGTCGATGGCAGAATGTAGCGGGCCCCATCGGGACGACGGACCCCACCATGGTGGTCGGTGCGGCCTGGTGCCGTACCCGTAGGAGGCGTCCGGGCCGGGCTCCGGCGCGCCCGCCTACCAGCGCACGGGTATGTCCTCGGACGTGTCCGGGCATGCGGGCGGCAGATCCGTTGTTCGGACATTCGGGAAGCTGGCGATCGGTGTGTCCGGCTCGATGTGGAGGTGATCGGTGCGTCGGGTGCGGTTCGGCCACTCCCGCCGGGTTGCCATGCTGTCGATGCATACGTCGCCGCTGGAGCAACCGGGGACCGGGGACGCGGGCGGGATGAACGTATACGTGGTCGAGCTGTCTCGGCAGCTCGCCCTGCTCGGTACCGAAGTTGAGATCTTTACCCGAGCCACCAGCAGCAAGGCCGAACCGACGGTCGCGCTCGCCCCCGGGGTCACAGTGCGCCACGTCAACGCGGGCCCGTTCGGGGACGTCAGGCGAGAGGACCTGCCCGCCTGGTTGTGTGCGTTCATCGTGGATGTGCTGCGGGCCGAGGCCGCGCGGGAGCCTGGTTGGTTCGATGTCATCCATTCGCACTACTGGCTGTCCGGCCAGGTGGGGCTCGCCCTGGCCCGGCGATGGGCGGTACCGCTGGTGCACACAGCCCACACCCTGGCAAAAGTCAAAAATCATGCGCTTGCCGAGGGCGACCGGCCAGAGCCACCACACCGTATCGTCGGCGAGCAGGAGGTCGTCACCGGCGCCAGCCGGATGATCGCGTCCGCCGCTGACGAGCGACAGCATCTCATCGATCTCTATGCGGCGGATCCGGACCTTGTCGACGTCGTGGCGCCCGGGGTCGATCTAGAGGTGTTCCGTCCCGGCGAGGCCGCGGCGGCACGGACCCGCCTCGGCCTCCCGCCGGACGTGGTGCTCGTGTTGTTCGTGGGGCGCATCCAGCCGCTCAAGGCGCCTGACATGCTGCTGCACGCCACCGCCTACCTGCTGGCGCATGAACCGGCGCTGCGGGAGCGCATGGTTGTCGCTGTCATCGGCGGGCCGAGCGGCTCCGGCCTCGACCGGCCGGACGCCCTGGTCAAGCTCGCGGCCGAACTGGGCATCTGCGATGTCGTCCGATTCCAGCCACCGGTGCCCCAGCCGGAGCTGGCCGACTGGTACCGAGCCGCGAGCGCGGTCGTCGTCCCCAGCCACAGTGAGAGCTTCGGGCTTGTCGCGCTGGAGGCCCAGGCCTGTGGGACGCCGGTCGTCGCGGCGGCCGTGGGTGGGTTGCGCACAGCTGTCCGTCACGGCGTTTCAGGAATCCTGGTGGAGGGACGCGATCCGGCGGCCTACGCGGATGCGCTGGGCAGGCTGATCGGCCAGCCGCGCTGGCGACAACGGCTCGCTGCCGGTGCCGTCAAACAAGCGGCGGAATTCGGCTGGTCAGCGACCGCCCGCGGAGTCCTAGCCGGTTACCGTGACGCAGCGGCGCCGGCAACCGTTCCGGCGAGCGCCTGACAGACTGATGTCCCGCGCCCACCTCATCCGATCGCATCGGAGCCGGAGCATGTCACTATCTGTGAATGACACCGAGCGAGCACGCCTCGACCGTGTGATCGACGGCACCCTGGCGGACATCGGTCTGATCTACGAACGGGTGGACGAAGGATCCTTCCTCGTCACGCTGGAAGGCGACCACAAGCTCCGGACGATGACCTGGTTGATCGTGGGAGACCACACGCTGCTCATCGAGGCGTTCTTCATGCGCAAGCCCGCTGAGAACCCGGCGGGCACGTACGCGTTCCTGCTCGGCCGTAACGCGAGGACGTACGGCGTGCACTTCTCGATCGATCTGGTCGGGGATGTATATCTCACCGGTCGGCTCCCGCTGGCAGCGATCACCGCCGACGAGATCGACCGGGTGCTCGGTTGTACCCGCACCTACTCGGACGAGAACTTCGACCCGGCCGTAGCGCTGGGCTTCGCCAGCGCCATTGAGCGGGAGAAGGCGTGGCGGGCCCGGGTCAGCGCCGCCGAGGCGAGCACCCGGATGCGGAACTGACGCTACGGAGCGGACCGGACCCGGGCGAGGCGCGCGGAGAGGTGCGACTGCAGCGGCTTGCCCTCGGCCTCCATGTCGATGGCATAAGCAAGATCGCATCCTTCGACAAGGCCGTACAACCGCTCACAGCGGTTGACAGCGCGTGCCGTGGCAGTGCGGATCACAACGTTGGATCGCAGCTCCACCCGCGTGCCGACGACATCTCCGACGTAAATCTCGCTGACGCCGAACGGGTGGGCGAGCATGACCTCGACCGTGGGCGGCCCGTCGCCATCCGGCGGCTGCACGCGCCAGAACCCGACCTCGGTGGCCAGCGGGCTTCCCTCGTCACGACCGTCTCGAGGCGCACCAGCCCACCACGTCCGGGACTCGTAGGACAGAGCCGGCTGGCCGGTGCTGGAGAAGACGACCTCCTGGCCGTAACGGAAGCCGTCCATCCCCTCGTAACCGCCGACGCCCTCGCCGCGCCAGGTACCCAGCAGGAAGGCGAGCGGCCGCAAACGTGGATGAAGGTCGACCACCGGCCCCGGCAGTGTCGTCATGTCGGTTCCACCACACGCGGGCGCGGGCTGGAAACGCTCAACGCTGGCCTGAGTACAGCTTGTAGACGACGTACACGGAGAACCACCCGATAAGTACCGCCACTGTGATCAACAGAGCGGTGAAGAAGATTTCCAGCACCTGCCCACCCTAGCCTGGCAGCACCAGCCCAGCGCTGTGATTGCGGCTCTGTGACGTTATCTGTGCCGGCAGCCAGGCACGCGGCAAAAATCGCACGCCCTTCGGCCTGGGATGTGGTACTCAGGCCGAAGGCCAGCGTCAGGATCGGTTCGGGAGCCTCGCCACGAGCTGGCCGGCGAGGCGCTGAGCGCACCACTCGGCGGAGCACCACTCGGCGCACAGCCACCGCGGCCCGATGTCGCCGTGTAACGTGGATCAACACCCCTATTGCCGGGCGCTCTAAGGCGTCGGGAAGACCCCGTGCAGACTGGGTGCCATGGGTTCCCTGGTCATCAAGGCAACTGCCGGTTCAGACGCGCCGGAGCGATGCGCGCAGGCTTTCACGGTCGCCGCCGTCGGGCTCGCCAGTGGCGCGGACGTCTCCCTGTGGCTTACCGGCGAGTCCGCTTGGTTCGCGCTGCCAGGACGCGCCGCCGAATTCGTGCTGCCCGAGTCCACGCCGCTGGTGGACCTGCTGGATACTGTGCTGACCGGGGGCCGGGTCACTGTCTGTGCTCAGTGCGCGGCACGGCGGGGCATAGGTCCCGATGACGTGCTCCCGGGCGTACGTATCGCGGGTGCCGCGCTCTTCGTCGCCGAGGTGCTGGCCGAAGGCGTCCAAGGGCTCGTGTACTGACGTCAGCTGTCTGGTGCCCGCCGGGCAACGGCTCCTGCAAAAGCAGACCACGTCCAGCACACGAGGTGACTCCTTCACGACGTCGACCGGATACGGTTTTGTGATCGTATGATGCACGAACCCGATGTCCTGTACGCAGTCGTCCAGTTCGACAGTACCGCGCGGCGGACGGTACGACGAGTCGTCGCACCATTTCCGGACCGGAGCTCCGCCGCGCTGTTCGCGACCGACAACGGCCTAGGTGATTTTACCGTCGGCCCCATGGCGTTTGCCGTACCGACCCGAGCAGCGCTGGTCGGCCAGAGTATTCCTGGCCCCCGGCCGGGCGATTCCTGAGGGACGGAAAACCCCGGCGGCGCAATCATATTCCCACTGGCGCCACCGGGGCCGCGGAAAACCTATACGGCTACTTCCACCTCGGTGTCGACTGGCTCGCCCTGGCGGGCGACGACCTTACGTTCACCGGACGCGCCCGGAACCAGCGCGCGGACGGTCCACGAGCCCGGCCGGGCAAAGAAACGAAACTGGCCGGTCGCGGACAGTGGCACTTCGGCCGTGAAGTCTCCACCCTCGTCCAACAGACGCGCGTAACCCGTTGAAACAGGCGAACCGTCCCTGAGAACGACGCCCTGGATAACCGTTTCCTTGGCCACGTCAATTCCCTCCACCGAAGGTCCGCCGCTGGTCGCGCCGCACACGTGTCAGACGTCCTTCTCGATCGGAACGCCGACCAGCGAACCGTACTCGGTCCACGAGCCGTCGTAGTTCTTCACAGCCGGCAGGTCGAGCAGTTCGTGCAACGCGAACCAGGTGTGTGCCGAACGCTCGCCGATACGGCAGTAGGCGATGATGTCCTGCGTCAGGTCCACCCCCGCCGCGGAGTACAGAGCGGTCAGCTCGTCATTCGACCTGAACGTGCCATCCTCGTTCGCCGTCTTCGCCCACGGGATGTTCTTTGCGGTCGGGACGTGCCCGGCGCGCTGCGACTGCTCCTGCGGGAGGTGCGCCGGAGCGAGCAGCCGCCCGGTGAACTCGTCAGGCGAGCGCACGTCCACGAGGCTCTTCTCGCCGATCGCGGCTATGACCTCATCCCGGAAGGCACGGATGTCGGTACGGGCGTCACCGGCGGTGTACTGCGTGGCCGGCCGCTCCAGGACTTCGTCCGTCAGCGGGCGGCTGTCCAGCTCCCATTTCTTGCGGCCGCCGTCGAGCAGCTTGACATCAGCGTGCCCGTAAAGGGTGAAATACCAGTAGGCATAAGCCGCGAACCAGTTGTTGTTGCCACCGTAGAGAACGACCGTGTCATCGTTCGAGATGCCCTTGGCCGACAGCAGCTTCTCGAACTGCTCCTTGTTGACGAAGTCACGGATCACCGGGTCCTGAAGCTCCGACTTCCAGTCGAGACGGACCGCACCCGGAATATGACCTTTGTCATAGGCGGAGACATCCTCGTCGACTTCGACCAGGACAACCTTGGGGTCTGTCAAGTGCGCTTCGGCCCAGGTCGGGTCGACGAGCGCGTTGGAACGACTCATGTGTGCACTCCCTTCACGGAACGTATGGCGAGATATAGCTGACAACCGAGACAAAAGCCGATGACAGCATTCAGCAACGCCGCCACACATGCAAACGTGGTGGCAATGTACCCAGCGGGATGAGTAACGATGAGAAATCCGATCGCGCCCACCGTGCCGAACAGCGCGCCAACCGCCTGCCCCAGCCCGGACCACGGTGGTCGTTCATCCGCCAGCTCGACCAGCGGCCCCCAGCCAAGGGCAGCGATACGCCGTACAGCAGTCCGTACGGCACCCACCGCGGACCGGATACGGCGGTGGCGAAAAAAACCACCACCGGCGCGAGGAGTAACCAGCCGCTAGCGGTCAGAGTAAGTACGCCAAGGATAAGGCTGGGCACGATTACAGCGGACCAAGGACCTCGCGGAACAGCCACGAACTCATCTCCTGAAGGGCGGGCCCGCTAGCGGCGAGCGACATCAACGCACAAATCAGGAAAGTCGACACGATGTGCTACCGACACGACACAAATCGATCGTGCGGCGGCTGACGAGCACGGTGGCGAACATAACCCCTCGACCGTAGCAGCGAACACGACCGATGTGTTACCGATCCCACTAGCTGCCAAAATGATCAAATAGGACGAACACGGGGCCAGTCACGTGACAGACTCCACATTCTCACCCGCTGAAGTCAGCCCATCGCTCATAACGGGTTCAAGCGCCGCGCAGACTGCCGCCTGACGCGACGCGGCATCGACAGGGACTCGTCATCTCACAAGTGTGTGAGCGACGGCATATACAAAGGGCGCCGCCACCGCCAGCGGGAGGACCGCGGCAAGGGGGTAGCTGAGCCCAACCGCGCCATCGGCCTGGAGCTCAGCGACCCCACGGGCGACAACCGCGTCGATGACGACGGCCACCGCCGCGGCCACCGCCGCGATCACGGTACCGTCGAAAACGGTCAGCACACTGGACACCGCGCCGAAGACAGCTCCCACGACGACGCCCGTCGCAAGACCGGCGAGCCGGGTGAGCACCGGCCGGCCGGTGGAAATGGCCGCGCAGGTCCGCACGCACAGGACGGCTGAGCCACCGCTGGCGAGAGCGGCAGCCACCAGCGCGGCTCCGGCCACACGGCTGGCCGGAGCCGTTAGCGAAGCCGTGTCCGCGTAGGTGGTGAGCATGGTCACGACGACCACCCCGCTAAGACCCGCGGCCATGTCCACCGTGACCCGCACGGACCGTTCCGGTGGATGATCGCCGCTCGGCCCGTCAGCCACGCCGGCGCCCGCCGCGGCACCGGTCTGGTCCAGTATCGCCGCGGGCGGGCTGGCCCGCCGTCGCGCCAGCTGAACGAGGATGACCGCTGCCACCGCCACACCGACGACCCCGGCATAATCGCCGATCTCGTGAGAATCGACGATCAGCGCGATGGCGTCCGAGACGAGCGCGGCCGATCCGGCGATCGCCAGTGTCCCCATGGAGCCCGCGAACGTCCGTACCCACGCCCAACCGAGAAGGAACTGCTCGACGGCGATAACGGCGACAAACGACGACGGCCCGGCACCGATGCCGGCGACGAGCGCCGGGACAGCCGCGGCTACCACAACGGAGACAGCAGTGCGGGACAGCCGCGATCCGTTCGCCCGGCCTGGCCGCGGTGTCGGGACGGACGCCGACATACTGGCCGGCTCCGTCCTAGCGGCTGTTTCGGCTCCGCGGGCTCGCACGCCACCATGCTCCCATGCCCCGGCTACGACGAGAGCGACGAACCAGCTGAAGCCGACCGGACGAGTACACCACGGGCTACAGGGCACAGGCCACAGGCCGGCGGCTGCCGGCCACGACGGTCCTCACCCACCGGCGAACGGCGGGAGCACCTCCACCACGCAACCGTCCACGAGCAGCACGTCAGCATGCTCGCGGGGACCGACCGGGACATCCCCCACCAGGAACGCGCAACACGCCAGCACCGCCGCCAACCGTCCCGGGTGCCGCTCGGACACGGTGGCCAGCAGGTCGGCCAGGGTATCGGCATGCTGCCGCTCCTCGGCTACCCCGGCGGCCTCCCGGGCCGCGGCCCAGTACCGGATCGTCACGCAGGCCACGGGGACCCCGGCAGCTCCGGCGTGTCACCTCGGGCCGGAAGCGGCCGGGCCGGGCCCGGCTGGGCGGGAAGCGGCCGGTCAGCACCCGCATGCTCGCCATGGCCCGCGAGCAGTTCGGGCAGGTGACGGCCGAGCCGGTCCAGCAGCCCCGGGACCAGCCCCGATTCGGCATGCCCGAACCCGGTTATGATCCAGAGCTGGCTGCCCTCCCCCGCGGCGGCAGCCAGCGAGTGAGGATGTTCCAGGGCGAAGTAGGTGTCCCGATCCCCGTGAACGAACAAAACCGGCGTCGGCGTGATCCGGCCGACGACGTCGAGCGGGGACGCCGGGATCATCGGCCAGATCTCGGGCATCAGCCGTACACCGAGCGCACGACGTGCAACGCGGCGGCCGATGGCCGTCTCCGCGAACCAGTTCACACGCCGCATCGACGGGGTGTCCCGGACATACCACCGGCTCGGCGCGCTCACGCTGACGACCGCGTCGACCGGGTTCCGTACCGCATACCCACGCACGGTCTCCCCGGTCCGGGCGAAGGCCGCGTGGCGGAGTACCGCGGCGGCGCCCATCGACCAGCCCATGGTGATGACGTTCCGGTAACCAAGCCGCCGAGCCGCCCCCACCGCCGCATCCACATCCAGCACTTCAAGATCGCCAAAGGTGCACACGCCTGAGGACCGGCCGTGGCCCCGCAGATCGGGCACGACCACGCCAGCGTACGGACGGATGCCGGCACTGACCGCCCTGACCGGGGGCTTGTCACGCGAACCAGAAAAACCATGGGCGACGACAACTCCAAGATCAAAACTGTGACAGGTGGCGGAAGCAACACGGCTGTAATGGGTCGTGGCGAGGATCTCGCCGTCCGAGGTAGGGAGAACCTCGAAGACGGTATGAGTGGAGTGGGACACTCCGCTATCCTCCCCACAGGCCGGTGTTCGTTTCGCGCCCATGACGGTCGTGGAACGCGGGGGGCCGGTCGCAAGGTATCCGTGGGTCGACGCTGCCCCAACATCGCAACCGAACCCTGGAGGAGTCGACTTGAGCGTCGTCCTGTTGCTCACCAACGCCCCCGGACCGTCCGCGGAGTCCTTTCCCTCGCTTGGGCTCCTGACCCACACCGTTCGCGTCGCGCCGCTGGAGGCCAGCGCGCTCCTGGACGCTCCCCCGGTGGACGTCGTTGTGGTGGACGGGCGCCGGGAGCTCGTTGTCGCCCGCGGCCTGTGTCGTCTGCTGCGTACGACCGGACTCACCACGCCGCTGCTCGCGCTCGTCACCGAGGGTGGGCTGGCCGCGGTGTCAGCCGACTGGGGCGTCGATGACGTGGTCCTCGACAGCGCCGGACCCGCTGAGGTCGAGGCACGGCTGAGGCTCGCGATCGGTCGGATCGCGGCCGCCGGCGGTACCGCGGAAGCCGGTGTCATCCGGTCCGGCGACCTGTCGGTGGACGAGACCACCTACTCGGCCAAGCTGCGAGGCCGTCCGCTCGAGCTCACCTTCAAGGAATTCGAGCTGCTGAAGTACCTCGCGCAGCATCCGGGCCGAGTCTTCACCCGTGCTCAGCTCCTGCAGGAGGTGTGGGGTTATGACTACTACGGAGGTACCCGGACGGTCGACGTCCACGTGCGCCGGCTGCGGGCCAAACTCGGCCCGGAGCACGAGTCGATGATCGGTACAGTGCGGCACGTTGGTTACAAGTTCGTCGCGCCCCCGATCGCCCCGCTCCCTGACGACGCCATACACAACCGTAACGACCGCGAAGTAGTCCGCGCCCCCCAGCGGGTCTCGCTCTAAGCGGTCGGCGCTGGGGGCTGTGCGGCGGAACATGTCCGCGCGGCCCCCGGCCCGAACGTCCTAATGTCGCCTGATGGCGCTGTATCGGACCCGACAGCTGACCCGCCACGATGTCGATGCCCTACGGGATCTGACAGCGGCGGCCGCCGAGACGGACGGGATCGCTCCCCTGTCCGATGACGCCGTGTTGCGCATGTCGCCCGATCCGCTCGTACATGGGCAACACCTGATCAGCACTGTGCCAGATGTATCAGACATATCAGACGTGCCAGACCTGCCAGGGCCGCGCCGGATCGCCGGATACGCCTATCTGGCCGACCACCTCGACAACACGTGGCAGGCGGAACTGGTCGTTCACCCCGGGCAGCGGCGCCGCGGCCACGGCGGACGCCTGCTGGCCGCGCTGACCGGCTCCGCCGACCAGGCCGCCGCGCGGCTCAACGTCTGGGCACGCGGCGACCCGCCCGCAGCGGTGGCGCTGGCACACAGGTACGGCTTCGGCCGCGAGCGAGTGCTGTGGCAGATGCGCCGGCCGCTGTCCGTCCTCCCCGGCGTGGAGCTGCCGGCAGGGGTCACCATCCGCCTCTTCGTCCCGGGACAGGACGAGGAGGCGTGGTTGGCCGTCAATCGCGCCGCCTTCACCGGCCATCCCGAGCAGGGCCGTTGGACGGTGACCGACCTTCTCCTACGAGAGGCCGAGCCGTGGTTCGATCCGGCGGGCTTCTTCCTCGCCGAGTCCGCCGGCCGGCTCGCCGGTTTCCACTGGACGAAGGTCCATCCCGCCGCGGCCGGCCGTACCGCGGAGCCGGCCATGGGGGAGATCTATGTCGTCGGTCTGGAACCCGCCTTCGCCGGGCACGGGCTCGGGCGTGCGTTGACCCTCATCGGGCTGCACCATCTGCGTGATCGGGGATTGGCAACGTCGATGCTCTACGTTGACGACGTCAACCAACGGGCGATACGCCTGTACGAGGACCTCGGCTTCACCCGGTATCGCGCGGACATCTCCTACCTGCGCGAACCGGTGAACAGTCCGTTGACCTGATGTGCCGGCACCTGGCCCCGTGCGGAAACCCGCGGGCGCCTGCCATCGCCTCCTCTTCGGTCCGCTGCCGGGGTCACAGTGCGTCCGGCTCGGCAGGTCAGGCCGTCGGCCCGTCAACGAGACGGAAACGGTAACCGACGCCACGGATGCTCTCGATCAGGCGCGGTTGTTCGGCGTCACCGGTGTCCCCGAGACGGCCGCGCAGGCGGCGCACATGCACCGCAAGCGTGTTCGTCTCATGATTGGTTGTCCCCCAGACACGCTCGAGCAGGGTCTGGCGAGTAACCACGGAGCCAGCCTGTTCAAGCAGGATGCGCAACAACCTGAACTCCTGCGGGGGCAGCCGCACCGGTATTCCGTCCACCCGGACCTCGTACGCGACCATGTTCAAGGTGACCCCACCGACCCGCAGCACACCGGGTTCGGTCCGGTCCACACCGAAGCCCCGGACGGATCGCACCAGAGCCAGTATTTCGTTGATCCGGTACGGCTTGGCAACGCAGGCGCTCGCGCCTGCCTCCAACCCAGCCGCGGCCTGGCGCCGGTCCTGCGGGCCGACCCCGAGCAGAATCGGCATGTCGTCGCGGGTACGGACGGTCCGCACCACCGTCACACCGTCAATGACCGGCAGCCGCGCGGAAATGATCACCGCTGCCGGTGCGAGGCGGCCGATTTCCAGCAGCGCACGGGCACCGTCCACCGCGACCATGACCTCAACGCCGTGGTCCGCGAGAACGGACAGAAGTTCGCTGTCCGCGGCCGCGTCGGCAACCAGCAGCGTCGGGCGCCGGCCGCTGGGCAAGGCGACTTCCTCCCCGGAGCGACGTTGTTCCGGAGCCGGGGACTCGTCTTCAAATGGCTGCACGAGACGCATCCGAGTGGTCGCGGTGAATTCGGCTGAACGTGGGACCAGCTGCTGTCCGATTCAGCCGAAACGCCCGGTAATATAATCTTCGGTGCGCTTCTGTGTTGGATTAGAGAAAATCTTCTCCGTCCTGTCCATCTCCACCAGCCGTCCCGGATCACCGGTCTTGTCAAGCGTAAAGAATGCCGTCGTGTCACTGACCCGGGAAGCCTGCTGCATATTGTGCGTCACAATAACGATGGTGTAACTCGCCTTGAGCTGGGCGATCAGATCCTCAATAGCGAGCGTCGAGATCGGGTCAAGCGCGGAACACGGCTCGTCCATAAGCAGCACCTGCGGTTCCACGGCAATTGCACGCGCGATACACAGCCGCTGCTGCTGTCCGCCGGACAGGCCAGAGCCTGGCCGGCCGAGACGGTCCTTGACTTCCTCCCACAGGTTCGCGCCGCGCAGCGACTGCTCAACCCGCTCATCGAGGAGCGCCTTCTTACGGGTGCCGTTCAGCTTCAGGCCGGCGATGACGTTCTCGTAGATGGACATCGTCGGGAACGGATTCGGGCGCTGGAAGACCATACCGACGTTACGGCGCACGTTCACCGGGTCGACGCCGGCACCGTAGAGGTCCTGCCCGTCCATACGGACCTGTCCCTCAACCCGGGCGCCGGGCAATACCTCATGCATGCGGTTGAGCGTCCGCAGCACAGTCGACTTACCGCAGCCGGATGGCCCGATGAAGGCGGTGACATTTTTCGGCTCTATGCTGAACTGGACGTTGGCGACGGCCTTGAAATTGCCATAATAGGCGGTCAGTCCGGAAACATCGATGCGGGTGGCCATGAGTTACCTCGGCTCGTTGCGCCGCAGCCGTACGATGACCGGTGCGGACGGTACGGACGGTACGGGAAAAACGACAAGCGTGGGTGCGGACAGCGCAATAACCATCATCGGACCCGGGCGAATCGAGCCGCAACCCGGGCGATGGCGCTCAGCAACATCACTAGAACAATAAGTGTCAACGCGGCGGCCCAGGCCCGGTCAACAGCCACCTGCTGCGGCGCCCCGGCCTGTGAGTAGATATAAAGCGGCAGCGCTGACTGCGGCCCGGAGAACGGGTTGAAGTTGATGGCGTCGTTCCCGAAAATAGTCAGCAGCAGCGGTGCGGTTTCACCGGCGACCCGAGCCACCGCGAGCATGACACCGGTCACAATGCCGGGCAGCGCGGTCGGCACGACAATTTTGAGAATGGTTCGCCACCGGGCGACACCCAACGCGTAACTGGCCTCACGCAACTCGTTCGGGACGAGTTTGAGCATCTCCTCGGTGGACCGCACGACGATAGGAATCATCAAAATGGTCAGGGCGAGCGCACCGGCGAAGCCGGACGGATTCTGGTTGAGCGCGAGAAGGTAGAACGACAGGATGAACAGGCCCGCGATGACCGAGGGCAGGCCGGTCAGTACGTCGACGAAAAAACTGATGGTCCGGCTGATCCGCCCGCGGCCGTACTCGACCAGATAGATCGCGACCAGCATGCTGAAGGGAACCGCGAAAAGACTTGCCAGGGCGATCTGCTCCAGGGTCCCGACCAGAGCGTGGTAAATGCCGCCGCCGGCGTCCCGCGCCCCGATATTTCGCATGGAGGTGGTCAGGAAGTCGTAGCTGACCCGCTGCGCGCCCTTGGCGATCACGCTTGCCAGCACCGCGACCAGCGGGATAAGCGCCAGCAGGAAAGCGAGATAGACCAGCGTGGTGACGAACCGGTCGACGGCCTTCCGGGCACCTTCAACCATGCCCGACGCCACGCTCTGGCCGATCAGGTAGAGCGCACCGGCAATCAGCACAAACTGAATCTTGCTGTCTATCGGCGCCACGACATATAGCAGCACGGTGGCCACGACCGCACCGGCGCCAATGGCCGCGAGCGTGGTCAGCGACAGCTTCTGGCCGGTCAGGTCCATGCCGCCGGGGCTGGTCGCCGGGGCGATAGTCGTTGTACTCATCAGGTGGCCCCCGAGAATTCACGCCGACGGGCGATGACTGCCCGGGCCATTATGTTGACGAGCATGGTGACAATAAACAGCACGAGACCGGACGCGATGAGAGCCCCACGGCCGATGGGATTGGCTTCGCTGAAGCCGTTCGCCACGTTGGCCGCGATGGTGTTGCCGGCCGGCGACAGGATATGCCAGGAAATGTTAAAGGACGCGGGCAGCACCAGTGCGACCGCGATCGTCTCCCCCATCGCCCGGCCGAGTCCCAGCATGGACGCGCTGATCACTCCGGGTTTGCCGTACGGGAGCACCGCGGTCCGGATCATTTCCCAGCGGGTCGCGCCGAGGGCGAGCGCCGCCTCCTTGTGCGGGTTCGGCACCTGGAGAAAAATCTCACGGGAAATCGCTGCGACAATTGGCAGAATCATGATGGCCAAGACAATCGAGGCAACGAAAATCGATCGTCCGACAAGACCGTCATCCGTGCTGAACAGGGGGATCCAGCCGAAGTAGTCGGTCAGCCACTGCTGCAGACCGTTCATTCTCGGGACAAGAACAATCAGGCCCCAGAGGCCGAAAACAACGCTGGGGACCGCCGCGAGCAAATCGACGATGAACGCCAGTGGGGTAGCGAGACGGCGCGGGGCGTACACCGTGATGAACAGCGCGATTCCAACTGCCACCGGCACAGCAATGATCATCGCGATAACAGCTGTGAGCACCGTACCGAACAGCAGTGCCGCGATTCCGAAGACCGGCGGAGATGCGTTGGGAAACCATTCGGTCGTGGTGAAGAAGTTCCCGGTGTTGGCCTGCAGCGCGCTCGTGGCCTCAATCACCAGGAAAGCCGCGATCGCCGCGATAAGGACAAGCAGGCCGATGCCGGCCGCGCGGGTCACGTTCTTGAAGATGAGGTCCGCGGGGCTGACCCGCGCATGCGCGCTGCCGCTGACGGGTTTTTTGAGCGCTGGTGGCCCGTTGCCTCTCGGTGAACCCGCGCCCTGGCCATCCGATTCACTGCTCATAATGCCTCTCAACAGGTGGTGGCCGGTGTGCCCGCCCGGTCGGCCGCCGGGTGCGCGAAATCTCTCTCGCGCGCCTGGCGGCCCTTGGAGCCAGCCGTGGTGGGCACACCGGCGGTCGTCCGGTCAGGATCCGTCGCTCCGGCCGGCGGGGAGAATGGCTATGAGATGGTCGCCACGACCGAGCTCACCTTGCTGGCGAGATCAGTGGGAAGCGGAGCATAACCGAGATCGGCGATAGCAGCCTGGCCATTCGTGGAGGATGTGTAGGTCAGGAAGGACTTCACCAGGGTGGCCTGACTCGCGGCCAGCCCCTGCGTGCAGGTGATCTCGTAAGTGACAAGGTAGATCGGGTAGGCACCAGGCGTGGTCGCCGTGTAGTCGAAGGTCAGCTTCAGGTCAGGCGCCGGAGCGACCTTCGCTGTGCTCACGCCCTTGGAGGTGGCCTCGGTACTGACCGCCACATACTCACCAGCACCATTTTTGATCTTTGCTGTCGAAAGGCTCGCGTTTTCCGCGAAGGAGAGCTCGACGTAACCGATGGCGCCAGCGGTCGCCTTCACGGTCGCGGTCACCCCGTCGCTGCCCTTGGAGCCCTGGCCGCCCGGAGCCTTCCAGTCCGAGCCCGAAGCGAACGTCCAGTCGCTCGCGGCGGCACCGGCCAGGTACTTGGTGAGGTTGTCCGTGGTGCCCGAACCATCCGAACGGTGCACCGAGACGATCGTCGTGCTCGGCAGCGTCAGGCCGGGATTGTCGGCCGCGATCACCGGGTCATTCCATTTGGTGATCGCACCAGAATAGATCTTCGCCAAGGTCGCGGCGGAGAGCTGTAGATCTTTCACGCCAGCGAGATTGTAGATCACCGCGACCGGCCCGGCGACCATGGGGAGGTTGACGAGCTGCCCGCCAGTGCAACGCTTGGCCGCGCTGGTCGCCTGGTCACCACTGATCGCTGAATCCGAGCCGGCAAAATCGATCTTTCCATCCACGAACGCCTGCTTACCAGCGGCAGAGCCGACAGCCTGGTAATTGATCGTAGATCCGGAACAGGCGGTCTGGTACTTCTTGACCCACTCGTCCATCGCGTTCTTCTGCGCGGTCGAGCCCGAGGCAACGATCGACCCTGTTGCGCAGGAGATCGCGCCCGTGGCAGTGCCCGCCGTCGAGCTCGGCGATGCCGTGTTGTTGTCGGAACCGCAGGCGGCCACCCCCAGCACCGCCGACATCGCAAGGCCCATGACCGCGACCTGACGCTTCCCTATATTCACAAGCGACCCTTCGTCTTCAGCGCAATAGCGCCGTTCTGTCCGCCCCCAGACTGGGGTGCCGGCAAGAATCGAAGCGATTCAACATGAACGAAAGATGAACGGAAGCGAACATAAATCAGGCGGGAATCGAAACAGATCGGGGGCCCAGGACGGATTCACACGGATTCGTCACGCCGGGTACGGCCAACTATCCTACACCCGCCAGGTCGGTCGACGCACATTCGATCACTTCTCGATCTGCCGGCATGCCGCCCGGCGCGATCTCATTTTTGCAGCTAAAGATCGAATTCTGGCAACCAGAGCCCGCGCCTCGCCGCGGAGCCACGCTGCCCGCGTCCAACGAGAATCACGGTCTACGGCGTGTTGCGGAAGTCGTCGTTCGACCAGGGAGCCGCCTCCATGCGGTTCCCTGGCAAGGCCACAGGCCACAGGCCACAGGCCACAGGCCACAGGCCACGCCGATACCGGATGCGTGGTATCGGTGCGGCCGAGAACGCGTCCAAGCGCGGCCGAGGAGGCGGCGAGCTCACGAACAGCAGCCGCGCTGAAAACTCCCCGTCCGCCGGGATGGACCCGACCAGCACCCCCGGCGAATCTATCTCCATGAACAAAAGAACCGCACCACCCGGACCGGAAACCGGCGGGCCAGTAACGATCACCAAACACATCGACGGCACACGGATCAGTGTCAGCGTCAGTACCCAGCCAGGGATGGGCACAGAGCCATGCGCGCTCCTGCTCCGCCTGCTGCCGTCACTCCTTGACGTCCTCTTCCGCGCCTACCTGGCATCCGCCGAAGCATGTCAACCCGCCAGCGCCCTCACGGACGCGGCCATCATGACGGTGGACGACGGTGTTCAGGCGTGCATACCGGCAGCCGAGCATCTGATACACGCGCACTCACACCGGGCCGAACAGCGAGAGCATTCGGTCACGGTCTGCGAAGGAAGTACCGTATCCGATCTTTGTTGGATACTCAATGAGCTACCGGCCCACGCTCGTCTCGTTGACTTCGCCAGCGATACTGATGTCACGCTCGTCTTTCACGCCGACAGCGTTGCCTTGGCCACCGACCATGACTGACAGGCCCCACTCTGGGCCCGATCAGATCGGTGCCCGCTGTAGTTCCAGATCAGCACGACTCTCACACCAGTAGGGGCCTTCGTCCTCCACCACATCCGTCATGATCACATGATGGCGTCCGACGTGTCCCTCGGGGAGCAGGCAGGTCAGTCCATCCGCTCGGCATCCTGGCGCGGTAACCGTTGTAGGTGTGGCCCATATCAGCCATGCCTCCTGATTGCCCCAGCCCTGAAGAACAGCCATGTGATTATCGGGATGCCCGGCCTCAAGCGCGCACGTGACCTCGTCCGCTACCTCGTAAGCGGCCCCCGGGATGCCGTCAAACCGGCTGATGACCTCGTCGGGCACACGCTGCCACACACCACAGGCACCATCGTCGATGGAGATGCCCATCGTCGTCCCCTCCCCGCAAATACACAGAGATCCAAACTGCCTCATCGCGGCTCGATTCCACCTGAGTGGACCGGCCATGTCACGGAAGATTGCTCCAGGACCGGTCTGGTGCACTCAGGTCGACTAGGGCGTGCCTGATGGATGTTGGTCGGTGTGGGCGATGATCCAGAAGGTGGCCTGCAAGGCGGAGGAGGCCCGGATAGTGATGTTCTATCCGGACCGACGACAACGCAGCAAGCCACCTCCTGGGCATTGATCCGCACGATCAAAGATCCATCAGGCATGCCCTAGCTCCGATACAAGCACGCACGACCCGGAGCTCGCACACCGGGTAGGAACTTTCTGTTTTGTCTCGACTCCAAAAAATAATCAGTCTTATAATCCTCCCGATTATTATTAATTGTCACAATCAGATCGAAAATATTCCTATAAAACCCCCAGGGCTACCTCGATTACAGCTGCTTCCTACGGCCTGCCTCGGAAGTCATCGTTCGATCAGGAAGCCGGACAGCTGACTTTCGAAATACGCCCTTAGAGCGCTCCGGCAATAGGGGTGTGGATCAAGGAGCGGGGCTGGGGTGCATGCATCGCGAGGCGGCGGAGGCAGGCACCGGAGGTGTTGGGTGGCGACCGACGAGCCGGGGTACCCGTGCATCGCGCAGCGATGGACGGGGAGCGATGACGCGAGGTGCGCGCCCCAACCCGCGACACCGCTTCCCCTCTTGCCGGTCGCTCTAAGTGGTCGGCGACGCCATGCCTTCTCTTGTCGATCTCTTTAAGGAAGCACTCGCCCACGAATAGTTACCGACAGCCGAGCGTGTACTGCCGCACCCGCGACCACGGTGGCAACCCGTGGTGTCGCGGCAATAATGATCAATGCGCCGTCGGTTGACCCCGCATTACCTTCTCCCACCTCACGAGGACGCGGAAGCGCCAAAACGGTGACGTCGGACGCAACCACTGTCGCGCTGCCGGCTTCGGCGCCCGACGCTGTCGATGTATCGCCAGTGGGTGCTGGGAGCGCCATTGGCATAGCCCCATCCCGTGGCATAGCCCCATCCCGTGGTGTAGCCCCATCCAGCGGCATGGCCCCATCGCGCGATCTTGTTTCTGCAACCTCCGCTGTGGTGGATGCCGCAAGCACATCCACCCGATCACCCACCCGCAGGAACACGACGGATCCAGCATCAGTGATCCGTACTGGCGTCGCGACCAGGCCATAAGCACTCTGCCGCTGAGTGAGCAGCCCGGGGCCGAGAAAGCGCGCGTCGGTGATCGTCTCACCACGACCGACCGGTGCGGCCAGCGTACGACCAACGGCATCCTCGGGCTGCCGGGCAGCGCCCGCTGGCACCGCTTCCGTTGGCAAAGACACGATCCGGATGTCGGTTGGGGCAATAACCGCTCCACCGTCCAGCTCGACCGCCGCCACGACCACCGCTGTGCCGGGCAGCGGACGGCTGGAGCGCAGCGCGCCAGTGGCAAGGAGCAGGGTCAGAGCAGCGCAAAGACCCGCGAGAACCCGCCGCCGGGCCCCAACCGCGAGCCGCCAGGCACGGACCTCCCCGATGCGCGCCGGTATGCGTCCGGCAAGCCACATCGCGACCTCCAGGATCCTCACGAACAAACGAGAAGATCACGTTAGCCACCGAACGGGAAACCGTCATGGCCGGAGCACACGCTGTGGACAAAGCATCGCTCACCCACGCTCGAGGCCGCGCCCTGTGGAAAAACCGACTCCGGCCACGATCTCGAAACAGTCGCTCTCGCGGAGAGCCGTTACCAGTGCCCCGGGCTCCCGCAGGAGCCCGGGGAGCCCGCATCGATCAAGCCGCAGCTGTACTCGAGCCGCCGGACGAACTGGACGAGCTGCCTGAACTAGACGATGATGCCGTGCTTGCGGAGGTCGACGAGCTTGCGGCGCTCGACGTCGCGTCCACCGAACCGCCCCCTGCGGGCGTACCAGCCCCAACGGTTTCCTTGCCGGACGTATCAGCGCCAGCTTCCTTGCTGACCTTTTCCTTCGCCCGGTCTCGGGCTCCACCGCCACCGGATCGGCTGTCGGTCTTGTAGAAACCGGCACCCTTGAACACGACGCCGACCGAGCTGAACACCCTGCGCAGTTTGCCGCCACAGGCCGGGCACTCGGTCAGCGCCGCATCGTTGAAACTCTGCACAACTTCAAGATCATTATCGCACGCGGTGCAGCGGTACTCGTAGCGCGGCACGGACTCCTCCCAGGAGTTAGCACTCGACTTCGATGACTGCCAACTCTAACCCGAGATGATAGCGGCGCGTCGGAGACCACCCCCAGAGCATGGATCCGAGCCGGCTGTCCGCCTCAGAGCGTGTGTGAGATCGTCATTCCGGCCCGCCGCGTCCAGACGCCCCCTGGCCGTGTTGTCGGCCACACCGAGACAACTCATCCGGTATCGCTTCGGCCTGCCGCCTTGCCAGGGGGCGCCTGGACGCGGCTCACTGATCGAAAGCCCGATCTCACACACGCTCTCAGTGCGGGCGATCATAAAAATGATCGCCAGCTTACACACCAGACGTGCTACCGCATGTCCGCCAAGACCCCGGACGCCCCGCAACGTACGGTGGCATGCGGCGCGACGATGACATGAACGCCCACGTCATGCGATTCAGTCGGAACATGGGCAACCAATTCACGATCATGAACTATCGCCACAATCAGCGCATTCGTTCTCACGCGCCGTAACGCCCGATCGTAAGATCCGCCGCCACGCCCAAGACGCCCTCCACGCACATCAGCCGCCAGCGCCGGAACAACGATGACATCCACCTGGGAAAGATCAACGACCTTCGCGCCGAGTGGCGGCTCGCGAGTTCCAAAAGCGCCCGCGATCAGTGATCCACTGTACTCCCGGAAGTCCAGATCAAGATCGGGTCGCATGGACGGCAGCAGGATACCCACTCCCCGAGCCCGCAGCTGAACGAGAAGTCCGCCAGTCTCTGGCTCACCAGGCAGACTCACATACGCGGCCACCCAACGGGCCGTGGCCACCTCCGGGAGGGCGAGCACCCGGCGGGTCAACAAAGCGGACGTGCGCCCGCCCATTGAAGCCACCGGCGGCGAGCCGCTCAATCCAAGATTTTTATCTGCGGTCCGGCTGGCGCGGGCCGCCAGCAGACGCGCCCGCAGCTCCGCCTTCGCCTCGTTGCGAGTCCAGTCCGCGGGCATATCAGAAAGCGTCGCGGTCGAGATGATGGGGCGGACGCTCGGCCCGCAGCCGCTCGATGTCGGTGCCCACACCCTCCTCAGGCACGTCCTGGTCATCGCCCCAACCGATGTCACGGTCGTCGTCGGACCGTGCCTCGTCCCACATGAGCGTTTTCCTCCCTGCTTCGGAAGCCTCCGCCATCCTGTCCGGCCCTGCGGGCGCGGCTGGCCCAGCAGCGGGTTCACGGGTCCAACGTCCCGCTCCCTTGCCGATGCGGCGATCACGCCTCGGCCTGTCCAGATCCGCCCGTCGGTAGACCGGGATCCCCCACAGCATTGACGACCGACGCAATCGCGCCCGCGACCGCGTCCAACGCATCGCGCACACCTGCCGAGTATGCCTCGAATTCACCGCCTGACCTGCGCATTCCCTTCTCTGTCAGAAGTTCGGGCACGACATCGATCGCGGCCCGCACAGCGCAACGATAGCGGGCTACCGAGAGCGGCGGATCCCCATGCGGGTCTTGATCATATGCCTCGTCGCGATCCAGCATCGCCCGAACCACGTCGCGGCGAGTTACCGGTACCACCATCTGTATCCTCCCGGAGAATTTGCTGTTCAGCAAAACAAACCATAGCGGCGTACTTGGCAGCCAGCAAAGCCGTTACGCTGTTCGCGTGGACGACGGTGAACGTCTGGTCGGCATCGGGGACATAGCCTTCCAGCTAAAGATCACGCGCCAGGCGGTTGACTACTGGACGCGCAGGGACCCACAGTTCCCCACCCCCCTGCAGGTCATCAACGCGCCTACCGCGAGCTCCAAAGGCACCCGCGTGTGGCGCAAACGCGATGTCGACGCGTGGATCGTCGAGTACTACCGGCGGCGGAGGACCTAACGGCCAAAGACAACATGATCATAGTTCTTTTCACCTGGCCGGCGCCCCTCGAGGGGCGCCGGGAGGCCCGTATGGGCCGGATCAACGTCGCCAATCTGACAGCAGCCTCGGAGTAGGCCGCCACCGTTCATTTCACGCGCCCAACGGACTTCGGGGAACGGCGACGTCGATCTTCGTGCTGCCCGACAATGCATATGCACTTGCACCTGCAATCGCAACCACGGATTCGAGTGGCTGCGGCCGCGGCACCGGGTACCACTAACGGGCCACGCCAGATCCAGGCCCGCCCACTCCGCTCGGCCGACGATGCCCTGTTGATCAAATCTGTCGAAGGAAATTTCGATAACCTAGTATCTTTAGTAAGTTTACTGGCAAACGGAAATGGCACTGGCATCAGAGCCGGAAATCCTCGCGTAGCTCCGAGCCGGGAATCCTCGGCCAGGACACATCCGTAGATCCATAATAATTACACTCCGCAACAATCATCGACCGTGACTTCGTGGACTGTAAGGATCTGGGCCACGGTGCCGCGATGTTGACTTCCAGCGATGGGCAGCCGAAGCCCTCAGCCCGATCCAAAGATCATCTATCTCGGCAACTGATGGCGGGACAGCTTTGACCGCTAGCCCCGATCTTGCCGATGGACGTATAACGATCTTCGATGGCAGGACCCTCCCGGGATCTCTCCCACCCGTGCCCCCCATCGCGGGTCACCGATGTGAGCGCCCGTTGTCATCAGCCCACGGCACCACGATCAGCGGGGTGCTGCTCAGCGGCATCCTGCTCAGGGGAAGCGCCGCCGGCCGCTTCGAGCAGGACTCGCAAGAGCCGTACCTGCCGGGATGAAAGACCGGCCACAAAGTGACGCAGGGCTGTGTCCTGGTCCGTGACCTGGCCCAACAACGCGAGCATTCGTGCGGAGGCGTACTCCTCCTGACATCGGGTCGTACGGTACATCCACACCCGTCTGACACGTACCCGTTCGACATGCCCCTTGGTGATAAGGCGGCCGAGCGTGGTGGCTACTGTGCTGTGCGCGAGTCCTCCACCCAGCATCTGCTGAATAGCGCCGGTACTCACGGGCGTCCGCGCAGCCCATAGCGCCGCCAGGACAGCTCCTTCAAGTTCGCCTGGTTGGCGGCGGGCCGTCACACCAACGGTATCACGCGTCCGATCGGTCGATGTCTGGTCGGTCTTTTTCTGGCCGGCCGCCGCCCAATCCGTATTGTCGTGACGATGTCCGGACCATGGGCCAAGAGTGGTCAACAAGGGCCATCCTCGGGGGCTCGAATGACTGCGGAGCTGAAGGGCCGTCCGTGGCGTGAGTCGCGACGATGCCCCATTCAGCCTGCTGGACGTGAAAGAAAGCGGACCGGAGCCCGATCAGGCCCGCCAATCCCGCTGGAAAAACCAGACAGAGATGTGTTGGCGGGAACAGAAAGCCGGTGCGAAGCGACAGACGGTCTCCTGGTCGGCAGCGTGGCGCAACCGGCGTCGGTGAGTCACCGATCTCGGCCTCAGTGACCATGAAGAACCCTGTCGGGAACCCAGCATGACCGCGCGGAAATTCCGATTGAAGCTTATTCGATCATGACTCGTCTCGCGCGCCGGGAAACCCCGGCCACCGGCTGGCACATACCTATCTCGGCGGCCCCCGCCGGACCATGGCATAGCGCAGGACCCAGCCCCGCACGTGGCCACCGAAGCTGGCCACGCCGGCCAGTTGGACCGCTTGGCGGTTGTGGGCTGGTACACCTTCCCAGCCAGGGGGCAGGCCGGGGGAAAACATCGAAAGCACGCTGTGCAGAACCCTGGTCGCAAGCGTCACAATAAGATCGGAAAACCGCCGGAACCGACGCGGAAACTGCCCGGAACGACTGAGGGAGCAGCGGGAATGGTCGTCTGACCGGCTGCTTGCGAGAGCCTGCTCCACCGGCGCGGCAGCCACGCGGACGGGGGCCCCGATCATGCTTGAAAACGAATCTCGGACAGGTTCCGGCACGCCGCCGACGACAGACCGGATACGGAGCGTCCAGCTCGACAGGACGACAGCATGCCCCATTCGTCCGCCACGAGCCTATCCATTCGGACATGGCTTCGCGACATGTGCTGTAGCCCGCCCGTCTGTAGTCACGTGTGCCCGAACATCGGCGCCCCATCCGCTCGATGAGCAGTTTATGCATGAGGGACGGATCGACGCATACGCAATTGGGCGGAAGCTACTGTGGTTACTCCCTCAGAGTGAAACCGATCCGACCGCCCAGCCCAGCACGGAGCAAGGCGATACACATCAAGGCCCAAGCGGGCAGACTCATGCGCAGCGCACATGATAAGCCGCTCAGGGCGACGGAGCCGGACCGTCTCACTACTCTACGAAGATCAACAAGAGATTCGTTCACGGCGTCACGTAGTCAGGCCATCCAGCCGCCGGTACCAGTGCCGCGCTTGAAGTCAGCACCGAGCCCGCGGGAAACTTTCCGCCGCCAGCGACGAAATCATGCTACCCGTAGCTGCGCGGTCCGCACCAGCGCATCACAGGTCTCCTCCGTACGCGCCACATCAACGCACAGAGAAGTCACGAATACATTCAAGGCCTCCTGGACGGCAACCACCGACTCATGGGCGGGCACGGGACAGTCAAGCTCCAGGAACATACCCAGCTTGTCGAGTTCATCGACGCAGAGTGACACGTTCCCCAGCTGTGCCATCCGCCGGGTCTTGGCCACCCGTACCGTCGGGCAGAAACCCATGTTCAGGATCGCCTGATGCATCTGGTCACGATCAGCGACCTCGGTCTCATATGCATCACACGCCTGGGCATTAACAGTCGGCCGTCGCAACGCGAAAAAATGACGGTTGTTTATCGTGCGGAGGCGCGGGAAGGCCACGCCCAGCCGGCTGTCTTCAAACGTCCAGCGATCGGGAGCATACGCCTGGTCATCCTGAAAGAACGGCTCGCCCAGCTCGACGCCTCGCGCCTTGAGGGCCAAGAGGAGCGCCTCCCTGTCTCTCACATGGAACTTGACCTTAACCTCGCGCACACAAGCCTCCCCATCGTCTGTCCCGCCATCCCCCCGACGCGACAGCCTGGCACATAACCGGACGACCAGAAGTGACACCCACCGCCAAAGCTATAGAGTTAGTCAGACGTCGGACTCCGACGGAGTGGTCATAGCCACATCTTTCTGGCGCGCATCTGGGCCAGTCAACACGGCATCGACCCTCAGCTGACAACCAGCAACAGTGAGCACACGTTCCACCCTTCCATCCGGCGGCGGTGCATTGGTTCGAGAGCCACTTGCTTCCGTCCTGGGAGGCTCGCTCCATCCCCGGCCGCCGTGTCCTGCCATCCCGTGCTGGTTGCGACGGAGCGCCATGTCACAAACATGTTGCACGCGTGATGCGCGAAAATGCCACTACCGCCACCAAGCGCCGGAGCGGAGCGCCCCGGCCGCCCGCGCGGCGGGAGCACGGACGAGTGGCCTGCCGGCCGCGAGAGCGAAACCACCAACAACCGGATGGTGCTCGATCCGCTGCCTTCGGGCAACTCCAGCGCCCTGACGAAACCGGCCCGGCGGATCGCCGTCCGCCGCGGCGTGGCCCCACGTCGCACTGATCGTGATCGTGGACCGGTAACAACAGAAATATTGCCTGTGGCGACGGCTCGCGCGCCACAGTTGTCCACAAAAAATGACGCATTTATTACGGTTTGTAATATTTTCGACCATTTTTCGTTCGACGACACCGCCGCGCACCCATAGCTGCCGAGCCGCGGATCACCCGCCGACAGCGCCAGCCAATACCACTGAAGGAATTTCTGGCACGCTGACGTAGATACCTCGAATTTTCGGCATCCAACCTCGGCTGAGAACACCCGATAAGCGGGAAGACAGATCAAGAAAAAAGGTTGGGGTGCGTGCATCGCGAGGCGGCGCGGGGAGTCGCTGGATGTGGTGGGTGGCGACCGATGAGCCGGGGTACCCGGGCATCGCGCGGCGATGGACGAGAAGCGACCGATGGGGAGCAATGACGCGAGCTGGATGCTCCGCATCCCCTGTTGCCGGGCGCTCATACCCGACAGGACTATCCGGCAGAGTCCTGTCGCGCCTCGACGGCATACCACGGACCCTTCGCCGACCTTTGTGATCATTATCACCACACACCACAAAGCCCCGGAAGGGGACCGCCGACGATCAATGGACAACCAGTCGGTCAAGATCGCCCATAAAGACCCCGGTATGCTCCGGTACAGATCAGTTGCGGACATCGCATCACGAGGAGTAGCGGATGGGACCTGCCTCAACGGACGGTCGCGCCCGCGACGGCTCTGACAACGACACCACCGCCAGGGGTGCTGGCGACAGCACTGGCACTGGCACTGGCACTGGCACTGAAACCACTGTCATGCCCCGGCCCGTGAGAGACCGCCAAGGCTTCCACGCAATGATGACCGGGCGGCGCCGGCTGTGGCTACCGATCGGTGGTGGGATCGCGGTTGTCGTCGTCATCCTTCTCCTCTTGTTCCTCCTGCTGGGCGGCGGAGGCGGTTCGTCGGCGCCTGTTGCCGGCGCAACCGGGCACACGCCCACCACAGGCTTGGGCCCCTCCGCCGGCACCCATGACCGCTGGGTGCTTGTCGCCGACGCACACCCGCTGGACGGGCAGTCCGTGCCGGCCGGTGTAGATGTTACTCTGAGTCCGGGAACGGACACTCTTGACAAGGTCGAACGGGTCAAGTTCTCGCTCGACGGCAACACGCTGCTCGACGACCGGGACGCGCCGTTCACACTCCACCTCGATGCCGTTGCGGCCGGAAAACACACGCTGACCGCCCGGGTCCGCACCAACAGCGACACCGTCGAGGTGACGGCCACCTTCACCGCCACCGGGGATGGATCGGCATCGGCCACCCCGTCCGCGGCCGCCGCGCCTGCCGCGGTGGTACCACCCGCCGTGCTGGCTGAAATACCAACCGCCCCAGCACCGCTGCGGACAGTAACGGTATCCACCGCCGATCAGCTGACCGCCGCGCTCGCGGCGGCCCAGCCAGGGGACCTCATCCAACTCGCGGACGGCCAGTACACAGGCCACTTCGTGGGCAACCGGGCAGCGAACGCGAAGGCTCCGATCACTGTGCGTGGCTCACGTAATGCGGTGATCGACGGCGGGTCGATCAGCGAAGGCTACGGTTTCCATCTCGACAAGGCCGACTACTGGCGGCTGGAGGGTTTCACCATCCAGAACGGCCAGAAGGGAGTGATGACCGACCAGACCCACGGCGCGGTCATCACCGGCCTGCTCGTGCGCAACGTTGGCGACGAGGGCATCCACCTACGGAACTTCTCCACCGACAACTTCGTCGTCGGATGCACCGTGAACGGTACCGGTCGCAAGGAGCGCGGGTTCGGCGAGGGCATCTATATCGGCACGGCGAAGTCGAACTGGGAGCGTTTCAGCGGCGGGAAGCCGGACAACTCCGACCGTAATCAGATCATCGGTAACACCATCAGCGGGATCACCGCCGAGGCCGTCGACATCAAGGAAGCCACAACCGGCGGGGTCCTGAGCAACAACACTTTCGACGGATCAACCATCACCGGGGCGAACTCCGCGGACTCCTGGGTGGACGTGAAAGGCAACAACTGGCGTATTGAGGGCAACATCGGCGTCAACAGCCCGAAGGATGGCATCCAGACTCATGTGATCATCGACGGCTGGGGTACGGGGAACATCATCACCGGAAACAAGCTGGATGTCCGCGGCCCCGGTTACGGAGTCAGCATCGACAAACCGAACAAGACCCAAAATATCGTCTCCTGCAGCAATACTGTCACCGCGGCGGCCAGCGGCCCGTTCAACGTAACCTGCTCGCGGTGAGCTGCCCCTGTCCATCGAGACCTGACGCCGTGCGAGAATCGCACCGACTCGCATAGGACAGCACTGCCAAAAATGTGGCGCAGCGGCCCCGGGCCGGCCCTGGGCCTTGGGGCCGAGGAGCCGCAGCCGCTCACCGAGCCACCATACTGCCCAGATTTTTCAGTCATGAGCACCACGGCGACGGAAACAGGCCCGTGGGCAGCGAACAGCGTGCGGATGTGACCGCACCGCAGAGGCCTACGGGGGCTGTGGGCATCCCGGGTGTGGCACCTCAGGCGGGCCACGCGTCCGCAGCTCGGCGACCTCGCCGTGCTCGGCCCCGTGACCCGCGGGAGAGAAAAAATATCAGGATCCGCTCTGTGACGCCCCGTGGAGCTCCAGTTTCTCGCTGGCAAGCAGCTCCTGTAGTTCACGCACTGCTTCCCGAAGGCAGTCGGCAAAGACGGTCATCTCGTCAGCTACCGAAAGCGGCGTGCTCAGATAGAGGTTGAAACTGTCAGGAAGCAGGACGTAAGCGATGCCGATACACCGGCTGCTCGTCGATCCGAAACCGAGGTACTGGACGTTCGCAGAGGGCACGGAGCTCGTACTCAGGTAATCGTCCCGCATCTTGAGCCAGCCTGGAGTTTCGTACAGAGCGAGCGGCTCGGTCACCCCCAGCTCCTCGCCGCGCCGTTTCTGAATAAGCTGCAGCTCCCACAGGTGTTGCTCGGGCGCCTGCCCCGCCTGGCACTCCTTCGCGCGTTCCACATGCTTTTCGGCGGCCGCCCGAAACGCTGCCCTGCGGGCCGCCGCGGCCATGTCTGGGTCATCCATCGTCGCTACGAACCGCATCACCTCGGGCGTGACAACGCGCATCGCCTCCGTACGCCCGTACTGGTACTGTCTCGTGGCGATCGACTCGTAGGTGGTGCCCACCACTCCTTTGGCACGTTTGTGGGCCAGTTGAAAGGCCAGCTGTACGAACGCATCAGGTGACATCCGTAGCTCTTTGGCCCGGTTGGCACCGAAATCGCCGAACGACAGGATGGCTGTGGCGGTGTCGGCCCTATAGGCCGCGAACGACGCGGCGGCGGCCCGTACGTCGGCCCGCAGGTCGTCGTCCAGCACGAACTCAACAGGAACGACGCTCGGCACCCCCCGGGCCTCGGCCTCGGCGCCGGCCGCCAGACGCTCCTCGGCCGCCGCGCCCACAAGCGCGTCGACGAAATTGAGGACCGTAGTTCCGTCCAGGCTGCAATGCTCCACGTTGATACCTGCCGTACCGTCCTCAAAGACGATTAGTGATACGGCCTTGTCGAACCACCGATTACCGCTGTCACCGTGCAGCAGCTGGTCACACGCCATCAAGGGGTCCTTGGGTGCGAAGTCCTCCAGACACATGCAGAACAGCGCGCTCTCTATCGTCTCAAACACGTCCGCGTTGCCGGGATGACAGGCGAGCAATGCCTGTCGACTGGCTGCCCACTCGGCCCGAGCCTTGGTGGTGAGATGCCCGACCGGCTCCTCCCACGCGGGCCGCGTCGCCGCGGCCTTTATGATTGTGTGCAGCCCCGCCACGAGATCGTCAAATATGTAGGGCCGGCCGTCCGGACCGATCACGTCCAGGCGAAACATGTTGCCGCGGAAGAACACCATGATATGGCGCGCCCGCGACGGGCCCGGCCACTGTTCGCTGTAGGGCGCGCGGACGGCATCCTGTACAGGTCCAGGTATTCGCGTCGTGGAGAACAGAAACTTGTTCTGCTCCATCGAAAGCGGCTGCCCCCGCTGGACGATCGGCGCGATGAGCTCCTCGTCGAGCCGCATCTTGTAGTCGACAGCCGCGGCAATGAGCCCAGCCGCCCGGTCCACCTGCTGTTGGGGAGAAGCCTTGAACAAAAAAAAGAAGTTCGCGTTGAGGGCTATACGGTCGCGACGGCCCAGATACCGGGACGACCAGAATGTGTCGAGCCAGCTGTGCACGCCGTCGCTGGAGTTGTACTGCTCGAGTGCCGCGTGCAGCTTGTGGCCGGGACCGTCCGGTCGGCGGAAGGAGGCGGCCGCCGCCTCCGTAGCCGCCAGTTCGGCTGCGGTCAGCAGCGGCGCGCACCAGGCCAGAAATCTCTCGCAACTGGCATCTAACGTGGGCAGTGGTACTCGCGGCAGACGCTCTTCATTGCCAAAAGTTCGGGTGGACCACTCTTGACCGTTGTGCACACTCATCCTCGACCTCGGTGATGTTGGGGGAGCTGGACGACTGCATGTTCGGTGCGATAGCTACAGCTTGCGTAAATTTTTCGTGTCGCATGGCCGAGAGATGTAGAATTGCGCGTAGAGCCAGCCGTCGGCTTCCGGACCGGGCGGATTCACACCGATGGCCGACGGCCGTGTCCAGAACGAGCGCCTGCCCCTCCGGGGAGGCGAACCGCCGCTGTTTGAACACGCCTTCAAGGTGGACGCGGCGGATGCGGCCCGCCACCGACGCTTAAAAGGGGCCCGGCAATAAGACCGTCTGGCTCGCGCCGCCCAGGCGGCGCCTCGCATCGTCGCTCCCCATCCATCGCCGCGCGCGATGCACGGGTACCCCGGCTCGTCGGCCGACGCCCAACACAGGGCACCTCCCCGCGCCTCCCCGCGCCGCCTCGCGATGCACGCACCCGAACCCCGCTCCCTGATCCACACTCCTGTTGCCGGGCGCTCTAATCCAGTAGCTGATCGACCCGCACCGCGCGTCCCGCGGCCGCCAGGTGCTGAGGCAGTACCCGGCCGAAAAGCTGCCTGGTCCGTGCCACGCTGCCCACGACGCCGGAACGTTCGCTATACGCAAAGATCGCTGAATGACGAGCTGTCTCACCGCGCACGGAACTCACCCGATGCATCGAATAACGGCCCTTGAACAACTGAAGATCCCCTGGCCGCAACGAGAGGCTGCGGATCAGCTGCTCACCGCCGCCGGTCAGCACAGCTCGAACGTCAGCAAAATTTTCCGATTGTACGGACCTGATGTCCGGACAGTACTCGAACACGCCACCGGCCTGCGGCTCCTGCGTGAGCAGGCTCACTGCGAACTCGTTTGTGTCGAAATGCCACGGGTGCTCCATTCCCGGCATAACGATGTTGAGACACAAGCCAGCCAAGGAGTCCGCAAGCTCGTAGAGACAGGACATGCCGAAACAGCTGGCAATAAAGTGCTGAAACAGCTCATTGGCATAGAGCTGATGGATGATAAAATTCTCCGGGATTCGATCGCGTGCCACAAACGCATTGCCACGCCGCATCGTGACGCGCCCCGGATGATCTTCTGGTAGGGATGCGTCGGGCGTGATGTTGTAGGCGTTGACCGTTTCGACACCGTAATACGCCAGCGGAGCGATCGTAGCGCATTCCAGGCGTAGTTCATCACATCGGGAAGACCGAATAAAGTTCGGCAGTACACTGCATCCAGAATTTTGGAGTTCGCTCCGGACCCGGGAGACCAAATATTCCCAGTCAGTACCCGTCGGCGCCGACAAAGGATAGCGGGCGGTGTCAACCAGCTGCCCGACCAGCCCAGCGTCTGATGTTCTCACAGGGAACCCCTCCACCTACCGGACGCATCGTCCCAGACCGGGACTTCCCAACCGGCTCGGCGATCCCTACACTCAAGGATCACGCCACCTCGCCTACCCGACTCGTACGCTGTCAAGGCCAACGCCTCCCGCGCACGGACCACGCCCACGACACCTTCCCGTCCCTCTTACGAATCTTGTAAACATTTGGCATGTTAGCATGACTAATTCATCACTGTGAAATATTTTGTGACATGCGACACTAGCGAGATCCCAACAAGATTGGCGCTGGTATCCAGCTGACGTCCACCGCGCTTCAGCAGACCCGCGGGCTATGCGAGGCGACGTGTACAACTGGTGTGAACCGGGTAACCGCGCGGGGCGCTCCAGCATCCCCCGGGAATAGCCGGCTCCGGGCCTTCCATGCAAAACGACGGCAGCCCGCCGACGGGCCCCACGGCGAAGGCCCACGGCGAAGGCCCACGGCGCGGGCCGATCCGAACCAGCGACGGACAGAAGCACACATCAAGCAAGCGGCCGCCCGGCCACAGGCCACAGAGGTACCAGAAGTTGGCGCGGCTGCTA
>NZ_CAKJTL010000178.1 GCF_917627385.1 Protofrankia sp. CiT1
GGGCCGATCGCGGTTCCGGTTCCGGTAGCGGCCACCTCCAGGCGGCAGCGGCCCGCGCCCCGGCGACGCTTACCGCCGATGGACTCGACTAGGCGCGCGCCGAGGAGCAGCACCGCCGCGGCGGCCCGGCG
This sequence comes from Protofrankia sp. CiT1, assembly GCF_917627385.1. Classification (GTDB taxonomy): domain Bacteria; phylum Actinomycetota; class Actinomycetes; order Frankiales; family Frankiaceae; genus Protofrankia. The sequence goes on from NZ_CAKJTL010000178.1 coordinate 132, forward strand.
GCCGTCGTCGTCCAGGCCCGAACCCGCGTCCGTACCGGTAGCTGTATCCGACCAGCCGGTGAGCGTGGCAGTGGCGGTCAGCTCCGCGCCGGAACGCGCCATCTGCTCGAAGCGGAGGAACTTGTCCGCGGCCCGGCCGGTGTACGGATCGATCTTCACTCCGGGGCGGATGAAGGTGGCCGCGTCGCGCAGCGCGCGCCGTCCCGCCGGTCGCAGAGCGTTGCCGAGCGCCGCCGGGTACCGCGCCGGGCGGACGGACACCGCAGCCGGGCGCGGCTCGTGCGGCGCGGGCTGGTCGGCGCCGGTCAGGACTGGTTGGCTACCGAAGAGGAAGTCGACCCAGGCGTGCCAGCTGTGAACCGGCCCGTCGACGGCTTCGGCTTCGGCCTCGGCTGTGGTTCCGGCCGAGCCGTCGAGCGCGGCGGCGACCAGCTCGCAGGCGTCCCGCCAGACTCCGGTCAGGGTCTTGCCGGGCACGAACGGCAGGCCGTCATGGTCGGTGTTGACCAGCTTGTCGATCCCGCCGGGGACGCCCAAGCCCGTGCCGCAGTGCCAGTCACTGTCCAGGTGCAGGGTCAGCCGCAGGGCCAGCTCGCCCGCCGTGGTTGTTCTCGTCATGCCGGAATCCCCCTTGTCTCTTGCCTGCTTGCCTCCCGTGTGCGACCCGCCTTGACCTTCTGGTTGTGCCGGTCCGGCAGGTCTCCCATCAGACGGACCGCGTTCATCGCGTCGAGCAGGCCCGTCACCGGCGGTTCGGCGATGTCGCACGGCTGGCCGCTGTCCAGACCGCGCGCGCTTATACGCCAGAACAGTGATGCCGTCTCCGGATCCACGGTCGGGCCGTCCGGCGGGCCTGCGGTCAAGCCGTCCGGGGCGGAACCGTCCGCGGCGAAAAGGGCGAGCCCCCGATCGTGATAATCGTGATAGTGGCGAAGCAACTGGCGGAACCGGCCGTCGGCTACGTCCCGCCCGGAGAACAACGCCTCTCGCAGGTCGTGCATCTGGTTGGTCGGCAGTTTGCGTTCACCGGATTCCTGCGCGCTGTCGGGTTCGTCGACAGTGTCGATCAGCGCCGCGGCCCGCCGGATGAGGTCGTCCCAGTGGCGGCCCCGCGTCCACGGTTCGCGCATGTCGCGGGTGACGATGTAGGGCTGGGCGTACAGCAGGGCACGCAGCTTCGGCCGCTTTTTGGCGTCAGGCTCGGCCGCGAGGTCGGCGGCGCCGGGCGGGACCCGCATGCGTTCCCGCAGATGCTCCGGGTCGCTGCCCCCGCTGTCATATTGGACGTGGAAGGAGAACGCGGACGCCCGTGGTCGTGGTCGTGGTCGCGTCCTGTCCGACGGCTCCGCGGTCCGTGAGCCTTCGGCCTGTTCATCACCCAGCGAGTACCGCTTGACGGTCTTCTTCGCTTCCTTGGTCAGTTCCTCGGCCAGGTCGTAGGCGGCGGAGAACGGGAAGTGCGGCTTGACGACGGCCACCCCGGCGCACGCGGTGAGCCCGCCGCCCAGCACATCCTTGTTACGGGTCTCCTCCTCGAAGGCGGTGAGATACGCCTCGGTGAAGGCCAGGGCAACGGAGCCAGCGCAGATCACCGTGAGGTCGTCGCCACCGAGCACCAGCGGCAGGACGGGCATTTCGCCGTTGACGTCATGACCGCGGGGGAGAACCCGTTCGCAGTGCTCCAGCGCCTTTGTGAAGGCGGCGACCGTGCATTCCTGAACGGCCACCGAAAACGGGCCGAGGGCATCGGCGTACCGGTCGCTGGGTGTTTTCCGGTCGGTGTCGTCGACGGCTAAACCCGCGGACGGTTGGCCGTCGGCCGGCGCGCCCTCGGGCCTGTTGCCGAGATTCGTGATCAGCTGGCCGAGGCTGTTGCCGTCCGCGTGGATGACGGCGACCCAGTCCGGGACCTCTTCCAAATGATCGGCGACAGCTTCCAGGGCTTTTTTTGAGATCTTGGCGTATGGGGCGAGCCGGGTGAAGCCGGCGTCCTGGGCGCCACGCTTGGCCCGGCTGGGACGTGACCGGGGCTGGCGGGACCGAGGGCCGTCACCATCAAAGACCACGTCGTAGGCGGGCAGGCCGCTGGCGGCGCACTCGTCCACGATCGGGATGCGTAGGAACCGGCTCGTCGCTCCGGGCCGGCCGCTCTTGACCAGCGGCAGCGATTCGTGGGCGTCGCGGCAGCGCCTGGCCAGCATGCTGACGAGCGGTTTTCCCGCTTCTTCATCGACCTCTTCCCAATCGAAGCACTTTCCGACGACACCGCACACGTCCAGGCCCGGGGCCGCGTGCAGCGCCCGTGTGGTGACCCGGCTCACCAGCGCTTTTCCCCTCGCCGGATCGCGGACCACGATCTTGGCGCCGCCGGCCGCGTTCACCAGCAGCTGCGCGGGCTGGCCGTTGCTGATCCGCCAGTTCTTGTTGAAGCCGCTGAACTCGGTGGTCAGCGCGTCGTCCACCCACCGCCCAAGGCCGTTGATGAGCTCGGACGCGCCGACGTTCTCGCGCCGTTTGGTGGTCTCGAAGATGAATGCCTGGTTTCCCGACGTCTCGATGAGGACGACGTGGCAGGTGAGGCCCATCCGGTGTCCTTTCTGTTCCCCCGAAGCAGGACGTGAACGCTAACCACGTCAGCGGTTCGTGCTTACACCCACCTCTGACGGATGAGACAGACTGTCGGTCCCAGCCGTGGCCCGCTCGCGGCGGCGGGACCGACAACCCCCCGTGCCCGTTACTGACGGATGACGGCCTCGACGACCGCGAAGACCTCGTCCGGGGTCAGTGCGCTGCGGGAACCGTCGGGATGGCGGGGCGCCCCGCCCACGGAGGTACCGCCACCCCAGCCGGGTTCACGGGCCGCCAGCGCGGCGAGGATCGTCCCCGGCTCGTTCGCCGGGCCGACCGGGAAGCGGTCGACGAGATCGCTGCGTCGTCCGATCGTGTAGACGATCGAGGAGTCCGGTAGCCGCAGCCACAGCACCGCGCGGGTGTGCCCGGCCGCGTAGACCGGGTCGAAGCCGTCACCAGCGCTGGTGGCCATCACCCAGCCGGTGCCGGTGTGGGTGACGGTGAAGGTCGACTCCCGGCGGGTCGGTGCGGCAGGCCGCTCGTTCGTCGCGGGCACGCGGGCGACCAGCTCGGCGATTGCCGTGACGCAGCCGGCGAGCACCCGCGCGGGGTCACCCACCGGGGCGTGCCGGCGCGGCAGCGGGACGCTCGCGGCGAACTCGGCGAGCAGCGCCGGATCGGCCACCGGGTAGGCGGGGCCGTGCGCGTCCCGGCTGCCGACGGTCTCCACCAGCGCCCGGACACGCTGGGCGTGTGCGGGCGCGGGGGCGGACGCGGGGGCGACCCATGCGGGGTGCGCCAGCAGCGCCACCGCGAGCGCGGTGTCGGCGTCGATGTCGTTGACGTAGACGGTGTAGGCGCTCGGGTCGAGCCCGAGCAACAGCGCGTCCAGCACCTGCCGGCAGGTCGCCGAGGTCACCAGCCGTACGCAGTCGCCGTGGTGGTCGAAGCTCAGCCGGCGCCCGTCGAGATCGAGTTGTGGTCCCTGCACCAGCCCGTCCAGCGCGATGCTGTAAGGGGGCAGCTCGCGCAGGGGCACGACCCGGCCAGGGGCCACCACCACCCGCACAGCACCGATCGTCACGGTGTGCTCGCCGTGCTGGTCCGTCGCCCCGTCGCTCATTATCTGCCGCCTCCCGATCCGGCGCCGTCCCCCTGACGGCCGCCAACACCATCTCCTGACGGACGTGCCTGGCGGTGCGGGTATCCCCGCTACGGCGGTGAATCTTCACGCTGTCATCCTTGCGCCAGGGGGGGAGCGGACGGATGCGGCCCAGAGGCCGGTGGCTCGTCCGTCAGAGACCCGTGGAGGATCGATCGCCGTCCACGGAAGGTGAAAATGACAATCATCAGTGAACAGCCGTCAACAGGCGCCGGTCATGTGCTCGTCCACATGGTCGGCGCCGCCGATCTCGGCACCCGTCCCGGGCCAGAGTTCACCAAAAAGCTCGACGAGCTGGTCGCGGCGGACCCGTCAGAGGCGGCCCGCCTGCTGACGCCAAGCGCCGACCTCCCAGGAAATCAGGTACCTCTGGTAGCGGTATTCGCGGACGGCGCGCCACGGTACGACCGGGTCATTCTTGTTGTCACCAGCCCCCGTGCCGGCGAGATTTCCCCTTCGGGCCACACTTTTCGCCTCGGCGAGGCGATCAAGAAGGGGCTTGAGGGCGACGGCCTCTACGGAGTGGGCTTCCCGCCGGAGAGCGTCGAGCTGCTGAAGGCAGGTGGTCCCGATATCGCCGGAGTCCGGACGGTCATCGGCAAACGTCTGTCGAAGATCCGTGGCACCGGCGCCGCGCCGCGGGTGGATATTCCGTACGGTGGTGGTGCGGCAAACGCCGCGATCGGTCTCGTCGTGGGCGTCATCGAAAGCGGTGTGGAGCCACGGCTGCTGCTCCTGGCCGGTATGGCCGGCAAGCCGATCCTGCTCAGCCACGAGCTACCCACCCCACACGAGAACGCGGACCGGTGGCTCGTCCGGCACCGTTTCTATTCGTCGATGATCAAGGGTGATCGGGACGACAGTGATCAGGACGGCAACGAGCTGTGGCGAAGTCGTTTGAACCGGCAGATCCTCGTGGCTGAAGCCACTGACGACTTCGGTGAGGAGGACCTCGCCCGAGTTCTCCTCGAACGTATCGACCGGCGAGAGGCGGTAGACGGTTTTCTTTTCCGCGCCTGGCTGAAGGAGGCCCGTACCCGTAGCCTCGCCGATCGGGACAAGCCGACCGCCGCGCTTGACTTTCTGCGGCACCCCCAGCTTCGCGGGGCGGAGAATGCGGCCAAGGACCTTTCGCACGGGAAACCGACCGATCCGATGATTATTCGTAGGTTCCTGGAGGGGCAGGACCAGCTGCCGCGCTTTGACGAGGGAATCGTGGATCTCGGCTACCCGAGGTGGCCCTACCTCGGTGACCGGCGCGCGCTCATCCTCGTCGCCATGGGTATGGACCGGATCGAGGGTGACGATCCAGCGACGCCCCGTCTGGACGCGCTCATCGCCCGGGCGTATCGGGACGGTTTCGAACCAGTGATCCGGATGCTGGTGTCAAAAGAGACCGCGCCGGTCGGCCGGCTGTGGGAGGCGAAGGCGCGGGCTCGGACTGAGAAAGTCGACTGCCGGGTTCTGCTGGAATGCGGCATCGAGTTCGACGATCTCGACGACATCCGATCGGACGTCTGGGGCGCCCTCAAAGCTGATGACCAAGAGCTTGACACGGTTGGGGAGGTACGCGTGGCCGCCGGCTCCGGTCGGAAGCCGCAGGGACTCGGGCTTCTGCTCACGGGCATCGAATGGGGCCTGTACGCGGCCTGCCCGACCAGGCTGCTGGAGATCCGCCGCGCCGCGCCGGGTTCGGATGAGTCGATCGTCGAGGTCGATCAGAATGCGGTTCTCAGCCGTATCGCAGGGGACTCCGAGCTGGCTCGGGTCGCGCTGTCCGCGCTCAAGTGCTTGGACGTCAGTGCTGCGGTCGCTTTGCTTGACCTCGGATCAACCCAGTGGCTGAGGCCACTTTCCGTCAGAGCGAGAAGATTGGCACTTTCCGGGCCTCCCACCGTTTTTGACTCCGACTGGTTGGCCTCTGTCGGTCTGCCCAACAACGGCAAACACCTGCGGATTTTACTGCTGCGCGCCCGGCTCAGGCTCATCCAGACACTCGCGGTGAGCGATCCATGGGGTTGCGCGATGCGTGCCGCGGCCCTGTGCGAAGGGACGTTGGGAAAGCACGGTGACAAGGGATGGTATGCATTCTGTGACCGGGAGAACCCCCGATACATCCCGCAGGCCAACGACCTTGCGTGCTACCGCAACGCCAGCCCGGCTTCGCACGGACGGGAAAAGGCCCTACGTAAGCAGGGACGGGATGAGAGAAAAGTTCCCAAGCCGCCGTCGCCGAAGAAGCTGAGGGAGTGTCTGCGAGGCCTGCGTGAGGGCCTGAGTGAGCACGTGATGGTGAACGGGCAGGGGCTGCCGGACACCTGGGACAGCGTGCTGGTCGACGAACTCGAGTCGCTCAAGACGAAGCTCCGGGCGTTCATCGTCTCCCGTTGAGAGATGGTGTCCGTGCCGGCGTCAGGTCAGGGGCGGACCCAGGTCCGTGGGTCGGCGGTGACCTGTTCGCCGCCGGCCATGTCCTTGACCTCGTGCGGCTTGCCGTCCTCGAAGGGGGGAAACCAGACGAACGGGATGCCCTTGCGGGAGGCGTAACGGATCTGCTTCCCCAGCTTGTCGGCCTGGTGGTAGACCTCGACGTTGTAACCGCGGTTGCGCAGCAGGGCCGCGGTGGCGCCCGCCTCGGCGCGGCGGGCGTCGCTCGGGATGACGACCAGCACGTCGCTGGGGCAGCTCGGGCCGGTGCTCAGGCGGCCTTCGGCCACGAGCTTGGCGAAGATCCGGGTGAGCCCGATGGACATCCCGATCCCGGGCAGATGCCGGCGGATGAAGGAGCCGGCGAGGTCGGCGTACCGGCCGCCCGAGCAGATGCTGCCGTACTCGGGCCAGTCGACGAACTTTCCCTCGTAGACGGTGCCGGTGTAGTAGTCCAGGCCGCGGGCGATGGAGAGATCCGCCACGACGCTGCCCGCAGGCAGGTCCGACAGCTCGGCCAGGACGAAGGACAGCTCGTCGAGGCCTTCGGCCAGCAGTTCGGAGGTGACACCGAGACGGCGGATGTCATCGGCGACATTCGCGTCGCGGCCGCGGATGTGGGCGAGATCCAGACAAGACCTGATCTGTGCGGACGTCAGCTCGAGGCGCGTGGCGAGCAGCTTCTCGACGCCGGCCGCGCCCACCTTGTCAATCTTGTCCGCGATCCGGATGACGGCGAGCGGATCGTCGATGCCCAGGCCGCGGTAGAAGCCCTGTAGCACCTTCCGGTTGTTGATATTGATCGACCAGGCGGGGATGTCCAGGCCGGTCAGGATCTCGTGAATGATCCGGGGAAGCTCGGCGTCGAAGTGCAGCGGAACGTGGTCGACGTTGATGACATCGATGTCGCACTGGGTGAACTCGCGGTAGCGCCCCTCCTGCGGGCGCTCGCCCCGCCAGACCCGCTGTATCTGGTAGCGCTTGAGCGGGAAGACCAGGTCGTTGAAGTGCGCGGCGACGTAGCGGGCGAACGGCACGGTCAGGTCGAAGTGCAGGCCGAGCCGGGCATCGCCGTCGCCGCCGTCGGCGATCTCAGCCTGGAGCCGGCGCAGCGTGTAGACCTCCTGGGACGTCTCGCCCTTGGCCAGCAGAACCTCAAGGGCCTCGACGGACGGGGTCTCGACCGAGCAGAAGCCGTAGCGCTCGAACCCCTGGCGGATCTCGTCGAGCCAGCGCTGCTCGACCAGCCTGACCTCCGGCAGCCATTCGGGGAACCCGCTGACCAGCGCGGGTCGGACGAGCTGCTCGTCGCTCATCGAGAACTTCTCTCCTCTCGCGGCGCCGTGCTTCTGGCACGGTACGCAGCCCGTACCGTATCCCGCGCATGATGATCGACGGGACTGGCCGCATGCGGGTGGCTGGGGGCAGCTGAGGGCAGCTGAGGGCGGGCATCCGGCCGGATCGGGACGTCCGGCATCCCCGCGGCGCCGAATGTCAACACGCCCAGCGCGGTCGCTGCCAATCCCAGATTTTTTGGCTACTCTGTGTATTGGAATTTGCACGATGTGTGATTAAATATGCTGCCCGCCACAAGGAGGTCGTTGATCGAATGCTTACTTTCGGTCATTTTCTTGAGCTGTTCTTCCGCAACTTCTCGTCCCTGGTGAACCTCGCCGTTCCCGGTGGTTTCTAGCCCACGTCACCTCTTGATTTCCTGAGGCCGCCGGCCGCGCGTGAAGAGTTATGATCGCGCGGCCTTTGGTCTGGCCGCTCCTTCACAGCCGCGGGCGGCCGGCCGTTCACGACAGCGCGAACTTAGAGCGTGTTTCAAAACCCCATTCAAGATCGCTTTCTCATTTTGATCAATAACTTATGTACCCATCTAGACGGATATAGGAAGTAGAGATTTTCTTGATCTACCGGGTGGCGGCGCCCAAGGGAAAAGGACATCTCGTAGCTATTCGCTCATATAAATGATCACAGTGAAGATCGTCAAGAGTTGTCAAACACGCTCTTAGAGCGCCCGGCAATAGGGGCGTGGATCAAGGAGCGGGGCTGGGGTGCGTGCATCGCGAGGCGGCGGAGGGAGTCACCGGAGGTGTTGGGTGGCGACCGACGAGCCGGGGTACCCGTGCATCGCGCAGCGATGGATGGGGAGCGATGCGGTGAGGTGCGTGCCCCAGCCCCGCGACGCCGCGTCCCCTATTGTCGGTCGCTCTTAGGCAGATCGAAGTGCTCGCGGATCTCGGCCTGTACGTCGACGGCCTGATGCCGGGCGTCGATGACCGCCACGTACTCCTTACGCTGGAAGATCTCCATCACCGGCCGGGTCTTCTCGTGATATTCGCGAAGGCGGACCCCGAGGGCCTCGGGGTTGTCATCCGAACGGGTCAGCAGCTGGCCGCCGCAGACGTCACAGGTGTCCGCGGCCCGCGGGCGGCTGGCGATGAGGTTGTAGTCCAGCCCGCACCGTGAGCACAGCCGTCTGGCGAGCACTCTGCGGTAGACCTCCTCATCGGGGAGATCCAGGTAGATCACGCCGTCGATGTCGTAGCTTTCCAGGAAGAACTCGGCCTGGCGGGCGTTGCGCGGGAAACCGTCGATGATGAATCCGTAGTTCCAGTCGTGGCTGGCGAGGCGTTCGCGGACGACAGATTCGACCAGATCGTCCCCGACCAGGTGGCCGCTGGCGACGATCCGTTTGACCTGGGCACCCAGTTTGGTGTGACTCTGTACGTTCCAGCGAAATATGTCACCCACACTGATATGGACGAGATCAAGCTCATCAGCGAGCATTTTCGCCTGTGTGCCCTTCCCGCTTCCCTGGACGCCCATGATGACGAACTTGCGCACATCCAACCTCCGGCCATACCTGGTGTCAGCCGTCACGATAGTCGCCGGATGCGTCGGCGCGGGTGTCCTGGATATTGGCAGGCAGCAGGGCGCCAGCGCGAACGCGGAACATCTGTGATCGGGCATGAGCGCGTGATCAGGCGCGGGTTTGTGATCGGGCGCGGGTTTGTGATCGGGCACGGCGAGCAGAACGGAGGACGAGATGGATCCGGTGACGTTGTCGGTGCTGGCGAGCGCGCTGGCCGGTATCGCCGAGGAGACGGGGACCCTGCTGGTCCGCAGCGCCTACTCGTCCAACATCAAGGAACGCCGGGACTGCTCCGCCGCCCTGTTCGACGCGGCTGGGCGGATGGTCGCCCAGGCCGCCCATGTTCCGGTGCACCTCGGCGCGATGTACGAGTCGGTGCGTGCCGTGTCCGAGCGCGGTGCCGCGCCCGGTGACGTGTGGGTGCTCAACGACCCGTTCACCGGGGGGAACCATCTGCCCGACATCACCCTCGTCTCGCCGCTGGCGGCGGAGGGCGAGATCATCGCCTATGCCGCGACCCGCGCGCACCATTCGGACGTGGGCGGGATGCGGCCCGGGTCGATGCCGGCCGACTCGCGGGAGATCTACGCGGAGGGCCTCATCATCCCACCGGTGCGGCTTGTCGCCGACGGTGTGTGGCAGGCCGACATCCTTGAGTTGATCTGTGCGAACTCCCGGACCCCCGAGCTGCGGCGGGGCGACCTGCGCGCGCAGGCCGCCGCGAACCGGCTCGCCGGCATCCGCCTGGCCGGGCTGGTCGAACGCCGCGGCCTGCCCGTGGTGCTGGCGGCGTTCACCGAGGTGCTGGCCTATGGCGAACGGCGGAGCCGAGCAGTGATCGCGAGCCTGCCGGCCGGCCGGTACACCGCTGTCGGCGAGGTCGAGGGTGACGGCGCGGGGGACGACGACATCCCGATCCGGGTGACCGTGACGATCGAGGGGGACGCGCTGACCGTCGACTTCGCGGGAACGGCGGCGGCGGTACCCGGCAACGTGAACTGCCCACGCGCGGTCACCCGGTCGGCCTGCTGTTTCGCGTTGCGGGTGCTGCTACCCGACGACGTCCCGGCCAACGACGGCACCTACGCGCCGCTCACGGTGCTGACCGAGCCCGGGTCGCTGGTGGACGCGCGCCGGCCCTCGGCGGTGGTCGCCGGCAACGTCGAGACCTCCCAGCGGATCGCGGACACGGTGCTCACGGCTCTCGCCCAGGCCGTCGCCGCCCAGCCGGCAACGGCGGGCTCGCGGGCGAGCCTGCCCGCGCAGGGCCAGGGCACGATGAACAATGTGGTCATCGGTGGGCGTGGGTGGACGTACTACGAGACGTTGGGCGGCGGCCAGGGCGCGTCCTCGCGCGGACCGGGGCCGTCCGGTGTGCACGTCGGGATGACCAACACCCTGAACACTCCGATCGAGGCGCTGGAGCTGGAGTACCCGATGCGGGTCGAACGCTACGAGCTGGACCCGGCCACCTCCGGGCCGGGGCTGCACCCCGGTGGCGCCGGGCTGGTGCGGTCGATCCGGGTGCTGGAACCGGCGACCTTGTCGCTGCTCACCGATCGCCGCCGGCATGCGCCACCGGGCGCCGCTGGCGGTGGG
>NZ_CAKJTL010000179.1 GCF_917627385.1 Protofrankia sp. CiT1
GTGCCGCGCTGGCGCCCAAGACGAGCCTTGAGCTGACTGCCGGCGCGGTCGTCACGATCCGTACCCCCGGCGGTGGTGGGTGGGGGAACCGGGAGGCGTCGCCCCCACCCGGCGCGACCGCGCCGCGGTGACCCTCCGCCCGGCATGCGGTTATGGTTTCGCCATGTCAGTAACGAAGGCGGTGATTCCGGCTGCGGGGCTGGGCACCCGGTTCCTGCCCGCGACCAAGTCCCTTCCCAAGGAGATGCTGCCGGTCGTCGACCGGCCGGCCATCGAGTACGTGGTGGAGGAGGCGTCGCGTGCTGGTCTGCGAGACGTCCTGCTTGTTACGAGCCGCACCAAAAAGGCGATAGAGGACCATTTCGACCGGGAGGCCGAGCTGGAGGCCGCCCTGGAACGCAAGGGCGACACAGCCCGCCTGGACAGGGTCCGCGCGTCCGCCGGATTCGCCGAGGTGCACTCCGTCCGGCAGCAGGCGCCGCGCGGGCTCGGGCACGCGGTGCTGTGCGCGGCCGCGCACGTCGGTCACGAGCCGTTCGCCGTGCTGCTCGGCGACGACCTGATCGACGAACGTGACCCGCTGCTGGTGGAGATGCTCGCGGTCCGGCAGCGTTTCGGGGGAAGCGTCGTAGCCCTGATGGAGGTACCTGAGGATCTTGTCTCCCTGTACGGGGTCGCGACGGTTGACCCGGCGCCCGTCACAGCCCCCGCCGGGGACGCACCGGCCGCCGGTTACCAGACGGTCCGCATCCGGGACCTGGTGGAGAAGCCACCGGCCGCCGAGGCGCCCAGCAATCTTGCGATCATCGGCCGGTACATCCTGTCACCGTCGATCTTTGCCGTGCTGCGGGAGACACCACCCGGCCGCGGGAACGAGATCCAGCTCACCGACGCGCTGCGGACGCTCGCGACGCTCGGTGACGATGCTGGTGAGCCCGTCCACGGGGTGGTCTTCACCGGGCGTCGCTATGACACCGGTGACCGGGTGGACTATCTCAAGGCCGTGATCAGGCTCGCCTGTGAGCGGCCGGACATCGGCGCGGAGCTGTACCCGTGGTTGGAGGAGTACGTCTCTTCCGGGGGGCCCAAGGCTGAGCCTGCTCGGTGATGAAATCGGTGGACGAGCATGTCGCCGGCATCCTCGACGCGATCGTCCCGCTGCCACCACGGCCGTTGCCGCTGCGGTCCGCCCACGGCTGCGTGCTCGCGGCGGGCCTGCACGCGGCTTCCGCCCTGCCCGGGTTCGACAACTCGGCCATGGACGGATACGCCGTACACGCCGCGGACGTCGTCGGCGCCAGCCCCGATCGGCCGGTCACCCTGCCGGTCACCGGGGATATCCCGGCGGCGGCGGGCACACCATCGCCGGTGGCGCGGGGCACCGCGGCGCGGATCATGACAGGCGCGCCGCTGCCGCCCGGCGCCGACACCGTCGTCCAGCTTGAGTGGACCGACGGCCGGATGGACCGGGTGACCGTGACGCGTGCGCCTGTACCCGGTCAGCACATCCGCCGCGCTGGCGAGGACGTGGCCGCGGGTGATCTGGTCCTGCCCGCCGGGCGGCTGCTCGGCGCGGCCCAGCTCGGCCTGCTGGCCGCGCTCAACGTGGCGACGCCGGTTGTGCATCCCCGTCCCCGAGCCGCGGTGCTGTCGACCGGCAGCGAGCTGGTCGAGGTGGGGGAGCCCCTCGGCCCGGGGCAGATCGTCGACTCGAACAGCCACGCGGTGGCGGCGGCGGCGCGCGAGGCGGGCGCGGACGTACGGCGGCTTGCCGGTGTCCCGGACTCCCCGGCCGCGTTCGCCGCGGTTTTCGCCGACATCCTGGCCGGGGCCGACGTGGTGATCACTACTGGCGGGGTGAGCGTGGGCGCCTTCGACGTAGTGAAACAGGTTCTCGCTGGGCCGGGGAAGGTCCGTTTCGAGTCGGTGGCCATGCGGCCCGGGATGCCGCAGGGGTTCGGCGTGATCGACGGGGTGCCGGTGTTCACGTTGCCGGGCAACCCGGTCAGCGCGCTGGTGTCGTTCGAGCTGTTCGTCCGGCCCGCCTTGCTGCGGCTGCGCGGGCTTGCGTCTGTGCGGCGCCCGACGCTGGTGGTCACCACCGCCCACGAGCTGCGCTCGCCCCGCGGCAGACGTTCCTATCTGCGGGCCCGGTTGGCCGCGTCTGATGCCGGACGGCCGCCGGTCGCCCACGTGCTGGGCCTTCAGGGCGCGCATCAGCTGTCGGCCCTGGCGGTCGCGGACGCGTTGCTGATCGTCCCTGAGGACAGCGCCGACGTGCCCGCGGGGACGGAGCTGACAGCGCTGTATCTCGGCGGTGACCTGCCGGAGTTCGGCGGCCCGCAGTTCGGCGGCCCGGAGCGTGGTGATCCGGAACGTGGTGATCCGGAGCGCGGTGGCGACCCGGCGGTCGTGGACCCGGTCCGGATGCGGGCGCGGGCGTGAGCGAGCCAGGGCTGACCCATGTGGATGCCGCCGGTGCCGCACGCATGGTCGACGTCTCGGCCAAGGAGGTGACAGCGCGGACGGCTGTCGCCCAGGGGTGTCTGCGGGTCGCGCCGGCCGTCGTCGGCCTGCTTCGTGGCGCCGGTGTGCCCAAGGGGGACGCGCTCGCTGTCGCCCGGCTGGCCGGCATCATGGGTGCCAAGCGCACACCTGAGCTCATCCCGCTGTGTCATCCGATCGCGCTGTCAGGGGTCCAGGTTGAGCTGACCGTTTGTGATCATGGTGTCGAGATCACCGCAACCACCCGGACGACGGACCGCACCGGCGTGGAGATGGAGGCGTTGACCGCGGTCGCGGTGGCTGGGCTCGCTCTGCACGACATGATCAAGGCGGTTGATCCGGCCGCGACGCTCACCGGTATCCGGCTGCTGGCCAAGACCGGCGGGCGTTCTGGTGACTGGCACCGTTCCCCGGATGCGGATACGGATACGGATACGGATACGGATGCCGATGCGGATGCGGATGGGCCGGACGGGCTGGGCGGCGTCATCCGATGAGCCACGCGTCGGGGGTGCCGACGGGCAGCCGTGCCCGGGTGATTACCATTTCGGATCGGGTCTACGCGGGCAGTTACGTGGACCGTTCCGGTCCGTCGGCCGCCAGAGCGCTTCGCCTGATCGGTTTTTCCGTTGACGACGTGGTCGTCGTCCCCGACGACCGGTCGGCGATCGTGACCGCGCTGGAGGCGGCCGTCGCGGCGGACATCCACCTGATTGTCACCACCGGTGGTACCGGCCTCGCGCCCAGGGACGTCACACCGGAGGCGACCCGGCAGGTGATCGACCGAGAAGTACCCGGGCTCGCCGCCGCACTGCGCGACGCCGGGCGGGCGAAGATCCCGACCGCGGTTCTTTCCCGCGGCATCGTCGGTGTCCGGGGCGACACGCTGGTGGTGAACCTGCCGGGCTCGGCGGGCGGTGTCGCGGACGGCGTGGACGTGCTGGCTGGGGTCGTCGGGCATGCCATAGCCCAGATACGCGGCGGCGGTGATCATTTTTACGCCGATCCGGGCGCCGCGGACCGGGGGCCGGGAGGGCCGGGATGAGGGCACCCGGGTGGCCGGCAAGTCTGGCCGACGGAGCGGTGGGGGTACGTCCGCTGCGGTTGCGTGAGGCTGTTACCTGGGTCGATATCCGGGTGCGTAACGGTGACTGGCTCGCGCCGTGGGAGGCGACTCCGGCGATGATGCCTGTCACGGCGGACGCGTGGGCGCAGCGCCAGACCATAGGGGTCTACAACCGGATGGTGCGGCGGCTGCGTCAACAGGCGCGTCTCGGCACGGCGCTGCCGTTCGCGATGACGTTTCAGGGGCGGCTGGTGGGGCAGGTCACCGTCTCCACGATTGTTCGTGGTGCGCTGAACAGCGGGCATGTCGGCTACTGGGTTGACCGCGGGTATGCCGGGCGCGGTATCACGCCGACCGCGGTGGCACTGGTGGTGGACCACTGTTTCACCGCGGCGGCACTGCACCGGGTGGAGGCGCACGTCCGTCCCGAGAACACGGCCAGCCGCCGGGTGGTGGAAAAGCTGGGCTTCCGAGAGGAGGGGTTCCACCGGCGCTATCTGGCGATCGGGGGAGCTTACCGGGACCACATCAGCTATGCCGTCACTGTGGAGGACGCCCCAGAGGGGTTACTGAATCGCTGGCGTGGCATCCGCGCTTCACAGAGCTGAGAGTAACCAGTCGGATATCGTTTCTTGGCTTCAGGTAGTCACACGATTGCTGTTGCGTGCTGTTGCGTGTGATGGTGACCATCTGGAGGATGTGGTTGTCACGGTTTGTCAGTCCAATAAGATCCTTTTGTGCTACGGGGGCGAGTCGTCATAAGAGCGCCCGGCAATAGGGGATTGGATCAAGGAGCGGGGCTGGGGTGCGTGCGGCGCGAGGCGGAGGAGGGAGCCACCGGAGGTGTTGGGTGGCGACTGACGAGCCGGGGTACCCGTGCATCGCGCAGTGATGGACGGGGAGCGATGCGGCGAGGTGCGTGCCCTGGCCCCGCGACGCCGCGTCCCCTATTGCCGGTCGCTCTAAAGGTGACTGACCTTACTGCTGTCTTACGGTGACTGCGATGTTGCCGGATGTAAACGTGGTACGCATCGCGATAGTGCGACACGCGGGCTTCAGGTCGGTGACCAGACGGTATTCCCTCACTAACGTTCCTTAACACCGCTGGCTGCGTGAGACTTTTCATGATCGCGCCGCTTGGGCCTCACCGCATTTCGGCATGGCTGGCTTGCGAGGTCCGAGCCGGCCGGCGTCATCATCGATATCCGAGTCGGCAGGAAGGCCACCGTCCATGGTCAGCTGGCCTGCGCGGCAGTCTGCGCCGTCCGAGCCGCGTGCGGGCTGTTGCGGGTTCGCGGCATGGCGCCGCCTTCCACATCCGCGGCCATGAGCGCGCTCATCTGGCTCGCGATCGTCGCGGTCTGGGGTTTCGTGCTAATCCCCATGTGGTTGAGGCACCATGACAACACGCTGGAACAGCGCTCAGCTGAACGTTTCACGATGGCCATGCGAGTCCTCGCGCTGCGGAGGGCGCCGTGGTCGGGCAGGGGGTCCGCGATGCGGCCAGGCACTTCCCGGCAGGGTGCCGACCCGGCTTCCCGACCCGCGCGTCCCGTTTTCCCGGCGGAGAGCCATCCTCCTGGCGCCAGCGCATCCGGTCACGCTATGGCTGGTCACGCTATGCCTGGTCATGGTCTGCCTGGTCGCGCTCTGGCTGGAAAGGGCGCTGGAACCGGACGGTACGCAATGCCCGCGCCGCGGCGGAAGGCCGACGCGCAGCGGATGGCGCTGGTTCGGCTCCGCCGCCGGCGATTGTTGATCATGTTTGTCGCGGTACTGGTGACCGCGTTGCTCACCGGGTTGTTGCGTGGTCTATGGATCTTTCTCCAACTCCTGACGGACGTCGCGTTCGTCGGCTACGTAGTCCACCTGCGCCGGGCCGCCCGAGCGGACCAACGCCTGCGAGCCTCCCGTCTGGCGCTGGACCGCCGGATCGCGGCGGAGCGGGCTGCCCGCTACGGCCGTCAGACCGCTCGCCCCAGCGCCACCGGCAGCGCGGCGGGCAGCGCGGCCGGGCCATGGGCGGCCGGCAGCGAACCGTTCCGGCTCTCCGACCCCGTCGCGGTCCATCGCGACGCCGACATCAATGATGATCTGATGAGTGCCGCCGCGGAGACGGTCGACCTCACCCAGATCGCGGCGGCTGCCGCGGCACGCGCCGGGGCAGCCGGTGTCAGCCGGCAATCGCGTGTCGTCGAAGGCGCGGTCGTCGGCAACCACGGCGCCGACGGCGTTGGTGAGGATGTTCGTCCGGTCGACGGGCTCGTCGGCAGCGCGACGGCCACCGAGGAGAGCGTCGGGGGAGACATCGAGGGGGCCGCGCGGACCGTGGCTGGTGCCGCTGGCGAC
>NZ_CAKJTL010000180.1 GCF_917627385.1 Protofrankia sp. CiT1
GACCGCGGGGCCGGCGTCGGCGGCCGACCCGCGGCAGCCCGAGGCGGGAACCGAGGATCCGGACGGACTCGACGAGCTGTGGCGACGGCACGCGGTCGGCAGCTGACGGCTCGGCTGCCGGGCGCCCGCCCGATCGACGCTTGAAAAAGCGTGCTCCAGTCGTACGGCGGATGGATGTGTGCCAAAATCCACATCGTGATGGGCCACTGATGATGTCGGTGATCGCTGTTTTTGGTGGCGTCCAGATCGACAACCGAGATACCGAACCGCCTCGCTTCCGCGAACGTGATCTGCCCGACGTCGAACGGCGGACCAAGGCCGCCCTCGCGAAGCTGCGCCCACGGCTGTTGATCGGCGCGGCTGCCTCCGGAGCTGACCTGGTGGTGTTGGCCGCCGCGCGGTCGGCAGGGCTTGGCGTGCGGGTGGTGCTGCCGTTCGATGTCGACACGTTCCGGCGGACGTCGGTCCACGGCCGTGGAGCTTTCTGGTGCGCCCGGTACGACCAGCTGATCGGCTCGTTGAAGCCGTGTGAGCTGGAGATCCTCGGTGAGGTCGAGGACGACGCGGTGTACCACCGCACGAACACCCGCCTGCTCGCGCGTGCCGTACAGCTGCGGCGGACACCCGCTGAGGGCATCGTCGCGCTGGTATTGCGTCCGGTCGTTTCGCACCGCGCGTCGGTGACCGACGATCTGGTGGACAAGGCCAGGAACGCGGGCCTGCCCATTATCGAAGTGTCCACTTTCGGCTGACCGGAACAGCCCGCCGGCGGCCCCGCTCGGGCACCCTGGCGCTTGGTCCCCGGGACCTCCGGCGGCCCTGTGGCGGGCGATGGCCGGAGTTGTGTGTGGCCTGTTGGCCGTATCGACAGCGGCACGTACAGCCTGTGCATAATGGGTACGTGACCATCCGCGCGCCGCGCATCCCCGGGCTGTTTGCCGGGGCTGTGACGCGCGTCCGCGCGGGGGCCTGTTGTCGGTGCCCTCGCGTGCGCTGACGTCCGCATTGCCGTCCCGGCGTCCCTGACCTGTTCATCCGGTCGCGCGCGAGGGGTCATCGTCGGAGAAGCCCGGTTGCTTCCGGCTGGCTTGTGTAGATCAAACGACATGTGGGCGATGCGTCCCCAGATGCTCGCCTGAGGCTCACTCGGGCATATGGTCCGCGGTCGCCGTGGGGCCATCCCGGCTGGCGTCGTTTATTTTTTCCTTTTTGTCCTTTAATTCGACATCTGTTTGTTATTTGTTTGCCATTCGGATGGCATCCGCCAGTCATTGCCGATGTGAACGCAAAGGGGCGTCACAATGAGTTATGACCTTAGCGGTCAGTGCGCCGGGATCTCCGACGATCTGGCTGGCTGGGAGTGGACGCTCGAGGAGCGGACGTTCGAGGAGCGGACGTTCGAGGAGTGGACGTTCGACGAGTGGACCGCGCACTTGCGGGCCGCTGGCTTTCGGCTCTGCCCAGCCAGCTGCGGGGTGCCGGTGGAACTGCGCGGGCTGCGTCCGGACGGGTTCGGCTTCCATCTGCGGTGTCGCGGCGTGCGGATGACGCTGTCCGTGTTTCGTCCCGGTCGCGCGATGTGGCAGTTCCCGTACTGGGACCCGACATGGACCCCGGAGGAGGGGCTGTCACTCTGGGTAAATTATCCAGCTGATTATTCCTCCTGGGGGGGACGGGCGTTTGAGAACCGGATCCGTTCCGTATCGGATGGTGACGGCGACGGTGACAGTGACGTCATCGACAGCGGTCCGGCACGCCCCGGCGTTGTCCCCGGCGTTGTCCCCGGCGGCGAGGCCGTTTTCGACCGCGCTCGTCTGTTCTTCGAGCACGAGGATGTTCCCGATCACCAGGTCGTCTTCGACGGCGGTCGGGAACGTGGCTGGCGTGGTCACGAGGCGGGTCTGCTGCGGCCGGGGGAGGCCGCGAAGCTGTTCGCCCGGCTGATGGCCGAGGCGGACGCGGCTGCCGGTGTCAATGCCGGTGTCGGCCTGGCTGTTGCGCGGCTGCCCCGCGCGAGGGTGGGTGAGCCGAGGCTGATCCCGGCCCGATGCGACTGATGCGCTGCTGCTCCCGCGCCGATATTTCTCAGCGCCGCACCAGACCTTGATCTCGTGGAGATCGCGTGGAGTGTGGCTGGGCCTGCTCGTCACGCCCATCCAGGTCTGCGGTAAGCTGCAGAAGCTCCAGGGGGTGTAGCTCAGCCCGGTAGAGCGCCTCCCTCGCACGGAGGAGGCCAGGGGTTCGAGTCCCCTCACCTCCACCACTTGGAGTGACAATGCCCTGACCTGGGCAAATAGATAGACTCTATGAGATTAGATCGTTGATCGAGTGGAGGATGCCCAGGTCAGGGTTCTGATCGTTTGGTTCGATTCCCCGAACGTACCGGCGGACCTTGGTTGCGGAACGTAGTTTCGGGGATTGGTCGGCAGCGGCATCGCAGACCTCCGCGTCGCCGGAGCGTCTGCTGCACGATGCGCCATAAAGATCTCTGTGATAGCCCGGTGAGCCGCCGTGTCACGCGGCCATTGTGTGTGGCAGCGTCGCTGGCGTTCGGGCAGCTCCCAGCTACGTGCCTGATCACGTCGGCAGATAGCGCCGATAACGCCGACGATCGCCTCGCCGGGGGGCATCGGGCAGGGCGGTCCGCTGGGTGCGGCAGCCGCTCTGCCCGCCCGGGTACGAAAGAGTGTCGACGATCAGATGCTGGCCACTCGTCGCTGACGCTTTCGCCCGCGACGGCCCGAGGGCATGTGTGCACAGGTCAGAGGTCAGAGGGCGGCTGGTCGGTTTTCCGCGGTGGCGGGTGTGGTGGGCCAGGCGGCGGTGTCGTCGCGGGTGATCGGTTGGCTGGTGACTTCGAAGCGGTGTCCGTCGAGGTAGGTGATCGTGGCTTCGACGGGGCGTCTGCTGGTGCCGCTGATCGAGATGCGGGTGAGGACGAGCAGCGGGGTGCCGCGGGAGACGCCGAGGTCGCGGGCTTGGTCGGGGGTGGCTGCGGCGGCGCCGACGCGGGGGTGCCAGGTGAGGGGGCCGTGGCCAAGGTCGTATTCGAGCCGGTCGTAGATGCCTCCGGGGCCGGTGGAGGCGGCTTCGAGGACGGTGCCGCGGGCCAGGTCAGCGGGCAGGTAGGAGTCGGCGATCTGGACGGGGTGGCCGTCAGGGCCGACGATCCGGTGGCGCTCCAGCACGTCACTGCCGATGGGGACGTCGAGGAGGCGGGCGATGTGTGGGGGAGCCGGCAGCCAGCGGCGAGTGGGTGGCGCGGTGGGTCGCCAGTGGCCGGCGGCGGCGTTGAAGATGTAGCCGAGTTCGTTGCGGCGGACCTGGCTGCCGACGTCGACGGGTTGCGGCGGCGCTGTGGGGTCGAGGACGAGGGCGCCGGATCGGTCGACGATGCGGATGCGGCCTTCGAGAGCCAGCAGGCCGAGCGCTTCGGTCAGGACACCGCGGCCCACGGAGAACTCCGCGGTCAGCTGGCTGTGGCCGGGCAGGCGGCTCCCCACCGGGTAGGGGGTGGGGTCAGCATCGAGGCGCCGGCGTAGCTCGGCGGCGATCTCCTCGTATCGGGTCATAACGGCACTCCTCGTCACTCAAACTGTACCGGTACTGTTTTCGATCTTTCGATCGGATCACTCTTCCTGTACCGGTACAGCAGACGTTACCAGCGTGTAACGCCACGACGGGCGAGGTGTTCGATGCCAGCTGATCACTACCAGGAGTCGACGTACGGCGATGCGATTGCCGACACCTACGACGACCTTTACGGCACGTTCCTCGCCGACCCTGTGCAGATCAAGGTGCTCGCCGACCTCGCCGGGGACGGCCCGGCGGTCGAGATCGGCTCGGGCACCGGCCGGGTCGCGCTCCCCCTGGCACGCGTGGGGGTGCCGGTCGTCGGGATCGATGCCTCCGGGGAGATGACCCGCCAACTGCACCGCTCGGCCGTGGCGGAGGGGCTTGCGGTCACCGCGGTCGAGGCCGACGCGGCGGCCTTCACCGTCGCCGACCCGGTCCCGCTGGTCTACGCCGTGTTCAACACGTTCTTCCTCCTCGCCGACCGCGACGTCCAGGCTCGGTTCCTGGCGCAGGCGGCGAAAGCTCTCGGCGATGGCGGGGCGCTGGTGCTGGAGACGTTCGTGCCCCGGCCCGGACGGCTGCCGGATGGGCCGCATCCCGGTGTGTTTCCCGCCGACTCCACGGTGGTGGTGAAGCAGCGCAGTACCGAGCGGGTGGTGCTGTTCGCCGCCACGAACACCCCCACCGCCCGCACCTTCGACTACCACGAGATCGTGCTGGCAGACGGTGCCCCGGTGCGGATGTATCCGGGCCGGATGCTCTACCTGTGGCCAGAGGAGATCGACGCCCTGGCGGCAGCCGCGGGTCTCCGACTCGCGTACCGGTGGGGCGACTGGGACGCCACCGCCTACGACCCCAACGCCGCCCGCAAGCACATCTCGGTCTACCGCCGCTGAGCGACGCCCCGGCCGCCCTCAGCCGCGAGGGGCGGGGCGGTCGGATGCGTAGGCCGCGAGGTCGCGGCAGACCACCGCGAAGTCGAGACCGGCGGCGCGCAGCCCCATCGGCCAGGTACTCGTGTCGGTCATACCGGGGGCCACGTTGACCTCCAGGAACTGCGCGACTCCGTCCTCGTCGACGATCATGTCGGTGCGGGACAGGTCCCGCAGACCCAGCACCCGGTGCGCGGTGAGCGCAGTCTGCGCGGCGGCCCGCAGCACGTCGTTGTGCAGGCGGGCCGGGGTGAAGAACGAGGTGGCGCCCGCAGTGTAGCGGGCCGCGTAGTCGTAGGCCCCTGCGGTCGGTTCGATCTCGACGGCCGGCAACGCGACCGGCCCCTCACCGGTGTCGAGGACACCGACGGCGATCTCGACCCCGGCGATGGCCTGTTCGATCAGCGCCGAGTCGTGGTACCCGAAGCAGCTCATCAGCGCCTCCGCGAGCCCACCCGCCTCCTCGACGCGGGTCACGCCGAACGCCGACCCGCCCGCGCGGGGCTTCACCACGACCGGTAGTCCCAGCCGGGCGACGATCCGCTCGATCAGAGGGGCGGCCCCCAGGTCGTGGAACGCCTCGCGGGGCAGCGTCACCGCCGCCGGCGTCGCCACCCCCGCGGCACGGATGGCCGCCTTCGCGGTCGCCTTGTCGAACGCCATCCGGCACGCCGGGGGCAGGGCGCCGACGTAGGGCAGGTCGTACAGGTCCAGGACCTCGCGGATCGTGCCGTCCTCGCCTGAGGTCCCGTGCAATACCGGGAACACCACATCGGGCGGGTCGGCCGCCAGCGCCGGCAGTGTCGCGGCGTCGACGTCGGCGAGGTCGGCCTCGATCCCGATACGGGTCAGCGCGTCGCGTAGCCGCCCGCCCGAGTGCAGGGAGACCTCCCGCTCGGGAGACAGCCCGCCGGCGAGGATCAGCACACGGCCCAGATCAGTCATCGTCGGATCCTTCACTCTAGCGACGGGAGGGGCGGGAAGCGAAGGTGTCACGAAGGGCCAGCTCGTCGCGCACCACCTTGCCGAGGCGGCCGACCCCCTCCCGGATGCGCTCCGGGGGCGGGTAGCAGTACGACAGCCGCACGCTGGTACCGCCGGAGCCGTCGGCGTAGAAGCCGATCCCGGGAACGTAGGCGACCCGGGCGGCGATCGCCCGCGGCAGCATCGCCTTGGTGTTCACCCCGTCCGGCAGCGTCAGCCAGACGAAGAACCCCCCGTCGGGGCGGGTCCAGGTCACACCGGGCGGCATCGCCTCGTCCAGGGCGTCGAGCATCGCGTCGCGGCGCTCCCGGTACATCTCCCGGAACGCCTTCACCTGCTCCGCCCACGGCTGGGTCGCCAGATAGCGTTCGACCGCTAGCTGCGTGAACATCGACTGCGACAGGATCGCCGACTCCGCCGCCAGCACCAGCCGCGCCGTCACCGCGGGCGGAGCGAGTGCCCACCCGACGCGCAGCCCCGGCGCCAGCGTTTTCGAGAACGACCCCAGGTAGACCACCTCGTCCGGGGCGTCGGCGCGCATCGCCCGCACCGGCTCGCCGGTGAACGACAGCAGCCCGTACGGATTGTCCTCGACCACGAGCACCCCCGCCCGCCGACACAGCTCGACCACCTCGGCCCGCCGCGACGGCGTCAGCGTGATCCCGCCGGGATTCTGGAACGTCGGCACCGTGTACAGCAGCTTCACCCGGGCGCCCTCGGCGGCCAGCCGGCTCAACGTCTCCGCGAGTGCGGCCGGCGACAGGCCGTCGCCGTCCATCGGCACGTGCACGATCCGCGCCTGGTAGGCCGCGAACGTGTTGATCGCCGTGACGTAGGTCGGCCCCTCGGTGACGACGACGTCGCCCGGGTCGATGAACACGCGGGTGAGCAGGTCCAGCGCCTGCTGCGATCCGGCGGTCACCACCACGTTGTCCGGGTGGGCGTCGGCGATGCCCTCCATCGCCATCACGGCACAGATCCGCGCACGCAGCCCCGGATCGCCCTGCGCCGAGCCGTACTGGAGCGCCACCGCACCCCGGCTCAGTACCAGCTCCGAGACCGTCGCCGCGACCGCGTCCAACGGAAGAACGTCAACCGGGGGCATCCCCCCAGCGAGCGACACGATCTCGGGACGGGATGCCACCGCGAACAACGCCCGAACCTCGCTCGCGATCATTCCCTGGGCACGCTGTGCGTACCGATCCCGCCACCGATCGAGAGTCACGCTCCGCGACACTACCTGCCGTACCCGCCCCGCCG
Source organism: Protofrankia sp. CiT1 (assembly GCF_917627385.1). GTDB lineage: Bacteria > Actinomycetota > Actinomycetes > Frankiales > Frankiaceae > Protofrankia. The sequence continues at coordinate 6,753 of NZ_CAKJTL010000180.1, forward strand.
CACACCAGGCCGCGACCAACGCGACGATCGTCATCCGCCCTGCCGGCCGTCGACCGGCCGGGCAGCTCGGTCCCGACGTCCCGTACCGCTATGGCAGGACGTACCTGCACGCGGACAGCCCGCGCTTATCCGATGGTGGACGGGATGTGCTGCTTGTACGGTTCCTTGTCGTGAACGACGATGATCGCGCGGACTTCCGGCGGCTGGCGGAGTCCTTGGAGGTGGTCGACGACTGGGCGGAGCGCATCAGCATTGACGGCGACCGACCTGCCGTCGCGGCGCGTAGCCCGCTGGCCGGTGATGATCGTCGGTCAGCCCCGTACGGCGTCAGTTGGGGTGTCTGGCACTCGCTCGGCCACGCGGTCGATCATCTTCACTGTCTGCGTGACGTGCTCCTCGACTCACAGGTGCTGCATATGTACGCCCCGTACACCTTGCTCCGTGGGGCGGTGGAGAACGCCGCCGCAGCGGCGTGGGTGCTCGCGCCGGCATCCCGCGATGCCCGGGTGATCCGGCGGCTGCGGCTCGCCGCGGCCGATATGCGTAACGGCACCGTGGCGGCACAGCTGATCGGTTCGATACCCCCCGAGCCCTCGACGACCGCTTACAGGACCTGCGGGACATCGCACGACGAGACGGTCTGGAGGAGAAAGAGGTCGTCCGCCATGTGTCCTACGCGGAGATCGTCAGAACGGTCGGGGAGGAAAACCCCGGGACCGCCAACCTGCCGCTGCTGATCTGGAAGGCGTGCAGTGCCGTGGCCCACGGAGATCTGTGGGCGACCATCAACGTCACGGAGCTGGAGCGGCTTGACGAGGTCGGAGGGATGGTGGGTAACCGTGTGAGCGCCAGCGTGCGGACCTTGTCCTTCATGGCGGCGCTCACAGTCGGTCTGACGGAGACCGCCTGGTCCCTGTACGACCGGCGAGGCCAGCCGCCGTACTGACCTGCCCAGACCCCAGCGCCGGCCAATCCCCGACGCTGCGGCGAACTCGTGACACGAGCCGGCCACCGAGGCGACCTACTGGCGGGTCCTTGGCCAGGCCACGGACCGCATGGCCGATGATCGGCCTATGGTTGCGTTTCGTTCTTCCCGGCTGGAGGCAATCCTCGGTGGCCCGCTCGGTGAGGTCCGCTATGAGGACGTGGCGCGGCTCGTAGACTTGGGCGTCACCGAATCTAATGATCTTGACTTCAAGAGTGCCTTGTACGTCGAGCCGGACACCCAGGCCGCAGACCAGCGGACGGCCAAGGAGAAACAGCAGGCTGCGGAGAAGAAGAAAAAGGACCTCGCCAGCGACGTCGCCGCCTTCGCGAACAGCAACGGCGGATTGATCATCGTGGGTATCAAGGAGGACCGCGTAAGTTCCGCGGCGGCGGTCCTCTCCACCGTCGACATTGCCGACCGCGAGGTACGCCGGATCCACGAGATCGTCGCGTCGAACACCTTTCCGAAACCGCGGCTCGATGTCTGGCCCCTGCCTGACCCCAGCCAGCCAGGGGGCGGCCTGATCCTCATCGCGGTGCCCCGCAGCGCTCTGACCCCCCACGCGGTGACGACGATCGACAAGGCGCTGCTCTACCCACGACGGCTCGGGAGCCAGACCGTTCACATGGCCGAGTACGAGGTGGCCGACGCCTACCGGCGGCGCCTCCTCACCCTGGCGGATGTCGAAGTCCGACACGAGCGGGAAGCCAGCACGCTGCGGCGCTGGCTCGACTCGTCGACGTCCACCTTCCTGGTCGTGACCCTCGTCCCCGACATCGCCGGCGCGTTCCGCGTCGATGCCGGAAGCCTCCGCGAATTCGAGCAGGAGGCTCTGCGCGAAAAGCCGATCATCGGCTATCCGGACCTCCGCTGGTCGCAGGCCGCTGTCGGCCACAGCCGCCTCGTCGCGCTTGGCTACGGCCAGCGACGCCGGGCCGAGAAGCTGGCCGCCCAGCTGCATGAGGACGGGGCCGGCGCCTTCGCCGCCTGTGTTGGCCGCCGGGACTGGCAGCCGGCCAGCAGTGACACAGATCCGTACCGCGTCGCAGAGCAGGACCTTGTCATCGCGGTGCTGTCCGGGCTGCGGTACCTGGCCCGGCATGCTCGCGACCGGGCCGGAACCAGCGGGCCGGCGACCGTTCGCGTCACGCTCTGGCCGATCACGCGCCCGGTTGTGCTGACATATCCCGACTTCGAGGATGACGACCTGGTCATCGAGACCGAGCCGGAGGCATCCGCCCTCACCGAGATCGACGACGTCGCTGAGGACGGCGGGCCGCTGGTGGCCGCGGTGCACCGCCTCTGCTCTGGCCTGGTCCAGGAGTTCGGCCTGCCGGAGTGCCGGCACCTCACCGCGGACGGGATGGTCAGGCTCGGGTATTGGAGCGACCAGCACCGGATCGTCGACTGGGCGACCAGCTGCGGTGTGCGGCTCGTCGACGTCCCGGCCAGAGCGCGTTAGCGTCGGCGGAGCCTGCCGGCGGCAGCCGGCCAGTTGATCTGTGAGATATGGACCCGGGCCAAGCTTGACGGTGCCGGCGGTGCCGGACGAGTGGCCGGCAAGTCCGGATCAAGCGGGTTGCCTGCTGGCGGCGCGGCCGTGCAGCACCCGGGCCGCTTAGGCGCGAGCCGGCCCTCGTCAGTAGATCTCGTAGGCTTGTGATCTGCTGACGACACGGCACGTGGCGGCGGTCCGCCGGCGTGAGGGCGATCAGGCTCCAGCCCATGCGGCGCGACGTTGGCGCGACTCGGGCGGTACAGCGGAAGGGATTGGATGAGCTTCATCCAGTGGGCGCAAAAAGATCCTAATACGATCGAACAGGCCATCAAGGCTTTGGTCGTCGAGCTGTACCGAGGCGCCAGGCCGATCGATGGCCGCGGCGGTGACGACGGTCGTGATCTTCGCTGGGATTCGACTGAGGGCCTTGTCATATTCGAGATCAAATCTTTCGCGGGTGAGCGCCTCAAGCGTGGCCAGAAGAAGAACATCGAGCGTTCACTCAAGCATGCCTCGGAGCACAGTCCAGCTCGCTGGATTCTCATTCTTCCATTGGCTCACTCGCCCAGCGAGGAGCAGTGGTTCGACCAGTTGAATAAGCAATATCCAGCGATCCATCTGGAGTGGTGGGGCATAGATTGGCTCAACGTCGAGTTCGGGAAGAGAGAGTACCTTCGCCGCCTTGTCGGGGGCGAGGAATACGAGCTTCTCCGGCGTGCCCAGGAGTTCGAACGCGAACAGCAGGTTCCGTCAACTATTGCAGACTCAATTGCTCGAATTAATGTTGTAGCGAGTCGCTCCCAAGAACTTTCACCCTACTGGCGAGCGGACTTCGCGACCGCACCGGAGGGCGTTACAGTCACCTACAATGAGCGCTTCCCGGGGGCTGCGGCACTCGATCCTCTCCAACTGCGTGCAACCTTCAGTTTTCCTGCCAGCGATAGTCTCGCTACGGAGGTACAGCGTCGACTGGCTGACGCGCTCGACTACGGCGACGACGTCGAGATTGATGGTCGCTATGTGGCAAACTTCGAGGTCTTGGCTTCGCCTGCCAGCCAGGAAATGTTTGAGACCGCCGGTCCGTTAGGACGTCTGCGGATCACTTCTCTCGACCGAACGGTTGGTGAAAACCTGACCTTCCAGCTGGTCATCGTGACACCTTCTGGGAAGATCAAGGGTCGCCTTCCTCTCCAAGTGGACCAACATACGAGTGGGCGCAGAGGGGTACGTCTGAAGGGGTTCGACACCACGAGGAGCATTGAGGTAGACCTCACCGTTGATCGCAAAGAGCAGGGCGGACGCGCATCCGCCCGAATCACATGGCGAGGGGTTGCGGGGAAATTTCCCTACGCGATACGTCCAGCGTTCGAGATTTTTGGTAGCGCCGATAAGAAAGACCAGATTGAATTGCGGATCGACGATCAGAGTGTGGTCCGACACGCCATTGGTATGTCGCAGTTCCTCGCCGAGGTCAAAATCTGCGCCGACATGGTAGTGGCTCTGGAGAAACTACAGAATCACTGTGGGCAGATCTTCCCGATACCCGACGGTCTAACCTATCGGGATGCTCTGGATCTAGTGGCCGCTGCTAGGCTTTTGTCCGGCAACCCGGTAGCGACAGGGAACACCGCGATCACGGCAACCATCAAGTCGGGGCATCTTGCCAGTTTCCTGGAGATCGCAGGGCCTCTCGTCGAGACTCACGTGAGAGCGGAGATGCCAGGCTTCGGCGTTACCTGCGGCATTCACCAAATTGACATTGGCAGAGTCTCCGTGACGACACCGCTTGTGCGCTTGGCAAATCTCGCCGAGCTAAGGGCGATGGCAGACGACTCCTTGGAAAAGATCGCTCGTTACGAGTGCATCGACGGTGAGAGCATCTATATGCAACTCATGGTCGACTGATCGGAACGGCAAGCAGCCATTGATCTAGCCGATAGGCGGCCTCGGCCGTATCGTATAATCTCGTTTCGTCGACTTGTTACTCCGAGTAGGGTGCCAGTCGACTGGCACCCGCGACGACGAGGCTGTCGACGACGCGCTGCCAGTCATGCAACAATCCTGCATCTGCCGCGGCGGGCCGGATTTCGATTAGCCATGATGTGATCAGGAAGCTACGGTTCGTGATGCCATCTGGATTAGGAAGGACGAGATCCTCGATCCATGGCATGCCAAGGCGTGCTTGCTCCGCAGTTTCCATCGACGACAGGAAGCTGAGGATCTGATCGACGCAGGTCGGGTTTCCGCGGGCGTGCGGCAGCCATTGTTTGACGACGGGCAGCAAGGTCGCGGGCTCCCACCATACTATTGGCTTGGTTTCGACCTCCCGGTAGAGGTAGGCGACTTCGCCTGCGGGATTCGGAATCAGTGCCGGCAACGCGTCGCGCGTGTACCGCCCTCCTTCAAAAGGAGTGTGACCCGATACTTTCAGCCTAATGACATAGTTGACCACGGTCGGCCACATTCTCCGCGCGGTCGCTGCACGCACCGGTGATTCCTCGGCAGCGGCTGAAAGAGCCCTCAGGAAACTGTCCAGTCGCACAGGGCTGTCTTGATAGGCAAGAATGTGCTCAAATATTGGCGTGTCGTCGCCTTCGGTGGCGATGGCGAGAAGCGCGCGCGCCGCGACCAAGGCATGGGTTCCGCGATGGTCCATGTCTTGGTCGTACGCGAGCAGCGCGCGGCGGTGCGTGGACAGGAACGCGTCGAAAAGTTCGCGGGCGACCTTTGATATGCAGATATTTGCCAGCACTGCCGGCGCGAGAGCTCGGATGGCAGGGTCGAGGCGCGAGACGTAGATGGCGTCACCAGCGGTGGCCGCGAGCGAGGCTACGACGGGGTCGCCAAGATAGACCAATGGCCGCTGGCCGGTATTCACATCCCAATCACCGAACGCACATTCTCGCATGGTTTCGGTCGATAGCTGCAAAGCTGCCTCGTGATGGCAGGGTCTGTCCTGGGGGCAGGGGATCCCCCACACGTGGTCGAGGCCTCGGGCCAGGTGTAGACGTACCTCGTGGGCGACTGCGCGCGCGAGGTTTCTGGCTGCGGCCATGGAGCGTTGGTACGTCTGCGAACTGTCACTGCCGTCGATGAGGGCTCGAAGTGCTGCGGCATTTGGCGTCAGTAGTAGGGGGAGCACTCGCGCCGCGCTGCGGTCGGCTGCCTGTTCGAAATAAGTCTCCTCGTATTCGAACCGGAGGGGTGACGCTTCGCCCTCCCCGACGCGAAGTATGATGCCAACGGCGAAGCGCAGAGCATGCTCGGGCACAGCGACGTTGTGGAGCAAGTGAGCTTCAAGTGCCACTGCGGCTACGGCTGTGGGTGTGTCCCAGCGGTCCCGCGGGCT
>NZ_CAKJTL010000181.1 GCF_917627385.1 Protofrankia sp. CiT1
CAGGTAGGCCGTCAGTCGGGCCGTGCCCATGCCTGGGCGAGCAGCTCATAGGACCGCACCCGGTCGGCGTGGTCGTGGGTGATCGTGGTGATGAGCAGCTCGTCGGCTCCGGTGGCATCGCGCAGTATGCGCAGCCCCCGCACAACGGTCGCGGGCGAGCCGACGAACTGGGTGTCGAGCCGATCGGCGACCAGCGCACGGTCCTGCTCGGTCCATGGGTAGGCCGCCGCCTCGGCAGGCGTGGGGTAGGCGATGGCGCCTTCGCCGGAGCGGATGTTCGCCACCCACGGGCCGTACCCGCTTGCCAATCGGCGGGCGGTTGCGTCATCGCCTGCGACAACGACATCCGCGGAGACCATGACCCGTGGTTCCCGCAACGTCGCCGACGGCCGGAACGCGGCCCGATAGGCCGCGACGGTGTCGAGCACGGTGGACGGGACGATGTGGTAATTCGCGGCCAGCGGCAGCCCCAGTTCGCCCGCGGTCCGCGCGCTGTCGCCAGCGCTCGCGGCAAGGATCCACAGCTGCGCATCGGCGTCCTCAGCGGCCGGCGACCGCAGGTGCGTCCCGTCCGGTGTGCGGTAGTCGCCGCGGATGAACGCCTGAATGTCCCGGACGTCCTGTCCGTAGCGCTCGGCCGCATCGTCGCGATGGCCGACCACATCCAGCTGCTGCCGGAGCCGATCGGGATCGAACACGATTTTCGCTGGCGCCGGGATCAGCAGGCCGTCGATCACGGAAGGCCTGGCGGTCGTACCGCCTCGCGGCGACGACTCGGCGGCCGACCGGTTCGCCCGTTCGATCAACCTGCCCACGCCCGACCGACCGAGACCGAGGTCGATACGCCCGGGATGGATGTGCGCGACGGTCCCGAACTGTTCCGCGACGATGACCGGCGTGTGGTATCCGGTCTGCACCGCACCGGACCCGACGCGGATCGTCTGGGTGGCGTCGGCAACCAAGGCGATCAGCACGGCAGGCGCGGCGGAGACGACACCCAGAGTCAGATGGTGTTCGGCGAGCCAGTACCGGGCATAGCCGAAACGCTCCGCGTGCCGGGCAAGGTCGATCGTGTTGCGTAATGCCTCAGCGGCGCTCGACCCAGAGGTCGAGGGCGCGAGGTCGAGCACCGACAACGGGATGGGGCCTCGGACAGGCATGCACGCCACCGCCGGCCCGTCAGTGATCCGTATCCGTGGCGGCGATGCCGCGGCGTCGGCCGTGACAGGTCAGCGGTGCGATCGACGGCGGCATTCTCCGGCCTTTCGTTCCTCGTTCGAGCGGCGAGTGGAAAGGTGCCCCGGGCGGTACCCGCCGCGCGCGGCGGTCGGGCCGCCCGGGGAGTGCGGAAAGATGTTTCGTTCGATGTACGACCGGGTCGCGCGACTGGTGGGCCAGCTGGTGAAGCAGATCTACCCGGCGATGGCCGGCCTGCCGCGCCCCGGCACGCGCGGCCTGCTGGGGCGCGGGACTCCCGAGCCTGGTGGACTGACGGATCAGCGACAGCGAGCGCTCGCGCTCCGCCCGAAATCGACGCAGCGCCGACACGTCAGACGCGGAGAAGCGAGCATATCCAACACTTTCGGTAAAAGAACATTGTCGAGTCAATAAGTAGAGAAGTGATTTACATCACAATGTTCGCTTGGAAATCCGTCCAGAGATCCAGCCAGGACGCCCGACTACAGGAAAGTGGATCAAGAAATGGGGCTGGAGTGCGTGCGACGCGAGAAGCACAGGGAATCACCCTGGCCCTTGGGGTGTCACCGACGAGCAGGGGCACCCGTGCATCGCGCGGCGATCGATGGGAAGCGATGCGACGAGAGGCGTGCCCCAGCCCCGCTCCCTGATCCACGCCCCTGTTGCCGGGCGCTCTTGCCGGAGCGGGCGCGGATGGGCCGCTCACTATCGAACGCTCTGTCCTCGGGCGCTCTAAATAGCGGCTCATTTTGGACAAACAACGAGCGGGCGGAGATCTCCGCGTGGGCTCCCGCGGGCCCCTGCGCACGATCTCCTCAAGCGATCCGCGGTTATCGCGGGCACGTCGCGGCTCCCCACCATCTCCATGACGGCCAGGTCAGCGGCCTCGAGCGGACGACCGGACCCGAGTAGCACAAGTGCTATCCTGGGAGCGTGGACGAGATAGGACTGCGTGAGGTGCGGCAGAACGCAAGCGAGCTGGTGAGGCGAGCCCAGGCCGGCGAGCGACTGACCATCACGGTCTCCGGCCGACCAGCAGCCGTTCTAGGCCCAGTGGCCCCACGCGCGTGGCGGCGTTGGGACGATCTCGCCGAGGTCATCGCCCTGCCGGCCGACGCCGACTGGCCCGCCGATCGCGAACTCGTGGACAACACCGTGACGGACCCTTGGGAAGATCGATGAATCGGGGTGTCCTCGACACAAGCGTACTGGTGGCCACGGACGTCCTCCCGATCCCTGGCGAGCTGGCCGTCAGCGTCATCAGTATCGCCGAACTCCAGTTCGGTGTTCTCGTCGCCAAGACACCCGAGGCCCGCGCGAACCGACTCGCCAGGCTCAGCGCACTCCAACGAAGATTCGACCCGCTCCCGGTCGACGACGCCGTCGCCGACAGTTATGGACGGCTGGCCGCCCGAGTGGCCGAAATCGGCCGCCAGCCACGGGCGCGGACGATGGACCTGTTGATCGCGGCAACGGCGCACGCACACGGAGCCAGCCTTTATACCCGCAACTCCGCTGACCTGGCCGGCCTCGAAGATCTCACTACAATAGTGATAATCTAGGAAAAATCGCCAGATGCCGGCCCAGTCTCCCGCCGTGGTCCCTGGTGGTGGTCACCGTGACCTCCCAGCGGATCACCCGGAATTCGACCGGGCCGATCCGCGAGATCCACGACCCGTCGGGCAATGTCCGTAGCACCGGTAGCCGCCGGTTACCCGTGACCCGGATGAGCAGGTCGGCGCCGGTCACCGCGATCGCCTTGATCGTCGAGGTGCCAGCGGACCCGCGGTCCGCCACCCCGGCCAGCGCCGCACCGTGGCCATATACCCCGATATACCCCGACGGGAAAGTGCTGCTCAACCCGGTCCGGATCCTCCCGGCACGCCAGCGTCAGCCCGTCCGCACCCGGCTGCTTGCCCCGCTTCTTCAGTTCCTTCGTGGAACGGAGTGCCGCCCGGTGGGGCTGCGTCGCCGAAGATTCCTGCCGGGATGCTCGCCTCGAACGGGATCATGCGGTCCAGGAGAGAACCGCGACCTCACGCATGGCCAGATCCTATCGCATATTGACCTATATCCTCCTTTCCAGGCCGCGGGCGATGAGAAATCCTTGTGGGGTGGATACGGGCAACGCACGAGGCGGAAGATGCGGCGTGGGCAGCGGCGGCGCCGCATCTTCGCCGGGTGCGAGCGCCGAGCCCATGGTCCCGGGATGAGCCGGTGGCCGGTGTGGTACCAGCATTGAGTTACGTGCGGTAACTGGCCGGCTCGGTCCCGGACGTGGCGGCCTCATGCTTGTCCTGGCAGTTTCCGGCGGCGGGAACACACCCGAGCGGTGGCAGGCCAGCGGGCACAGGCTCCCCATGATGTGCCGCTGTGCCCGAGCATGCGGGAATGATGGGGACGGTTCGAACGAACTGACGAATGGAAAACTGTATGTGCGGCATCGCAGGCTGGGTAGATTTTGACCGGGATCTGACCAGGGAACGGACTACGGTGTCCGCCATGACCGCGACCATGGCCTTGCGAGGACCCGACGACACAGGGATTTGGTTAAGTCCACACGCGGCGTTGTGCCACCGGCGGTTGGCGGTCATCGACATTGCGGGCGGCCATCAGCCCATGGCCGCAGAGGACATGGCAGTCCTCACCTATAGCGGCGAGGTGTACAACTTCCGCGAGTTACGGACGCAGCTGGAGTCGAAGGGGCATCATTTTCGTACCCACAGCGACACCGAGGTCGTGCTACGCGGTTATCTGGAGTGGGGCGAGGGCATTGCCGAGAGGTTGAACGGCATCTACGCGTTCGCCCTGTGGGACTCCCGAAGCGAGGAACTCCTGCTTGTCCGCGACAGGATGGGCGTCAAGCCGCTCTTCTACTACCCGCTACCGGGTGGCGGGCTGCTCTTCGGGTCGGAACCGAAGGCTATCCTGGCGCATCCGCGGGTCGATCGGGTGGTGGACGCCGACGGCCTGCGCGAGGTATTCACCATCGCCCAGACGCCCGAGCTGTCAATCTATAAGGGCATGCACGAACTCAGGCCCGGGCAACTGCTGCGGTTCAGGCGGGAGGGCCTGCGCAAGTGGCGATACTGGGCGCTCCAAGCCCACGAGCACACCGACGATCTCCACACGACCATACGCGTGGTGCGCGAACTTCTCGAGGACATCGTGGAACGGCAGCTGGTGGCGGATGTGCCGTTGTGCAGTCTGTTGTCGGGTGGCCTCGACTCCAGCGCGATCACCGCGCTGGCCCTCAAGCACGGGGACATCCGTTCATTCTCGGTCGACTTCGCCGGGTACGGCGACCACTTTCAGCCCGATGAGATGCGCGGTTCCCCCGACGGGCCGTTCGTACAGGACGCCGTGCGGTATCTGCGCCCCGAACACACCGACATCATACTCGACACCGCCGAGCTCACCGATCCACGATTGCGCTCCAGTGTGATGCACGCGTGGGAGTATCCACAGCTCAGCGGGGACATGAACACCTCGCTGTACATGCTGTTCCGAGCGATCCGCGGTCACTCGACCGTCGCGCTGTCAGGGGAGTCAGCCGATGAGGTGTTCGGCGGATACGCCTGGTTCCACCTGCCGAAAGTGGTGGAAGCCCCCACGTTCCCCTGGCTTGTCGTCATGATGCAGAAGCAGCGTCCCGACGACCTCTTCGACCCGAGGCTACGTAAGCAGCTCGATATTCTCTCCTACGAGCGCGACAGATATCACGAGGCACTGACAGAGGTGCCTCATATATCCCGGACGGACTCCCGCGAACGGCGGATGAGGGAGATCTCCTATTTCCACCTGACCCGTTTTGTGAACATGCTGCTCGACCGCAAGGATCGACTGAGCATGGCCCATGGCCTGGAAGTTCGTGTGCCATTCTGTGACCATCGACTGGTGGAGTACCTCTTCAACGTTCCCTGGTCGTTCAAGACCTTCGACGGGCGGGAGAAAAGCCTGCTGCGCGCCGCGGTCTCGGATCTGTTGCCGCAGTCGATCCTGGAGAGACGCAAGAGCCCGTACCCCGCTACACAGGACCCCGCATACGGACTCGCTTTGCGTGGCACTCTCACCGAACTGATCGCGGACGGGAGTGCCCCGGTGCTGCCGCTGCTGGACCAGAAGGCTGTCGAAGCGCTGCTCGCGACACCAGCCGAGGCGACGTCGAGTACCGTCACACGCGTCAGCCTGGAGATGGTGCTGGACCTGAACGCCTGGCTGGAATCCCAGGCGCTCCGCGTCGATGTGTGACGAGCCCCGCTACCCGCGCCGCGGCACGGGTAGCCACATCGCCGGTTCATCGCATGCCGCCGAATCGGGAAATTCCACATCCATTTTTTCCTTGCGATCCTGCAATGCGCCCTGTTCGGGGAGCCCACACCACCCGCCGTCACCTGTCCGATTGGAGTGGTTTCTATATGCGTACGCATGAACTGAAGACCGGAAGGTCGTTTGGCGTCAATTTCGATCACGGAGAAGATTTCTTCCAGGCGTTGGCGGATTTCTGCCGGGAGAACGATGTCCGGCAGGGATACATTCCGATGTTCCTCGCAGCCTTCGCCGAGACCGAGATCGCGGGAACGTGCCAGCGGGTCGAGGACCCGGCAGCGCCGGTGCGTCTTCCTGTCTATCTGGAGAAGGTCGAAGCCGTTGGATCCGGCACTTTCTCCTACGCGCCCGAAAAGAACGAGACCGTGCCGCACGTCCATGTCACGGTTGGTCTGAAGCAGCACTCGGCGCTGGCGTACTCGAGCCACCTCATATCCGCCAAGGTTCAGTACCTCACTGAAATGCTCGTCACCGAGGTCCTCGCGCCCGAGATGCGCCGTCCGGTGCACAGCGAGCTCTGGGACGTCCCCCTCCTCACGTTCGAAAGCTGAGTGTCGTGCCACCTGAATCCTTTCCCTTCCCGGAAGAGCCACTCGGTAAGCGTCCGCCGAGCTGCATGTGGCGCCGTGAGAACGATCCGCTGGGGCAGGTTGAACTGCCAAGTGGTGACGTCGTGCGGCTTGCGGTGCGCTTTGACGACGTCGAGGCCGTGCTCACCGATCCACGATTCAGCCGGGACCTGAGCAAGCCTGGGGCGCCCCGGCTGCAGCCCGGTGCGGACATGTCCGACGACCGCGATACTCTGATCAACCTGGATCCGCCACGGCACACACGGGTACGTCGCATTCTCAGCCGCGCGTTCTCCGCGCGCAGTGCCGAAGGATGGCGGACGCGCATCCGGAAGATCGCGCAGGACCTCGCCGACAGCATGCTGGCAGCCTCGCCACCCGCCGATCTGATGACGGCATTCGCGGAACCGCTCCCGCTTATGGTGATCGCTGAAATACTCGGAGTCGCCGACAGCGATCTCGACCAGTTCCGTTACTGGTCGGCTGTGGCCATGCGCATCGGCCCGGACAGCGTGGCCGAGCGCGGACGAGGGCGCGACGAGTTTTTCGCCTACTTGACCGCGCTCATCGAGCGTCACCGTCGTGAGCCAGGCACGGACCTGCTGGACGCCATGATCGAGGCAAGTGACGGTGACGATCGCATGAGCGGGGCGGAGCTGTGCGACGTCACCCGCTCGCTCCTGCTGGCCGGCTACGAGACCACTATGACAACCATCGGGCGCGGAGCGTTCACTTTGCTGCGCCACCGTGAGCAGTACGAGGAGCTCGTGGCGGACCCGAGCCTGGTCCCCCTAGCGGTCGAGGAGATTCTCCGGCACGACTTTCCGGCCGATGTGGGCTTCCTCCGTCTCGCCATGGAAGATGTCGAGCTCCCGTCCGGATGTGTGCGCGCGGGCGAAGGAGTCATGCCGCTGATCTCCTCGGCTCATGGTGACTCCACGAAGTTCCAGGACCCGGACACGTTCGACATTCATCGAACAGACAACGGGCACCTGGCTTTCGGGAAGGGGCCGCACTACTGCATCGGCGCCCATCTCGCGCGTGTGCAGCTGCAAGAGGGGTTCGCCGTGCTCGCCCGTACCATGCCGAATCTGCGTTTGACGGTACCCGCGGACGAGGTGATCTGGAAACCGGACATGATGACCCATTCCATTGCAAATCTCCACGTTGCATGGTGATTCGAGGGGAAGTCGAAGGTGAATACCACAGCTGAGGATTCCGCACTTCACCGACCGGATGACCCGGCCCGGGCAGCAAGGGATCAACCGTTTATCGAACGCATCGCCAACTGGTGCGAAGAATTCCTGTGTCGACCGCATCCCGAACTCGGCCGCAGCGGCTCGGTGTGTCCCTTTGTCCCGCGTGCCATGTCCATGAACAGGATCAGTTTCGTGGTCGTGCGTACGGAGAACCGCCCGGCAGCCGCGATCGATCAGGAGATCGCCGAGTACCAGAACGTCTTCCTGCGTATGGAACCGCGGTCCGGACCGGAGGCCATGGACAAGGCGATCCTGGTGATCCTGCCCGATGTGAGCGATGAGGACGCGCCTACCATGGTGGACGAAACGCACCGCAGACTGAAAGCGCAGTTCGTCGAATCAGGTCTCATGATTGGCAGGTTTCATCCGCGGAGTGAGCAGGGTGGGCTGCACAACCCCGCGTTCCGGCCGCTGCGCAGCCCGATTCCGCTGCTCGCCATCCGGTATATGGTCGACTCCGACCTGCCTTTCTTGAATCGCGTCGACGATCCTGTACCCGATCGCATCAAATTCCTTAAGGCATACGGACGGCGTTTCGACGGTGCCGAAGAGTCCCGCTGGTCTGAGCGAGGCCAGGCAGCGCTCAGTGAGATCCGGCTGAATCCGGAATCGGCACAGTGACGGCCGACGTAACGCGCAGGGTCGCGATTGTGGCAGGCGGCACCCGCGGGATCGGTGCGCGGATCTCCCGACGGCTCGCCGACGACTTCGACGTGGTCGTCGGTTTCGTCGAGGACACTGTATCCGCTGACAAGCTGGTTGCTGAGATCGTCGGGACCGGGGCCGGACGAGCGCTGGCGGTTCGCGGCGACATCAGCGAGCCAGACGATGTCGACCAGCTGTTCGCGGCGGCGGAGAAGGCGTACGGCGGTGTGGACATCGTGGTCAGCTGTGCGGGGGCGCACGCCGACCGGCGAGGCCCCTTGGCCGACACCGATGACGAGAGCTTCCGTCGTGTTGTGGATGTCAATTTTCGCGGCACGTTCAACATGCTGCGGGCCGCATCAACCCGGGTGCGGCCTGGCGGACGCATCATTACCTTCTCCAGCTCGGCTGCCGCCCTGGGTGCGCCGGGGCAGGCGGTCTACAACGCGTGCAAGGTCGCGGTCGAGGTGCTGACACGTCAACTCGCCAAAGAGCTGGCGGGGCGGAACATCACGGTCAACGCCGTCGCCCCCGGTCCCACCGGCACTGAGCTCCTGCTGCGCGGCAGGTCCCCGGATGCCATCGAAGCTTTGGCCCGGCAGATTCCGCTCGGCAGGATTGGACGTCCGCAGGACATCGCCAAAGTGGTGGAGTTTCTCGTTGGCGAACAGGGCGGCTGGGTCAACGGGCAGGTCATCCACGCCAACGGCGGGCTCGTCTGACAACGCGCCCGCCGGAGTCCAGGCACTGGGAAACACACTCTCTCGGAGAGGAGCACCATCATGCCAGAAACCCGGATGTTGCCGGGAAATTGTGCTGGAGTCTTTGATGACGTCGAGGTGGTGGTCGCCGAGCCGGAGGTGTTCGCATCTTTCATCGAGGATGCTATAGGGGAGTATCGCCTTGGTCTTGAGTCGGTGGCCGCGGGCGGTTCACGCCTGCACCGCCCCAACAGTTTCGGGCTTCTCGGTGGAACTGTGGAAGGCGACGCGATGGTGCTTCGAAGGATCGCTTTCGCCGACAATGTCCGAGCCGTTGACTCGGTGCCGATGGAGGAGTTCAAGAAGAACATCGCCCCCAAGTTCGGAAAGCAGTACGATGATGGCGAGAGGGGATTCTGGTGTGACTCGCGCCAGCTCCTGAAGGTCGTGCGTGAATTCGAGGACAACGGACTCGAGATGCTCGGGTCAGTCCATATGCATCCTGACTGGCACCGGGTGGGGCCGCCGCACGAACGGGGCACGGAAAACCTGAGCGAGAATCCCAGCCGTATGGATGAGTACCTTTTCCGAAACGCTGGCTGGCCGCTTAACATCATCTGCTATCTGGAGAGCCGGGAGGGTGGCGTCACGCACACGTACGGCGCGTGGCGTCCGCCCGTATCCGAGGGCGCGAAGGCCGCGAAGATGCCCATCAGGTTCTTCGCATAGGGCCATAGCGGCGCCAGCCGAACCAAGGCGCCAGCATGAACCAAGGCGCCAGCATGAACCAGGGCGCCAGCATGTCGAATTCAGCCGAATGCGGAGGCAATATGGGAACCTATCCTGACACCATTGGTCTTGTGGTGACGCCATCCGACACGAGGTACGACACGGCGCGCAGCATCTGGAACAAGCGTTTCGACTGCCGGCCCCAGGCTGTCGTATACCCACGGGACGCCGAAGAGACAGCAGCCGCATTATGTTATGTGCGCGACCATGGCATCCCCTTCCGTATCCGTTCCGGTGGCCACAACGTCGAGGGCTTCTGCACCCTCGACAACGGCATCGTGATCGACGTGTCAAGGCTGGGGTCTGTGGCCGTGAACAACGACCGGAGCCGGGCTGTCATCGGCCCCGGTGTCCTCCTGGGCGAGGTATACGCGGCTCTGTGGTCTGTCGGCGGCACGATCCCGGCGGGAGTCTGCCCAGACATCCGGATCGGTGGTCACGTCCTCGGTGGCGGGATCGGGATGCTCGTGCGGTCGCGGGGCCTGCTCATCGACAGCCTTGTCGGTCTCACCGTGGTCGATGCGCGGGGCAGGATCCTGGCGGTCGACGAGACGAACCACGCAGACCTGCTGTGGGCCTCGCGGGGCGGCGGCGGCGGGAATTTCGGGATCGTCACCTCCTATACGTTCAAGATGCGGCCTATTTCCGAGGTGACGCTGTTTACGATGAAATGGGACTGGGACGACGGCATCGCGGTACTCGATGAATGGCAGCGCTGGATCCTTCGAGCGGACGAGCGCGTGAACGTCAGGTTCAACCTGTTCCCCAGGTCTGCCGGAATGGCCATGACGACCGGGCTGTTCGAAGGCTCGGCCGACGAGCTGAAATCAATCATCAAGCCGTTGGTCGACGCACATCCGCCGCGCGAGACTTCCATGCGCACCGTGCCTTACATGGACAGTGTGGGCACGTGGACTCAGCGGGTTCCGTCGATACGGGCAAAATTCGTCCCCGCGCTCGCCGCGAGACCGCTCGACTCATACGCCATGAAAATCCTCGATCGCTGGCACAGGACTGCGCCCGCCGGAGTCAGGACGGGGTTCTACGGACTCGGCGGCGCGGTGCTGGGTGACGTTCCGCCGGAACACTCGGCATTCGCGCACCGAAACGCGTCCATCTGCGTGGAGTACCTCGGGCACTGGGACGACGCGGAGTCCGATCGTGAGCATCTCGACTGGCTGTGTGGAATCCGCGACGAGATGCTCCCGTTCATGACGGGCGGCGCCTACGTCAACAGCCCGGACCGCGATCTGGCCAACTGGCTGCACGCCTACTACGGGGACAGACTTCCCCGGCTGATGGATGTGAAACGTCGGTACGATCCCCATAACGTCTTCAGTTTTGAGCAAAGCATCCCGACATCTCTGACCCTGCCGGAAGCCCACGCCGCGGGCCTGACCGACGCGGTCATCGCCGAGCTGCGTTCCAGGAATTTGCTCTCGGCCTGAGAGCGCGTTTGAGATCGTCATTCCGGCTCGCCGTGCCCAGGCCGTTGCGATTCACAGCTGATCGATCGTCCACCTGCCATCTATTCACCTATTCACCTACCGATGCCAGCGCTGCCGGTGTGGGCACGTAGGCCACCGGCGCATGCGCTCGGATCCCGTCCGAACCAATCACATCCCCATCTGATCAGGGAGACACCATGGACAGCCGCATCAAGACGGTTGTGATCCTCGGCGGGGGTACCGCTGGCTGGATGACCGCAGCCTACCTCGGCAAAGCGCTTCAGAACACGGTGAAGATCGTGGTGCTGGAGGCCCCGAGCATTCCACGGATCGGTGTCGGAGAAGCCACCATCCCCAACCTCCAGCGCGCTTTCTTCGACTACCTCGGTATCGCCGAGGAAGAGTGGATGCGCGAGTGTAACGCCAGCTACAAGATGGCCGTGAAGTTCATCAACTGGCGCACCCCCGGGGAGGGCAGCCCGCAGCCGCGGTGCGGCTATGGCCACGTGGACGCCTTCCACCACCCGTTCGGCCTGCTGGCGTCCGCCGACCAGATCCCGCTCTCCCACTACTGGGCGGCCAAGAGGCTGCGGGGCGAGACCAACGAGCCCTATGACTACGCCTGCTTCACCGACACCGCGATCATGGACGCCAAGAAGGCCCCGCGCTGGCTCGACATGCGTCGGGCGACCACCTACGCCTGGCACTTCGACGCCCAGCTTGTCGCCAGGTTCCTGCGCAACTTCGCAGTGACCAAGCAGGCGGTCGAGCATGTCGAGGACGAGATGACCGAGGTGCTGACGGACGAGCGGGGCTTCATCACCGCGCTGCGCACCGCGTCGGGGCAGCTCCTTGAGGGTGATCTGTTCGTCGACTGCTCCGGATTCCGCGGACTTTTGATCAATCAGGCGATGGGCGAGCCGTTCATTGACATGAGTGACCACCTGCTCTGCGACAGCGCGGTGGCCACAGCCGTGCCGCACGACGACGAGGCGAACGGCATCGAGCCCTACACCTCCTCGATCGCCATGCCGGCTGGATGGACGTGGAAGATCCCCATGCTGGGCAGGTTCGGCAGCGGCTACGTTTATTCCAGTAGCTTCGCCAGCCGCGACGAGGCCACCGTGGACTTCGCGCGGCTGTGGGGGCTCGACCCTGACCAGACCACGTTCAACCACATCCGCTTCAGGGTCGGCCGCAACCGCAGGGCCTGGGTGCGCAACTGCGTCAGCGTCGGCCTGTCCTCCTGCTTCGTCGAGCCGCTGGAGTCCAGCGGCATCTACTTCATCTATGCGGCCATACACATGCTGGCCAAGCACTTCCCCGACCGGAACTTCGACAGGGTGCTCATCGACCGGTTCAATCGCGAGATCGAGGAGATGTTCGACGACACGCGGGACTTCCTCCAGGCACATTACTTCTTCTCGCCGCGCGTGGACACGCCGTTCTGGGCGGCGAACAAGAAACTGCGGCTTGCCGACGGCATCAAGGAGAAGGTCGAGACCTACCGGGCCGGGCTGCCGGTGAACCTGCCGATCACCGATGAAGGAAACTATTATGGCAACTTCGAAGCCGAGTTCCGCAATTTCTGGACCAACGGCAGTTATTATTGCATATTTACGGGACTCGGTATGCTGCCCCGCTCCCCGCTACCCGCCCTCGCCTACAAGCCCGAGTCGCTCGCCCGGGCCGAGCTGCTGTTCGCCGACATCAAGCGGAAGCAGACAGACATGGTGGCTTCACTGCCGTCCACCTACGATCTGCTGCGCCAGCTGCACGGTGTCTCATGACCAGCGGGACACGCCAGCAGCGCTACCGCGACCTGATGAGCGCCTTTCCCACCGGTATCGCGGTGGTCGCCAGCCTCGACACCGAAAAACAGCCACGGGGCATGACGTGCTCGTCGATCACTAGCGCCACCTTGGATCCACCGACGCTGCTGGTCTGCCTGCGGATCGGCAGCGCCACGCTGCAGGCGGTAACGTCCCACGGCAGCTTTACCATCAACCTTCTGCACGAGGGTGGGCAACATGCCGCGGAGGTGTTCTCGGGCCCCGACCCCGACCGCTTCGCACGGGTGACCTGGAAACAGTCGTGGTCTGGTTTGCCCTGGCTGGTCGAGGACGCATTCGCCATGGCGGAATGTCAGGTCAGCGGCATCCTACGGGTCGGCGATCACGCTGTGGTGCTCGGGGTGGTAAACATGATCTATCAAACCACGGGTACTCCCCTGCTCTACGGCCTGCGCAGTTTCGCCGCGTGGCCGCAACCGGTGACGAGTGATTGTCTCTCGCTCTGTGCCGAGTGACGCAATACACGCTTTCACGAAGTAACGAGCTACCGAGAAGGAGGCTCATGGCAACGAGTCCTGTCCATCGCCCGGCTGCCCGGATTTGTGAGCTCGACAGGTTCTCCGCCTACCGCTCCACGGACGCACCGGTGGATGACGACGAGGAGATCCTGGATCTGTCGAACAACGAACTCATGCTGCCTCCGCTGCCGGCGGTGGCGGAAGCACTGTGTCAGAGCAACAAAAAGATCAATCTATATCCGGACCCCACCGCACGCTTGCTGCGGCACGGCCTCGCCCGATACTTCGGTGCTGATGCAGAGGAGATCACGGTCGGACCGGGCAGCGCCGGGGTGCTGCAGCAGCTTCTCCTTGTCCTGTGCGGCCGTCACGACGAGGTGCTCTACGCCTGGCCTGGCTTCGACGCCTATCCCCTGCTGATCGCAGTGGCGGGTGCCAGGGGCGTACCGGTTCCGCTGACCTCCACCGGCGAGCACGATCTGCCGGAACTGCTGGCAAGCGTGAATTCACGTACCCGTGCGGTCATCCTGTGTTCCCCCCACAATCCCACGGGCTGCCGCATAACCCGGCGCACTCTTCGTTGGTTCCTCGACAGCCTTCCGCCCCATGTGGTAGCTATCCTTGACCAGGCATACATGGAGTTCAGCGAGGAAGACGATCCGCGCGACCTCGACATCGTCCGCGAGTGCCCGAGAGTCGTCCTGCTGCGGACGTTCTCCAAGGCCCACGGGCTCGCGGGGCTGCGTGCCGGCTACGCCTTCGCCGCATCGGACATCGCGCGCCTTGCCCGTAAGACGGTCATCCCGTTCTCTGTCACCCGCATCGCCGAGAACGCGGCGGTGGTCTCGTTGGAGCAGAAGAAAGAGCTGGCCACCAGGATTGACCTGGTGCGACGGCTGCGTACGGATCTCCACACGGGCCTGGGCGCCTGTGGCCTCGCACCCACACCTTCGTACGGAAACTTCGTCTGGATTCCGCTGGGTACGTCGTCGGAGCGTTTCGCCGCGTCGGTGTTGAAAGCGGGAGTGAAGATCAGGTCTTATCCCGAACACGGCGTGCGGATCTCAGTGGGTACCGAAAACGCCCATCGGCGTGTGCTCGACGCCGCCAGGGAATATGCCGATTCCGAGATTTCGCCTAAATCCGCGGTTTCCGCCGGGGGCGTGGCACGATGAGATTTCGATCTCACGAGCCTGCCGGCCATTGGGGACAGGTGCGCTGGTAAGGCTCGCCGGGGAGGTAGCTACGCCACTCCACCTGAGTGAGGTTGCGCCCCGCGATACGGCAGGCGGTGGCCACCCAGCCCTCGATGCCGACGTCCCAGATCTGAACGGTTCCTCCGGAGGTGCCGGCCAGCGCGATGGTGCCGTCCGGGCTGCGCGAGAGTGAGTACGCGTCATGCGGCAGTGGCAGGGGCTCGCCTATCGGCGCGAGGGTGGTGGTGTCCCACAGCTGTGCAATGCCGCGCCCGTTGACGGTACTCGTCGTCATCACGACCCGGCCGCCACGGAGGAACTCGACCCCACCGAGACTCGGCGTCGGCAGCCTGCGCCGCACGGCCCCGGTTTCGACAGCGCGGAACTCGACGACGCCGGCCGGTACCGTCCCGTAGCCGACCGCCAGTGTCGTGCCGTCCGGTGAGAACACCACCGCCGGAGGGCCGACCGCGTCCAGCTCGAGCCGCTGCGACCACACCGTCCGGCCGGTGGCGGCGTCGAACAGGCTGATGGTGCGGCCTGGGACGTCCTCGGCGGCGAGCCAGCGCCCGTCGTGGCTGAAGACGAGGCGCAGCGCGTCCGGCGCGCCCGGCGCGCCTGGGCTTGGTGTGGCCGCCGTGGCCGACTGCCCCACCAGGCGGGGCCGCTGCGGGTCACCGATATCCCAGAGCAGGACCGAACCGCCGGCGGCCACGGCGACCCGGCGCCCGGCCGGGCTCCACGCGACGGCGTCGGCGCGCGCTGCCGGCCCGGTGCCGGCAAGCACCGCCAGTTCGGCGCCGCCGGCCCGCTCCCACGACACGGGGATGTGGGACTCCGGCGGGGCGGCTGTGCCATCATCACGCCGCCGTTGGCCCCAGAGCCGGACCATACCGTCCCGGCCCGGTGCGGCGAGCAGGGTGCCGTCCGGGCTGAACGCGGCGGGGGCCTCGACGGCGCCGTCGAGCAGCGGCCCCTCGAGGCGGCCGGTGCCCGCATCCCACAGCAGGACCCGCCGGTCGTCAATGCCCTGGGTTGCGATCTCGGTGCCGCCGGGGATGAACGCGGCCACGACGCGGCCGTCATGGCCGTCCAGGGTCCGGCCGAGCGGTGATGTGGCGGCGTCCTGGCGCCAGATGTCGGCCTCGGCCACGCTGCTGGTGAGCAGCCGTCCGCCGGGCAGGAAGGCGACCGGGACGATCCCAGGCCGGGAGAATGTGGCGGCCAGCCGGCCCGACGGCAGGTCGAACACCCGGGTGAGATCGGTCTCCTCGTCGTTGGCGACCAGGCGCCGGCCGTCGCTGCTGATCACAGCGCCGGCGCCAGCCCTGGTGAAGCCGGTCAGCGGTGCCTGACGCAGCTGCCCGGTGTCGACGTCCCACAGCATCACATGGTCACCGAGGGCGGTTGGCAGTGTGACGCCGTCGGGGCCGAAGAAGCCGAGGCGTCCGGGCAGCTCCCGCAGGAACTGTCCGGTATGAGCGTCCCACACCCGCGTCGATGAGCCACCGGTCCCTACCCCGGCGAGCCGGCTCCCGTCCGCGTTGATCACGACGAGCGGGATATCGCCGGGTTTCATCGGGACCTGCAGCGGTGGCCCGACCTGTCGGGGCGCGTCGGGAACAGAGCGGTCCCACAGGACGATCCGCCCGCTGTTGTCGACCGCGAACAGCCGGGACGGGTTGTCCGGGTCGAACTGCCCGTAGGCGAGGCCGTCCCCGGCCCGGATGGGTGCCCCGACCTGTTCGCCGCGCATGACGTCCCAGACGACGATGGTCCCGTCGTTCCCGCCGACAGCGAGCATCGTGGCGTCCGCGCTGAAGACGGCGAGCTGGCGGCCGGTGGGCCAGTGCAGCGTGCGCTGGACTCGGCCGGCGGTCAGGTCCCACACGGTGACCGTGCCGTCTCGCCCCGGGACGGCGAGCAGCCGCCCGTCCCGACTCACCGACGGGGGCACGATCGGCAGCAGGCCGGGGGCGCCGAACCGGATGATCTGATCGAGGTTGGCCGGGGTGTGGACGAGCGCGGTCACCAGACCGCCTTCGGTGTCCCGGGAAGGGGCGAGCCGGTAGCCCTCCACGCCGAGCAGCAGCGCCAGGTCGACCTGGTCGGTGTCGAGGCCGGCGGCCAGCGTCGCCAGCCTGCTGCCCTGCGCCGACCGGGTGGCCCCGCGGGCCATCTGTGCCTGCTGGTTGGCCGCGCCGCGCTGCATGACCGCCACGCCGACGCTGGTCAACGCGATCACCAGCAGCCCGGCCAGCACGGCGGCCAGCACCCGCAGCCGCCGGGCGCTGCGCCGGGCGTGGTGCAGCGCGCGTTCCTGTACGGCGGCGGAGGCGTCCAGGAAGGCGCGCTCCAACAGGTTGGCGTCCCCGAGGTGGGCGGTGGCCCACTCCTGGGCAGCGTCGAGACGGGCGCCGCGGTAGAGGTCGGCCGGGTCGCGGCCGGCCGCGGCCCAGGCGCCGGCGGCCTCGGTGAGGTGGCGGTGCACCCGCCGGCCGTCGCGGTCGGCTTCCAGCCAGGCCCGCAGCCGGGGCCACTCCCGCAGCAGCGCCTCATGGGCAACCTCCACCGTGTCGCCGTCGGCGGTGACCAGCCGCCGCTCGACCAGCGCGGCGAGCACGGCGTCCTCTGGCCCACCGCCGGCCAGCTCGGCCCGCGGCGCCCGGCGGCGCAGGTCATCGGCGGCGCCCTCGCCGGGGGTAGCGAGCCGGAGAAACACCTTCCGGGCAGTCGCCTGGCCCTCGGTGTCGAGTGAGTCGTAGACGCCGTCGGCGAGCCGGGTGATCGCCCCTGCCATCCCACCGGCTTCGCGGTAGGCCGCGGTGCGCAGCACTCGGCCGTCGCGGCGCTCCCAGGTGGCGAGCAACGCGGTGGACAGCAACGGCAGCGCCCCCGGCTCGTGGCGGACATCGGCCAGGACCGTGTCGGTGAACCCCTCCTCGAGCTCGAGTCCGGCGACGTGGGCGGGTTCGGAGATCGCCCGCCGTAGCTCGCTTATCGTCATCGGGCCGATAAGTACATGGTTGCCACCGATGAGGTGGGCGAGCGCCGGGTGGCGGGCGAAGTGGCCGTAGTAGTCGGCGCGGACCGTGAGGACGGCGCGCAGGCGGCCGTCGCCCCGCTCGAGCGCACCGGCCAACACGTCGATGAACTCCTCCCGGCTCTCCCGCGCCCAGGTGGTGAACGCCTCCTCGAACTGGTCCAGAACGAGGAGCTCGTTCCCACCGCTATCGACGTCGATTGCGGCCGGGTCGACCGTGCCGGCTCGCAGCAGCCGGATCCGCCACCGCTCGCTGCCGGGTAGCACGCCCGAACGCAGCGCCGGCACCAGCCCAGCCCGCACCAGCGACGACTTCCCGCCGCCCGACGGGCCCACCACTGTCAGCAGCGGCGCGGCCACACAGCGGGCCACCAGCTGGGCCACCAGCCGTTCCCGGCCGAAGAAGTACGGGGCGTCGGACTCCTCGAAACGTGCCAGCCCCTTGTACGGGCACAGGACGGCAGCCCTCCCGCCGGCTAGGTCGGCGGGCCTCTCCGGTGCGGTGGAGCCATCAGGTGCCGCAGCGCGGCGGCGGAGCCTCGCTCGCTGCAGGTAGAGGACGTCGGCGACCATCGCGTGCTCGGCCGCGCCCAGCTCCCGCCGACCGCTGACCAGCCACGCGGCGCTCCGGCCGACCCGCTCCCCGCCCCGGGTATCCGCCCAGCCGGCCGCATGTTCGTGTACCCGCGCGGGGACGCCGCCGGAGGACGCGGCCACCGCTTTGGCTGCCTCCGCGAGTTCCTCGTCAGTCACATAGCCGGCCACAATCGTCCTGACCTGCTCCAGCCCGAGTGGACCGAGCCGCAGTACCTCCTGAGAGCCGGCTTCGGCCGCACCGGGCGGGCGGTCCGTCTCTTTTTCTTCCGTCCGGTCGCCGACGGGTCCGGTGACGGCGACGACGAGTACCGATAGCCGCACGGCTGCGGCCGCCAGCCGCTGCAACTCAGCTGGGTCCGCCCCCGGCGGGTCGTCGAGGACGACCAGCACCGGATGCTCCGCCGTGGTTCCCACGAGCATCTGGGCGTCCACTGGGCCAAGGACGACCGCGGCGCCCCGGCTGCCCACCCGGCGTGCGAACTCTGCCACCAGCCGGCTGGCGCCCATCCCCGGTGCGCCCTCGACGATCACGACCCCGCCCGAGCCGTCGAGGGCACGCCCCCACGCC
>NZ_CAKJTL010000182.1:0-40101 GCF_917627385.1 Protofrankia sp. CiT1
CGCCCCGACCGCTGTGAACAGCAGCCCACAAGCCAGGAACAACGCCAGATCATGATTGCTTGCTGGTGTGCCGACCTTGGCCCCGCTGCTGAAAGCGAGGGCCAACAGCCCAATTCCCGCGGTGAGGCACGCCATCCCACGCCAACCCACCCGGCTGATCCGCTCTCCTAGGTAACGCCGGGCCAGCAACGAGAAGACCACCATGTCGCCCGCCATGAGCGGAGCAACAAGAGCGACCGGCGCCACCGACAGCGCGAGTACCTCCAACAGGAACGACCCGGCTTCAACAGCGAGCCCAAGCAGCCACAACGGTCGCAATACAAGACGTAACAGCAGGCCAAGCCCCAACCCGCCACCGGGCGGGGCCTGGCGTGCCGCGACAGCCTGGATGAGCGGAGCCGTCCCATACAGCGCCGCCGACACAACAGTGACAGGGACGCCGACAACGAGCGCGTCGCTCACATGTCTTCCCGGACACGACTGGTAACGGCCAGGATACGGCCGGTCTGGCCGTTACCAGCCATTAGCCAGCTCGACCTGACTGAGTGCGGCACCAAATGCCTGCTCCCAGGCCTCGGGCGTCCCGACCACCCGTACCGATGGTGGCTTGATACGGTCCAGCGCGGCGAGCGCCGAACGACGCAGGGACATGGCACCGGCGGAGGTCACGTCCGCGCGCCCCCGGTCGAGCTCAAGCTGCAGGTTGTCGCGGCCGTGGCCGGGGACGACGTCCAGCAACAGGAGGTCACGACCGATGACCCGCGCCTCGCTACAGGTGTCACCCGACGAGGTGACAACAAGATCACTTGCTGCCATCAGCTCGGGGATACGGTCGGTGAAGCCGAAAGGGATGATCCGTGGGTGCGTGTTCGCACGTTCTCGCAGGCGTGCCGCAAGCGAGACGTTGCGTCCAGCTACCACAAGCACCCATATGCCGGCCTCGGCAAGTGCCTGAGCGCCCTCGACCAGCGGCCCGAGGCCCCAGGAACCCGACATCAACAGTACGCACCGGGCGTCCGCGGGAATCTCGAGGGCCGCACGGGCCGCCTCCTGTGTCGGTGGGTCATAGAACGGTTGACGGACCGGCGTGGGTACCACCGCGATCCTCGCCTCTGGATGGAAACGCCGGACGAACCGCGCCGCCGTGGTTGAGGTGACCAGATACAGGTCGGTATTTTCATGTACCCACAGTCGGTGGACACAGACATCTGTGCAGAACACCGTGGTCACCATCCGGGGATGTTCGTGCTTGATCCGACTGGCCGCGGCGGCCCCGGTGGCGAAGATTGACAACAGCAGCTCCACTGGCTGGTCCCGCAGTTCCACGCGGAGTTTGGGTACGAGAAAGCGTGACGAAGTCGCCTCGATCGCCCTCGCCAGCCCGCCGCCTGGACGCATCTGCGAAAAGTGCAGGGCATCATACAGCCCAGGAACGGCCAGCATCCCGCGAAAAACACCCTCACCCGCCGACCCGGCCCGGCCGCCCATCATGCGCAGGGAGTCCAGCGTGCGAGTGGAGAATCCACGCAGAGCCAGCGAGTGCGCACAGGCCTGGGCCATGACGTCGTGGCCCATCCCGAGCGAGCCCGACAGCAAAAGCGCCCGCCGGCCAGGCTGGCCTTCCCGCCCCGTCGGGAAGGCCAGCGGTTCCTCCGTGTGATCGTCCGTCATGCTCTACTCGGAGGAGACCGGGGCGCCGACCCCATCAGCCCGACGGGCGGATACCGGCTGGTCACTCGTGGGCTGTCGGTCCGCCAGGTACCACTCGACATACTGCCTGACACCGTCGGCAAAGCCGGTGATCGGCCGCCAGCCGAGCAGCCTCTCGGCCTTCGCGTTCGATACCGACCGGCCCCGGAAGTCACCCGGGCGTGCCGGGACGTGTTCGATCTCGACGCCGGGGAAGTGATCCTGGACCGCCTGCGCCATAGCCAGCACGCTGACCCGTTCGTTGCCCTCGAGCGCGATCGTCTCATTACGGGCCGCGTCATCCATGGCAAGCACATGCGCATCCGCGAGGTCACGGACGAAGACGTAGTTACGGAACTGCTGCCCATCACCAGCGACGGTAAGCGGCTCCCCGTTGAGCGCTTTCCGCAGGAAGCGAGCCAAGACCAGCTCGTCGCGCATGCCCGGACCGTACGGGATGCCGTAGCGCAGGACCGTGAAGTCCAGGCCATAGGTCTGCTGATAACTCTGCAGGAGCAGTTCGGCCGCAATCTTGGTTGACGTGTAGACGTGGCCGGCACGGCTCATCGCGAATTCCACGTCCTCGGTCAACGACCGTGGATCATCCAAATCGCCCCCGCTGGCCCCATACACCCAGACCGTGCTCGCGAACAGCACGCGGCGCACTCCGGTGGCACGGGCGGCCTCGCACACGTTGGCCGTGCCCTCCACATTGAGGCGCACCGTTCGGATCGGATCGGCGAAAGCATGATCAACATTGGACATGCCAGCAAGATGGAAAACCATGTCACAGCCGGTAAAAACCGTGGTAAGCGCGGAGAGGTCCAGAACGTCCACAATCCGGTGGTCGGCACGTGGATCGGTCATGCGCGCATTCAGATCCAGCGAGATCACATCGTGGCCGGCGTCCAGGAGCCGGTCCACTACATGGGCTCCGATGAAACCGGAACCGCCAGTGACGATTATACGCATTGGTCATCCGTCCAAGATCGTCAGGTTTGGGGTCGGATCATCTGGTCGGACCTGATCGGAGTGGATCCCCGGTCAGATCGTGACCGTGAGGGTCTCGACGGCGGATGCCAGTGACGCAAGCACATGGTCCACCTCAGCTTCGGTCATGTCCGAATGGACGGGGAGGCACACATGCCTGGCGCACACATCCTGTGCAACCGGATGGTTACCCCGCGCATAAATCTCAAAAACGGGCTGCTGGTGCAGTGGCGCCTCGTACACCTCACCGGACAGCGACACACCGTGACGCTCCTTGAGCTCCTTCTTCAGTCGTGCCCGATCGATGCCCGGACGTGGCAATACGAGGTACTTGTAATAATTACTGCGCCCGCCGGTCGGCACCACAATCGGTTCGAGTCCCTCGATCTGGCCGAGGCCGGCCGTATAGCGAGCGGCTACCGCGTTGCGGCTGTCCAGAAACTCAGGCAACCTACGGGCGTGCACCAGACCGGTGACGGCGTGCAGTTCACTCATCCGCCAGGCGTAGCCCTGCTTGATGTGAACGTTCCCGAGAAATCCAGCCTTTCCCTGGTCCCGGAATATCACCGCCTCATCCCGTACTCGCTCATCAGCAGTGACGATCATCCCACCCTCGCCGCTGGTCACGACCTTCGTGGGATAGAACGAAAACGCCCCGGCCACACCGAACGAGCCCGCGTACCGGCCGTTATGGCTAGAACCGTGCGCATGGGCCGCGTCCTCGACCAGCAGAATGCCGCGTTCGTCACACAGCGACCTGATGTCGTCGACTTCAGGAGTGATCATCCCTCCGATGTGCACCAAGATCACCGCACGTGTGCGCGGCGTGAGCGCGTCAGCGACTGTAGCCGCGCTCAAGGCGAACGTCCTGGCGTCCACATCCGCAAAGACCAGATTCGCGCCGGCACGCAAGACCGCGAAGCCGGTCGCCGCAAACGTGTTCGTCGGCACGATGACGTCCGCATCCGCCACATCCACGGCACGGAGGATGATCTCAAGAGCCGCGGTGCCGCTACTGACTGCCACCGCGAATGGAACATCATGAGCCGCGGCGAACTCGGCTTCGAACTCCTTCGTATGCGCGCCGAGCGTCAACGCTCCGCTAGCCAGGATCTCCGAAGTCAACGACGCAATCTCCGCGCGATCGGCTTCGGGAAAGACGATCCGCGCCGCTGGAACCTGCACCTGCACACCCCCTTCGCTCCGCCCCACCTTGCTGTTCGCAACTGTCGCCGGTCCAGACACGGCGCAGCGCGACGCTACCGGTTCACCTACCTAAAAACCGTCAGGATCATTCTGCCGACGGCAACCTCCATGATCATCTTTTGGGACGCCGACCTGCGGGGCGGCGAACGAGCCGAGAATGAGCGCCGAGATCCCGATTTGCACCTCCATCGCGGCTAGCAAACAAGATAGACCATTGCCACCCAAATCCACCCGGACATCGACGGATGGCTCGCCTGAAGGGGCGACATAGTTCCACCACGAACACACGGATGAATCACAACGATGCAACTATCACCCAACACGCCAATAATGGGCGCGTTTGACAACTTCATGACGACCAGTGGACACCTTCGCATCACGACAGCTTGGGCATCCAGAGATGAAAAATTGATCATTGCGCTATGACCGCGGAGTGCCTGATCAACGGCCAGCATGACCGGCCAGCGCGAAGAGAAGATCTACCACAATGGTGGGACTTCGATCGACCGACGGCTCAACGCGCCTGTCGGCAGAGGCCCCGGCCTACCTGGTGTCTCACCGCGCAGGAACCGAAGCTGACCGTCATAGGCTCTGGCAGAGGACTGCGGTCGCGCCCCGGGGACCACAAAGCCCCGGCGAAGGGTAGACCATCTAGCGTACGGGGGGAACGCAGATCGTGCTACCACTTCGCCGGGACGCAAGGTAAGGATAGCGGCCAATTGAGCACGTCAACAGATGAAGCGGGCTGGGACTTTGGTCCCGACCTCAAGATCGATACTTTCTGGAGAGAATCAACTACAGAAAGATGTGATTCACACTCCTGGCAATGACTCCAGGCAAAATGATCATAATCGTGCTGGCACCTCCATGGATCTCGCTGGACCGCAGCGGAGTACATGCCAACGGACGGATTCCCGAGAGCGGTACCCGGGAAGGAACAGCAGCGTGACACAAGACAAGATCATAAGAGATCTCGCTGGCGTGGTCGGACTCATCGACAAGGTAGAACCCTTTATCGAGCTTGAGGACACCTCGACCCGCGACGAAGCCGCTCGTGAGATACGCAACGCGGGTGTGCGCTACGCACGAGTCGTCCACCTCGAAGAGGACATCATCCGCTCATCGATCATCACCTTGGATGACCTCGACAAGATCCGTAATCCGGCCCGGCCACTGGAAGAGGCGATCGATTCCTTTCTGCCCGAAATCTTCCTGGACTGGCGTGACTTCCTCACCAGCGCCGTCGACGACTCGCTGCGCAATGCGGCGACGGGTGCGACGATCACGGTCGAGGATGAGGGACGACCGCTCGGCGTAATCCCAATCACAACCATCGAGGCGTTCATCCATACCGACGACACGCGACCACGGTGAGCCTGCCACCGATGGCTACTAACAGTTACTACTGTTAACAGCTAGAGCGCCCAGGCATGACTTCGTAGAAGGTCACTTCGGATGCCGTATCGTCATAAAGCAACCAGTGGGACGGCTTGCCCCGCGCCGGGCCTACGTTGACCAGCAGGCGCCGCGCACCACTCGGGTCGACCGGGGTTGGTACCCCTGGCATGACCGGCCGACGATGTGCCACGACGCCGGCCGGGCCGTTCATCTCCCCGAGCGAGGGCAGATCCAGCAGCAGCGTCTGGTGTGAATGGCCGACCATCAGGATCGGGACGTCGGGCAGCTCGACCAGCCGCGGGTAGAAGACCGCGGGCCACCCGGGACGAGCCGGCCCGTCCTCCCAGGAAAACTGGTGGCCGTGCATTGTCATGGCAGCCCCGAGCATCCGAGTTTCGGGCGCGGCAAGCAGGACATCAAGATCACCAAAAATCTGTTCGGATCGCAGCAGATCGCGGATCCGCCACTCCTGGTTGCCCAGGACCAGATCGACCCCGGCCAGCTCACGCCACAGTGCCGGATCCGGTTCCACCACGTCAGTGAGCTCCCAGTGGGTGGCGGCAGTATGGCGACGCCACGGCACCTTCGCCTCGAGGTAGTCGCCGAGGCACACCACCTGGTCGGCCCCGCGCTGCTGCACATCGCCAAGCACGCGCCGCCATGCTTTGCGCCTGCCGTGCAGGTCCGCCACGACCGCGTATCGCATAGAACCACCATCCACCGCTCATCGCCACCCCGCCAGATATGTACCCAGCCCGACGGGTGAGCACAAAAAGGAGAACTCGGCTCATTGCCGTGGATTCGGTACACCTGCTTTCTTGGTATTGGTTACCTCGGGTGAGCGGATCAAACGATCGCAGCCATCGGGACCGTCCCGGCCGGCTAGTCAAGCCGACTCCGGTCAAACTGGATTACGACACCGTCCAGCACCGCATATCCGGAATGGCAGAACCTACATGGCAGATAGATCATGAACCTTGAGACTCCCGGATGGTTCCGCAGCGCACTCGAGCAACGGCCCGAGCGGCGCACGACCCAGGTCGACGGATGCCGGATCAGCTACCGGTGCTGGGGGGAGCGAGAGCGCCCGGGAATCGTTCTCGTGCACGGAGGGGGCGGGCATGCGGGCTGGTGGGACCACATCGCGCCACTGATTGACAACGAGTACCGAGTTATCGCGATCGATATGTCAGGCCATGGTGACAGCGGACGCCGCGATGAGTACAACCTCATCAGCTGGGCCACTGAGATCGTCAGCGTGGCACGGGACGCCGGCCTCACCGGCACACCGATCATCATCGGGCACAGCATGGGCGGCTGGGCATCGATCATGGCTGCGGCGAAGTTCCCGGAAAGCGTCGGCGGCATCATGATCATCGATGCTCCGGTCGCGGACGTCACCCCGGAGGAACGGGCCGCCCGCGAACGGACCGCATTCGGGCCGCTACGCGTATATCCGACCGTAACCGATGCCCTGGCCAGGTTCAGGACCGTACCAGACCAGCCGAACATGCTGCCCTACGTTGTGAACCACGTGGCACGGACCTCCATGGGCGCGGTCGAAGGCGGCTGGACCTGGAAATTTGATCCGGGCATTTTCCGAGGACGCCGGCCGTCTTCGCAGATCCTCAAAGAGGTACGCTGCCGGGTCGCCTTGTTTCGAGCCGAGTACGGCCTGATAACGCCGGACATCGGCACCGAGATGTACGAGCTGCTCGGGCGGGTCGCGCCAGTCATCGAAATCCCGCTCGCGGGGCACCATGTCATGCTGGACCAGCCGTTGCTGCTGGTCACCGGCATTCGGACGCTGCTTGCCGACTGGCAACACTCGGTGCCCCAGAGCCGGCCGAAAGCGCAGGCAACCACCGCGTAACAGGCCAGTGAGCATATGATCATGCCTCTTCGCCGGCAATCGGAGGCCCAGGGCCCTGGCCAGGCAACCGGTGGTCACCATAACCGATGGCCCGGTGAACGTGGCATTCGTCATCGGGCTTGCCCGGATGTTCTTGAGCCCTCGGCGCGGTGCGCGGGGATCAGCCCGGCTCCGGTGTCCGCCAAGCGCCCGCCTACCTCCTCCGCCGCGCCGAGCCTGGATTTCGTCCCGCCGGCAGACCCGGCGATGAAGGATGCGAGCAGGGCGATCAACAGCATTACGATGGAGAACGCAAAGGTAGCGGCAAGACCATCGGAGAACGGCCCGGAGATCAGATTCGGAAAAAAGGCGCGGCCGGTTACGTAAGCGCCCGAGTCAGGTAGAGCCGACAGCGTCTGCGGCCCGAGAAGCTGCTCCATCGGATTGTATCCGAGAAAGGCTGAGAATAGAACGCCGATCGGCGGGAGCGTGGAAACAGTCCGCGCAACCGGCACTGGCACACCTTGGTCCACAAGCCCGTTGAACATGGTTGACGGCAGGCTACGCGAAAGCCCGATGACTATCAGTGTGAAGGAAAACCCGATCGAAAGCACGAAAGCGGCGTTCTGGAAGGTGGCGGCCATGCCCGCGCCAACGCCTCGGGTGTTCGCCGGCAATCCGTTCATCACGTCAGCCCGGTTCGGTGAAGAGAACAGACCGGTGCCCAGGCCATTGATGAGCAGAATCAGCGCGAATATCGGATAGGGGAAGTTCACCGGGATTACCATGAACAACACAAAGCTCACGATGACGATGGCCAGGCCTGCCATCGTGAACATCCGGGCACCGAAGCGGTCGGACAGCACGCCGGCAAGCGGTGCGGCCACCAGAAACCCGACCGTCAACGGAATCAGGTAAATTCCTGCCCATAGCGGAGTCTCCGCGAAACCGTAGCCATGCTGCGGCAGCCAGATTCCCTGTAGCCAGATGAGAAGGACGAACTGGAGACCGCCGCGGCCGAGTGACGCCAGCAGGTTCGCGACATTGCCAGCGGAGAACGACCGGATCCGGAACAGTTCCAGATTGAACAGCGGTTCGGCCACCTTAGACTCGATGACCGCGAAGGCGGCCAGCAGGAGTACGCCGCCGATCACCGCAGCCAGCACCCACGGGTTGGTCCAGCCCATAGTGCGCCCACCATAGGGCTGTATGCCATAAGTGATGCCGACGAGCAGCGCGATCAACCCGCCAGCGAACGTCATGTTTCCCCACCAGTCCATCGCTGTACGACGCCGCACACCGTTGTCCCGGAGTTTCGCATAGGCCCAGAAGGTACCGAATACTCCAAACGGTACCGACACCAGGAAGACATAGTGCCAGTTGATCGGGGCGAGTAGCCCGCCCAGCAGTAGACCGAGAAAGGTGCCGGCGATGCCGGCGACCACATTGATACCCAATGCTAACCCGCGCTGACGGGTGGGAAAGGCATCAGTGAGAATAGCCGTGGAATTTGCGACGAGAAACGCCCCGCCCACGCCCTGTATGATCCGCCAGCCGATCAGCCAGAGAGCAGCCGTGGTGCCGTGCATCCAGGTAGCGGCCAGCAGAATCGAAGAAGCGGCGAAGATCGCAAATCCGAGATTGTACATACGGACGCGACCGTACATGTCCCCAAGCCGGCCAAATGTCACCACCAGCACGGCCGTGACGACGAGGAAGCCCATCATCATCCACAACAGATAGCTGATGTTGCCAGGGCTCAACGGGTTGATGTCGATCCCGTGGAAGATGTCCGGCAGCGCGATCAGAACGATCGACGCATTGATCGTTGCCATCAGCATGCCGAGCGTGGTGTTGGACAGGGCGATCCATTTGTAATGCGGACCCAACGTAATCGGGCGATTATCCATTGCCGATGGTCGAATAGTCCGCATATTGTCCGAAATTTGCTGGTCCATGCAGCCCGAGTCCCGCACTTCGCCGCCCTCCACGCACGCCACTCGCCTCACTCGAAAACTTGCTTAGTAAGACTAAACAAGTAACACCAAAGTTGGCGAGGCGAGAAGTGTGAGATTGGCCCGGAGTTCCCCGGAAGTGACCCTGGCCAGCAGTTCGGCAAAAAAATCAGGAATAATGGGGACTAACTGGGCAAAACTATCGGATGTCCCAGAAGCACGAAAACGGCGATGGGCTCCCTCAAGACACTTCGAGGGAGCCCATCTGGACGCACAGGGTGGAATCAGGTACAGCAGCCACCGCCGCAGCAGGCGCCCCCCGACGCGGCAGGCTGCGGCGAAGCCGGTCTGGAAGAGGGCGCCGCTGACCCCGCCCGGGTCACCGCGACCGCGGTGAACACCCTGCCGGTGTCGGTGTGACCACCCGGGCACGGCGTGCTGGCGGCGGCTGTCTCAGTGATCCCGCGCCGCACCTCAAAGCTGGTGTCGCACGTGCGGCAACGGTATTCGTATGCAGGCACACTCCTACTTTACGCCAACGACGCGGCGTCGGCGGTCAGCCGAACTGAACTGGCTGACCGGTCGCCTCCAGGACCGACAGCCAGAGATCGCCGGCGGGGTCAACCTGGCTGCGATGGCTGATAGCCAACGGGATCGGGACGTGCACGAACCTGCGTCGCCACCGGCCGACCACCATCTCGGTACGGCCTGACATCGCCGCATGCACCGCGGCGTGCGCCAGCCGGATGCAGTACACACTGTCATACGGATTCGCCGGTACGCTGCGGATCATATAACTCGGATCAATGTATTTCAGATTCAGCTCCATGTCCACCGCGCCGAAATATTCCGTCACCCGCCTGTTGAGGAGCGGGCCGACGTCCCGTAGCTTGATATTGCCGGAGGCATCGCTGCCCTGTGATTGCTGTCCCTGCTCCTCTTGGGCGAAAAGCTCCTGCCCGGCGCCCTCCGCGACGACCACGACGGCGTGGCCCCGGTCCTCGACCCGTCTGTGCAGGAAGTTCAGCAGCCCGCCTTCGCCTTCGAAGGCGAAGGGCACCTCGGGGATGAGCACCACGTCCGCATCGCTGTTCGCCAGCGACGCGTAACAGGCGAGAAAGCCCGAATGGCGGCCCATCAGCTTCACCACGCCGACGCCGTTGGGTGAGGATGTCGCCTCGACATGCGCCGCCCGTATCGACTCGGCAGCCTTCCCGAAGGCGGTCTGAAAACCGAAGCTCTGGTCGATGTACGGAACATCATTGTCGATGGTCTTCGGCACACCGACAACGGCGATCTTATCGCCTCGCTCGCCCGCGATACGGGCGATCTCGAGCGCGCCGCGCAGTGAACCGTCACCGCCGATGACAAACAGGATGGTAATACTCATCCGTTCCAGACAGTCAACGATCTCCTCCGGGTCCTGTTGCCCGCGCGAGGTTCCAAGAATTGTTCCGCCGTTCTCGTTGATAGTGCCGACGAGCTCGGGGGTCAGGTCCAGGACGCTGTGGCCGTAGCGGGCGATGAACCCCTGATACCCGTTGCGGAAACCGAAGATCCGAGTCACGCCGTAGTGTGAGGTCAATTCGAACACCAGGCCGCGGATAACATCGTTCAAACCTGGGCACAGCCCCCCGCAGGTGACAATTCCGACCCGCGTCTTGGATGGGTCGAAAAAAATCTTTCGCCGGGGCCCGGCCGGCTCAAATCCCGGGAGAGCGTCGATCGGCATATCACGTTGCGTAACCAGAGACAACGTATCGTCAAGGAGTACCCGGTCGTCTTCATCCACATAATGCTGGGTCGTTCGCTTGTCACCGATCAGCGGCGCAAGCGGCGAAGTGATCCGGCAGGATCCCAGCGCCCTTACCGAAAGTTCTTGGCCGTCAGCCATCAGTAACGCACCCTTGTGACCATCGGCAGCGCGAAGAGAATGGCCCCGGATGACCTCGGAGCCTCTCGGTGATCGCGCCATCCCTGCCCGACTGGCGGACCGGCTTTGTTACCGACGCGAAACAGAGATTTCCGGGTGGGTGACACCACGATTGTCAAATCTCCTTTCTCGCCCACTCGTGTCAAAGAGTACCGGTCCAGCCACCAGCACCGAGGAGGAGGCTCGTGAACATGTTTTCGCCGTGCGCCAGACGAAACCCATGCTTTACTGGTCGGACACATCGTGCCCCCCGGGTCGGGCTCACCTGTCACCGTCGGCGGGCATCGGCTGGCCGACCAGCCGCAGGTCGCCATCGATGTTCATCCCACCGCCGGCTGGCGTGCACGCCAGCCGGATCGCCGTGGCAACGCGGCCCCTACCCGAAAAAAGTGAGATCCATTACAAAACGCCCACCAGCGGCCGACCCGCCAGTAGGCACAGATCCACCGATGCTCACTCGCCCTGGCCGACCGAGATGGCTGATTCGGGCGCGGACACTGGCAGCCCGCCGGAAACCGCGATCATGCGGCCCGGCGCGGGCAGCCGCTCGGCGATGAGCAACGCGAGGTCGTCGTGCAGGTTCCCCCCGACATGGCCGTGCAGATGAGCCACCAAAGCGTCCAGCACGGTGTCCAGAGTGGCCGCTGCCAGCTCGGAAAAATGATCTTCAAGGCTAAAAAACGTCCGGTTGCTGTCACGAGCCTCGATCAGGCCGTCAGTGAACAACAGCAACCGGTCGCCCAGGCCCCAACTGCTGATGGTTGCCGTGAAGTCCTCCGCGATGCCCAGCGGAGGACTGGGCTCGATGATTGCCAGCGGGCGGGCTGAGTCCCCGGACAGCAGAATCGGCGGCGGATGTCCAGCAGAGATCATTCGCAGCGTACCGTCTGGTTCGATGTCGACAAGCAGAGCTGTGACGAAATCCTCGGCGCCCGCTTCCCGGGAAACCGCTCGGGCGCAGGCAGCGGCAACCCGCTCGATCTCCGGGTAGTGGACGGCGCCCTCACGGAAGGCACCCAGCACAACCGTGGTCAACCGGACCGCGGGCAGACCTTTCCCCTTCACGTCCCCAATGATCATTCGTGTGCCACCGGATACCGTCACAACCTCGTAGAGATCCCCACCAACCAGGGTCTCGGCCGTGGCGGACAAATATCGAGCGGCGAACGCGATCCCGTCCACAGCCGCGGGTACCACTGGCAGGAGCGCACGCTGGGCAACCTCGGCAACGGCACGTGCCCGCCCGAGCTCCCGTTCTCTACGCCGCCGGGTGACCGCGACGTAGATCGCTACAGCGCCCTGGACCGCGACGAGTACACCTGCGGCGACATGCTGCCCGGTATCGAACCACCGATCCCATGCGCCCGACGCCACGGCCGCGGCCACCGCGGCGAACCCAGCGACAACGGTGACCAGCGTCGAACTGGTAGCCGAGGCGAGCAGCGGCACCAGGCCGTAGAAGCCGGTCAGGTCGATCCCGGGGATGACGACATCGGCGGCCACGAGAAGCCCCAGCAGACCCAGCAGGCCTCCATCGGCCGCCACGACCGCACTTCCACATGTCCGCATTGTCCTCATCATGTACACAACCAACGAACGAGGAAACGCTGTTGACCACGATGCGACCACCATTGGAACGCTACGTGTGCCGCGGCCGCAACCGGAACCGGAAGCGGCTGCCGGCCATCATCCACCGGCGGGCGAGGCCGAACGCCACGCCGGTACCGGATGAGTTGTACCGGTACGGCCAAGAAGGCGGCCAGGGGCTGCCTGGGCGTGGCGAGCCGGACAGACGGCTTCGGAAACACGCCCCGGAGAGCCTCCGGCGGCGCGGCCATACCGCAGCGCGCTGCCGGAGGCCTGTGCGCGAAGTGACAGCAGAACGGTCAAAAATCAACTACAAGACATATAAGGCACAACATTAACTAACAGTAGTAGACATGAGCACATCAACTATGCACCATCAGGGGCAATATGGACAACGGACACCCCATTCGGGGCCGATCTCAGGCGGGGACGAAGAAGCTGGCCCCGACCGCTAGACGCCCGCTGACAGGCATCCGCGGCAGGTCGCGCCACCCGGCCCATCGCGGTCGCACCGCTGGAGCCAGGCCGAGGGCGGTCACCACAGCCTGCGGCGCGCCCACACCGGGAAACCGCCCCGCCGGGCCAGCCGCCGGCATCCGGCTGGCGGTAGGTCAACGATGGCGGAAGTTTCAGCTGCGGGTGAAGGCCCTGGCGTCCGAACGGAAGCGATCGAGTTCATCCGCGCTGATGGTCGGTCGCGATGAGCGCGCCGCCGCCAGAAGATCTTCGGTGGTCACCGGCAGGCGCTCACCCTTGTCGACCGCGCGGTGGAACGCGGCCGCCACGGCTCGCTGCACGGTGGATGCAAGATCAGCGGGTGTGAACAGCTCAGTGGCCGCGACAACCGGTTCGACGTCCACCTGCTTGTTGTCGATCCGCTCGAGGAAACGATCGAGTAGAAGACGACGGCCGGGGGCGTCCGGTGGTCCCACCGGAAGGACAAGATCGAAGCGTCCGGGGCGGATGAACGCCGGGTCCAGCGCCGCGATCGAGTTCGTCGCACAGATCAACAGACGCCCTGGGGAACTACGGAACTGTGGAATGGCCTTCAGCAGCTCATTCACCACCGACTGGCTCTCCGGCCCGACGGCTTCCCGGGACTGCGCGATCTCGTCCACCTCATCGATGAACACCACGACTCGTTCGACCTGCATGAGTTCGGTGATGGCCGTACGCAGCTCGGCCGCGAGGTTGCCACCGCTGCCGGCCGCGACCAGCCGGGATGGCAGAAGTTCCACGAACGGCCACTCCAGACGTGCCGCTACCGCCCGCGCGAATGACGTCTTCCCGGTACCCGGTGGTCCGAACAGAAGCATGGTCGTCGGTGTGACCACCCCATACGTCTCCGCCAGCTCGTTCTCCTTGATAGGCAGCAGCAGGCGCTGTTCCACCAGTTGCTTGCCTTCGGCCATGCCGGCCAGACTGTGCCATTCCGCCGCTGTGAGCAGGGTGCCGCCCCAGCGCTCCACGGTCGTGACGTCGACCGGCCGCAGTGGCTCGTACTTCTCATAGAGTGTGAGCCCGGTCTTTACGAAGCCCCGGTTCCGGAAGGCGAGTTCCCCGAACTGCCCCGACGCGAGCAAGGTGGTTATACGGCGATGACCAGCGTGAATCAGCTGGTTCTCCAACGCCTGCAGAAGCGCGGACCCGATACCTCGGTATCGCCACGCAGGCGAGATTGCCAGCGCAAGTACCCGGGCATAGCCTTGTTCGTATTTTCCGACCGCGACGCCGACGAACTGATCGGGTGTGACGGCGACGACAGCGGGAGTGTCCTCGCGCAGCGCGAGAACTGTGTCGGTCAGGTCAAAAGACGGCCCTTCTTCGTCAGATCTGACCTCCTCAAGCAGACGAACCGTAGCGGTGTGATCGGTGGTGTCGTAGGATCGCACATGCCAATTGGTCATGACCGACTCCTTTCACTCGTGTCACTCGTGCGCAAGTACGGGTCAGTTACCTGTCGCGTCGTTTCCACTCGTGTTACCACTCGGGCAGCGGCAAGGAGCCCGCGGCGCAGGCTCGAAAGGAGCAGAATTAACCAGCCGGCGCGGGCTATCCATCCGCGGAGGGGAGCGGTAGATTGCCCGCGCCGGGGTCTCACCCGGGGTTCGCGACCGTTGTCAGCGACCACTCCGGGGAGCTTTTTTCGGCCACGCTGGCCTCAGCCACCGGCCAAAGAAGTCGGGCCCGTTACTCTTTTCACACCGTCGGGGGGCCGGGCCCGCTCAGACCACGGCGGCGGACGCCGCGGGTAACGTCCTGGGCTCCGTACCGCGGCTGCCCTGGCCGGCCCCCCGCATCGGGTGGAGACCCACGCGGTGTTATGCCCCGGCGATTTTCGGCCGGTTTTTCAGTGACCCCGGGGATGCGGCCAAGGTGGCACCAACCGAGAGTCGACCAGTTCGTTGCGGAAACAGTTGTCCCACGTCGGGCATATCGATCGAACATCTGACGGCACCATCGCGTCAGTGCGGTGAGGCCTCGGCGGAACATTCCTCGAGGTGCCCTCCCCTGCCCTCGCGGACGGCCGACAGGCGTTGTCGGCGTCCCACGGAGTCCGATCATCAGACGGCGCCCTCGCGCGGGCGGGGGATCGTATGTTCCCGCTCAAGCGGAGCGGCCGACAGCAGGCTCCGGCCCGCTCGGGCGAGTTCGTCCGGTAGCCCGCTCAGCCCGAGCCTGTGCCCGGCCTCGGTGCGAATGACCATCAGATGGGCCAGCAGTGCTCGAGCTTCGTGAATCTCTCCTTCCGGCGCGCCATCCGCGATCAGCCGTGCGAGGGCAGTCATCACATCGCTTTCCGAGGTCACAGCCTCGGCGTATTCGCGTGCGGCGATCCACAACCGAGCCGCGGCATGCTGCCAGTCCGCCATGGCGCAGGCCATCAACGCGGGCGAGGCGGTCCGCGGCAACGTCTGTGTGATCACTGTGCTACCCGGGGAGCGGGGGCACTGACCAGCTGACGACGCAGTGCCCGTCGCTCATCCTCGTCCAGACCACCCCAGACACCGGCGTCCTGACCTGTGTCGAGCGCCCAGTTCAGACACTCACGGATCACCAGACAGCGGCGGCAGACGGCCTTGGCCTCCTCCAGCTGCCGCTGTGCTGGCCCGGTCGTACCGACCGGGAAGAACAGCTCCGGGTCCTCATCCCGGCAGGCGCTGCGCTGACGCCAGACTTCCAAATCCTCCGCGGTCTGCGGCTCCTGCGGCCGGACATGACGCCACATGTATGCGGTGTTCATGTCCTCAAACTGGCCGCGCAACTCGCCAGCCGCGTCCAATACAAGAACTCTTCTGCTCATCCGACACCGTCCCGTGGTCGCGTCGACATGAAGACTAAATCGAGCAGAAGCGTACGACCGGCCCCAGGGAGTGTCTACTCGCAATGTTTCAGAACCAGGGAACAGGGAATATGCCCCAGGACGGGGCCAAGGACTCATGAATAAAGGCTGAGGTACAACGTCCTGCCACCGACATTCGTCCAAGGCGCCGGGAATCATGCTTTTCAGCGACATCCGGGCGGCAGTTCACAGATCCACACGATCACCGTCCGGATACTCCGCGTGTGCCTGAGTCGCGAGCGCCCGGGGCCCGGCCAGGGTCACATACGGTGCCGACGAATACCGGCCGGGGCGTAATCCGGCGAGAATCAAGACGCCTCGCCGTGGACCGACCAGGAACAACGACTCACCACAGGTGACCTCGGGTCCTTAGACTCCGGAGGGGGGGTTGGCTACGTTCCGACTACATGCCTTGACATGACGGCCAAATGGGAGAAGGTCAGATGCCTCCTCGAAGGGTTACCATCGGTCCGTTGCAGCATGCACGCCAGATCCGCGGCCTGTCTCTGGCGCGGGCAGCGGAAGAGATCCGGAGTCTCGCCGAGGACATCGGTAGACCATGGGATGCGTTGACCGCACAGCGCCTCTCGGAGTACGAGGGTGGCAAACGCCCGAGCTGGGAACACTGTGATCTACTATCCCGCTATTACTGCACCAATGTCGTCGCGCTGGGCTGGGCGTGCGACTATGCCGGACCCGAGACCGGGACCCTGGCACTCATGTCGAATTCAGTTGACGATGGGGAGGCTCGATGGGCAGACGCCGATCTCGACCTTCTATGGAGACCTGACGGGTTGGCCGTCGGGTTCGAGGAGGTGACCGCCAATATGGAACGGCGGAA
Organism: Protofrankia sp. CiT1; assembly: GCF_917627385.1. Taxonomy (GTDB): domain Bacteria; phylum Actinomycetota; class Actinomycetes; order Frankiales; family Frankiaceae; genus Protofrankia. Next base: position 16,795 of record NZ_CAKJTL010000182.1, read on the forward strand.
GTTTCTCAGCGTGTCCGGCGTGGCGCTGACCTCGGTTGCGCATCACTGGCTCATGACCGATTCAGCCGGCCTTGCCGCGGCGCTTGAGGGAAAGCGTGTGAACGACTCGCTCGTCGCGGGCTTCGAGCGGCGGGTCGACACGCTTCGCAAAATGGATGACGTTCTCGGAGGGGATGACATATACGAGCTTTCCATGGCGGAGCTACGGGTAGCCGTCCGCGTCCTGCGGACCGCCTTGTACGGCCACGCCCACGAGGCACGGCTGTACGCTGTCGCGGCTGAGCTGGCCCGCATCGCAGGCTGGGCAGCCTTCGACAGCGGCTACCACGGGGGTGCCCAGCGCCTGTGGATGGTCGCGCTCCGGGCCGCCGGCGAGGCCGGCCAGCCCGCGCTCGGCGCCAACATCCTGCGTTGCATGGCCGAACAGGCGGCCTGGTATGGCGACCCGAATGACGCCGTCACCATGCTCCGCTCAGCGCAGGCCGGAGCCCGCGCGGCAATGACCGCCACCGAGAAGGCGGCAATCTCCGGCGCGCTGGCTCTCGCGTACGGCCGTGCCGGTGAAAGCACCACAGCCGCCCGGACCGCCGAGGACGCGGTTCATCTCATCAGCCAGTCACAACCAGCGGAAGATCCGCCGCACATCTACTGGTGTGTCCCGTCCTGCATTTCGCTTTTCGCCGGTGAGGCGCTGCTCGCCAGCGGTGACGGAGCCGCGGCCATTCCGTATCTGGACAATGCCACGGACGGGTTGGCCGGTGATTTCCCACGCGCCCGGGTGGAAGCCATGACCAGGTTGGGTGTGGCGCACGTCCAGGCCGGCGATGCCGATGCCGCCATTCAGCTCGGGCATCAGGCCGTTGAACAGGCGGCTCTTCTCGATTCCGGAATGGCCGGACGAGACGTCGCGACACTCTGCCGTGAAATCGAACGTACCGGGTGCCCCGGGGCCGCCGATCTCACGGATCATGCCCGCGTCGCGCTGACCGCCGTCGGCGCGGCCTGACGGTACGGCAACGCTCCACCCGGTCTCCACAACGCCGGACCCGCTCCGCGGCTCCAGCACGGGACACCGCACAAGAGGCAGTCGAGGCGGCATCGCCGCACCGACTGCCTCTTGTGTTTTTGTGATTTATGTCCGCTTTGATGCATTCATCAGGCCGTTGATTACGCCAGCCGGGAGTATGACCCTCGCCACATTTCTCCATCTATTCAAGTCCGACTGGAGTCAAATACCCGCAACATCCCGTTCGTCGGCCTCGAGGGTGGCAAAAATATGATCTTCCAGATTGACTCCGTAAAGCATCCAGATAATTACCAAAAGTAACGCCAATTACTTAGCGTTAAATACCTCGAGAACGTCCGACCAATGGCCGCCTATCGTCGACCAGCCGAAGGCAGCGGACGATCGGCGATCAATATGATCGGCCAATATGATCACGATCGCCGCTGATCACCGCCACACCTCTCACCGCACTTGATTTCCCGACCATGCTGTCGCGAAACTGATAGCTGGGTCACGTCCACCGGAACAGTCTCGGCAATCCCCGCGGCGTCACCCAGCAGGGGCTGTCCGGGTATCTGGTACGAACCGGGTATTCAGCCGCCGCCAGGATCGACGGGCGACGGCACCGCGCCAGACCGGTCTCGACCGATGGCATGAGATCCGCGCTGAAGGCTTCGGAGCCGGCCCCGTACGAACCCGCCTGGCAGGATCATGGGATCCATGCGGCCACGGGTCCGGTCCACGACCGCACAGTCGGTCACGGATTGTCTCCGCTGGGCGACTCGCCGAGTCGATTGATCAACAAAATGTCAAACCGTCGGTGCGCAAGGGCTGGAAACGCGGCTCGAACATCCGCGACTCTCGCGGTGTCAAAGGTCGCCGCGGGCAGACTCGGAGCATCGCCGCCCTCCGCCAGTACCACGCCCCATGGATCAACAATCACGCTGTTGCCGGCCAGTCGCCGGCCGGCCTGCCAGCCCGCGGCATTGCAGGCGACGAGAAGAACCTGGTTCTCGACAGCGCGGGCACGGGTCAGGATCCGCCAGTGGTCAAGTCGTTCGTGCGGCCAGGCTGACACAACCACGATGATCTCGGCAGCCTGATCGACAAGCAACCGGAAAAGCTCCGGAAAACGAAGATCGTAACAGGTGGCTAGCCCGACGGTGCCGAAAGGCGTACGACTGGTGATCACATCCCGCCCCGGCGTGAGCAGTTCCGCCTCCCGCGAGCCATGGCCGAAAAGGTGAACCTTGCGGTAGACCTGGAGAAGATCTCCATCGGGCCCGATGAGCACAGTGGTGTTGTGAAGACGCCCGTTCGGGCTCCGCTCGACCATGCTGCCGGCGACCATGTGCCAGCGGCGTTCCCGGGCCACGCGCCGGAGCGCGGTGAGAACGGGCCCGTCCAGCGGTTCGGCGTCCTGGGCATACCGATCGAACGAGAAATACCCTGTCATCCACAGCTCGGGCAGCACAACCAGGTCCGCGTCGTCGATGCTACGCAGTTGAGCGAGCACTCGCCGCAACCGATCGTGAGCCCCCTCCGAGCTGGGACATTCAAGTTGGACACAGACGACGCGAACTCCGGGTTGTGGCACGCTCCGAGCGTGCCACTCCACTCCCGTTCGCGGGGCTGGGGCACGCGCATCGCCGCATCGCCGCCCATCCATCGCCGCGCGATGCGCGGGTACCCCGGCTGGTCAGTCGGCCCCCAAGGACCATGGTGACGCCACCTCCGCAGCCTTGCGATACGCGCGCCCCAAGCCCAATTCTTGATCCACTCTCCTATTGCCGGGCGCTCTAACCTGCCGGAAATTCGCTTTTTTTGACCGCGTAATGCCTGGTGGATGACGATGGGCATGGCAGTCCACTGACGACAGAGGTCGACGAGCGGTGCGTTGCGGCCTCGCCCGGCGGCTCCTTTGATCGTCCATGGTTTCCTGCCACGAGCACAAAACCATGATCGTGCAGCTGCTGGCTTACCAGTACCCGCTCGAAGGGAAATTCATGAACAACGCGGTCATCGTCGATGTCGTTCGGAGCGCATCCGGACGAGGCAAGCCAGGCGGCGCTCTGTCCGGAGTGCATCCGGTCGAACTGCTCGCGACCGTGCTCCGATCGTTGATCACACGTAACGACCTTGACCCGGGGCGGGTCGACGATGTCATCGGCGGATGCGTCCAGCAGGTCGGCGAGCAGTCCGCGAACATCACCCGGTATGCCCTGCTGTCCGCGGGATTCCCGGAGAGCGTGCCAGCCACGACCGTTGATCGCCAATGCGGATCAAGCCAACAAGCCGCGCACTTCGCCGCGCAGGGCGTGATGGCCGGCGCCTACGACATCGTGATCGCGTGCGGCGTCGAGTCGATGAGCCGCATCCCGATGGGCACGCCGACCATCGGCCAGGACCCACAGGGTCCTGGCGTCCACGCCCGTTATCCCGAAGGCCTGGTCAACCAGGGCGTTTCGGCCGAACTGATTGCCCAGAAATGGAAGTTCGACCGCGAAACCCTCGACGCCTTCGCGGCGGCCTCCCATCAGCGCGCGGCGGCCGCGGCGGCCGCGGGCGCCTTCGACAACGAGATCGTGGCGGTGGCAGCCCCCGCGCCGGACGGAACAACCAGTACACATCTGGTGGACCAGACCATGCGGGCAAGCACAACAGTCGAGGGCCTCGCCGGTCTCAAGCCATCCTTCGGCACCGAGGAAATGCGGGCGCGGTTCCCCGACGTCGACTGGAAGATCACCCCTGGAAACTCCTCACCGCTGACGGACGCGGCATCCGCCGCACTGATCATGAGCGAACAGGCTGCCAGCAAGCTCAACCTGCGCCCCCGTGCCCGCTTCCACGCGTTCTCGGTGGTCGGCGACGACCCGTTGCTCATGCTGACCGGTCCCATCCCAGCAACTCAGCAGGTTCTCGCGCGAGCCGGCCTGGCCATCGGCGATATCGACGCCTACGAGGTCAACGAGGCCTTTGCCCCCGTGCCACTGGCCTGGGCACACGAACTTGCCGCCGACCCGGCAAAACTCAACCCCCGCGGCGGAGCGATCGCCCTTGGGCACGCGCTCGGAGCCTCCGGCACCCGGCTGCTGGGGACGCTGGTCAACTACCTGGAGGCGAACGGCGGCAGGTATGGCCTACAGACCATGTGCGAAGGCGGCGGCATGGCCAACGCAACCATCATCGAACGTCTTTAGAGCGCCCGGCAGTAGGGGCGCGCCATCCTGCCGGCGGGCAATGCCGTCTGGCTGCCGGCTCCGCCGTGAAGCCGGCAGCCTGTGCCCCGATCCAGCCGTGACAGCGGTATGACCGGAAACAGCATGATCAAAAATGTCAACAAAACAAGAGAGGTGTCGGACAGGTGAATATCGCAGGTGGCGTCGCCCTGATCACAGGAGGAGCCTCCGGCCTCGGGCTCGCGACAGCCCGTCGTCTCGTAAACGCCGGTGCCAGTGTCGTGCTGCTGGATCTGCCCACATCAGGCGGCGAGCAGGTCGCCGCCGACCTTGGCAAGGCCACCTTCGCGCCCGCTGACGTCACCGACTCCGAACAGGTCAACGCCGCGCTCGATATCGCTACCGGCCTGGGCGAGCTGCGTGTCGTGGTCAACTGCGCCGGGATCGCGCCGCCGGCCCGGATTCTCGGTAAAGGCGGCGTGATGCCGCTGGAGGCGTTCACCCGGATAGTCACGGTCAACCTGATCGGAACCTTCAACGTGATCAGGCTTGCCGCCGAACGCATGGTTCACAACGAGCCCACCGCCGGCGAACGCGGGGTGGTCGTGTGCACCGCGTCGGTCGCCGCGTTCGAAGGCCAGATCGGGCAGGTCGCATACTCCGCGTCCAAGGGCGGTATCGCCAGCATGACTCTGCCGCTCGCCCGCGACCTCGCGGACAAGCAGATCAGGGTGGTTACCATCGCGCCGGGCCTGTTCAAGACCCCGCTGCTCGCCAGCCTTCCGGCGGAGGCACAGGCTTCGCTTGGCCGCCAGGTGCCTCACCCCAACCGCCTCGGCGATCCTGACGAATATGGCGCGCTGGTCGAGCACATCACCGCCAATCAGATGCTCAACGGTGAGGTCATTCGACTCGACGGCGCCATCCGAATGGCCCCCCGCTGACCATGTGATCGATGGGTGAGATCCGCTCCACGACGAGGGTGGCCGCACCTCCTCTGCTTACAAGGAGATGTCGGTTACCACGGCCGTATACAGGGAGAAACCCGGCGCTGGGCTGGGCAGCTCCGTACGCGGTCGGGATGGTCCCGCGTGCCAGCAACCGTAGGTACGCGGGACCATCCGCAAGAGTGAACACCGGCATGGCACAGACACCGGTGTCCGCGAACATCACGGAAGCTTCCTCCATGCCGGTCACGGACTCCGCCGTACCGATTACAGACCGAGATCCCGGCCAATGATCTCTTTCATGATTTCATTGGTCCCACCGTAAATCATCTGGACACGAGAATCGACGAAGGCCCTGCCAACCGGATATTCACGCATATAGCCATACCCTCCGTACAGCTGCAGGCAGCGGTCGGACACCCGACACTGAAGCTCAGTGACCCAGTACTTGGCCTTGGCCGCGCGCACGGCGCTGAGTTCGCCACGCAGATGCTCAACCAGACAATCGAGGATGAACGTACGGGCGATATCGATCTCGGTCGCCAGTTCCGCCAGAACGAACCTGCTGTGTTGGAATGATCCGATCGGCTGGCCAAAGGCGGTGCGCTCCTTCGCGTACGCCAGAGTCTGCGTGAGCAGGCCCTCAATCATGCCGAGGCCGGCGATCGCTATGGACAGCCGCTCCTGTGGCAGGTTGCGGACCAACGCGTAAAATCCGCTGTTCTCCTCGCCGAGAAGGTTGGCAACCGGCACCCGGACGTCGGTAAAGGACAGCTCGCTGGTGTCCTGCGCATGCAGCCCGATCTTCTCCAGATTGCGGCCCCGTTCGAAACCCGGCATCCCACGCTCGAGAACGAGCAGGGACAGCCCGCGGTGTGGGTCGTCCGCGGTGCGCACCGCGGTGATCACAAGGTCGGCATGCTGCCCGGAGGAGATAAAGGTTTTTGCGCCGTTGACGACGTAGACATCCCCGTGACGGACCGCGCGGGTCCGGATAGCGGCCAGATCACTGCCTGTACCTGGTTCGGTCATGGCCACCGCGAGAACGGTCTCACCCGAGACCGTACCGGCAAGCCAACGCGCCTTCTGCTCATCGGTGGCGAGGCCGAGCAGATAGGGCAGGACAATGTCATTCTGCAACGTCAGGCTAAGACCCGCCGACGTGGCCAGCGCGCGACCGAACTCTTCCCCGACGATCGCGTTGAACCGGAAGTCCTCGATGCCGGGCCCGCCGTACTTGTCATCGACACCGAATCCGAGCAGGCCCCACGCACCAGCGTCGGTGAACAACGCACGATCAACGATACCTGCCCGCTCCCACGCATCATAGTTCGGCAGCACACACTGCGCGACAAAGTTCCGCACCAGCTCGCGGAAGAGTGCATGCTCGCTGTCATACACGCGTGCCGACAGCGACGACGGCGGCTGGTCCACATTCACCATCGAGCGCTACCTCCCCAGCCCAGTCCGCACATCAATGATCTCGACGCAGAACAGCCCAACGCCTTCTTCGGCCCGCCGAGGCGATTCACCGAACGCATACGCCCTGGAACGACCCTAACAGGCAACATATATCAATTAGTTTACTACATGATCGACCTAGGGCAGCAGCTTACGCAGCAGTTCGATGGAAGCGACCCGCTCCGCATGGGTGGCGGCCAACGGGGTCACATTCAGTGACGTCACCCCGGCCGCGACCAGCGAATCCAACCGATCCCGCAGGTACCCCTCAGCACCGATGAGGGATATGGCCCGCAGAAGTTCCGCCGGGACCACAGCCGCGGCTTCCTTCTTTCTGCCGTCGAGGTAGAGATCCTGGATCAGCGCGGCCTCGCGCTCGTAACCATAGCGGCAGGCAAGGTCATTGTAGAAGTTCCTGCCTCGAGCACCCATGCCCCCGATATAGAGGGCAAGCGTCGGACGATAAAGATCAATAAGATGATCGACGTCATCACCGATCGCCATCGGCGCGGCGACCACAATATCAAGGTTGCCAAGAGCGGGGTCCCGCCTGGATCGGCCATCCGCCAGGGAGGCCCCCCAGACATCCGCCGCCTTCTCCGGATGGAAGAAGATCGGCTCCCATCCCTCGGCAATCTCCGCGGCCAACGCGACGTTCTTCGGCCCAAGCGCCGCGAGAATGATCGGGATCCGGTCACGCACCGGCTTGTTTATTATTTTCAACGGCTTCCCGAGGCCGGTTCCCTGGTCGGCGGGCAACGGAATCTGATAGTAGCGGCCGCTATGCACCACCCGTTCACGGCGCCACACCTGTCGGCAGATCTCCACGACCTCCCGGGTGCGGCCGAGCGGCGCGTCGTAACGGACGCCGTGAAAACCCTCGATGACCTGTGGACCGGACGCGCCGATCCCGAGCGTGAAACGACCGTCGGACACGTAGTCAAGGCCGGCTGCCGTCATCGCCGTCAACGAGGGAGTACGACTGTAGACAGGCAGGATACCTGACGCGATCTCGACGCGATCGGTGCGCGCCGCGATGAAGCCCAACTGGCTCACCGCGTCAAAGGAGTACGCCTCCGCCACAAAGACGATGTCCACTCCGGCGGCCTCGAAATCACGCAGGCCGGCAACTGTCTCCCTGAAGTCGCCGCTGTAGTCCAACGGCATACCGATCCGCACTGAGGCCTCCTCGTCGACGCCGTTCCAACCGATGGCCAGAAAAGTAGGCGGCCATAGTTCTCCGCACACACTCAAAGGCCCCGGAGGTCACTTGATCCTGGATCAAAACGTCCAAGCACCGCGTGACCCGACCGATAGTCGGGACCTGATCGTTGTACGCCAACCGATGGTCGCGGCGCAACACAACCGCAATAAGAGCGCCCGGCAATAGGGGTGTGGATCAAGGAGTGGGGCTGGGGTGCGTGCATCGCAAGGCGGCGGAGGGAGTCACCCTGGTGCTGGGTGGCGACCGACGACAACGCAGCGAGGTGCGTGCCCCAGCCCCGCGACGCCGCGTCCCCTATTGCCGGTCGCTCTAAGCAGCTTCCGCGGCAGGCGGTCCCCATGCCACCGCCGCCGGAGCAGCGGAGCCCGACGGGCCGCGCTCCCGGTCCGGTGACCAGCTGTCAGGTGGCCGCCGGACCGAACATTGCGGTCAGTCGCTGGCCGAGCCGATACCGAAATAGCTGGCATTGATCAGACCGGGATCCGCCGCAAGGGCGGCGGCGGTACCGGTGAACACGATTCGGCCCCGGTCGAGGATGTAGGCCCGGTCCGCGGCGGCGAGGGCGAGCGACACATGCTGCTCTATCAGCAGAATGCCGGTGCCGCGTTCGTCGGCCAGGCGCCGCAGGACCGCAAGCAGACTCGACGCGAGATCGGGCGCAAGGCCGGAGGAGAACTCGTCGACGATCAGCAGCTTCGGCTGCCGTGCCACAGCGCTGGCCAGCGCGACCTGCTGCCGCTCGCCCCCGGAGAGCTCGCCGCCGGTCCGGTCGAGCAGCGGGCGCAGCGCCGGGAAACTCGCCAACGTCCGCTCGATCTGGTCACCGGGCCGTCGACCGACCGCGAGGCGCAGGATCTGGCGGACCGTCAGCCCCCGGAGAGGCGTCCCGCCCTGAGGGGCCACCGCCAGTCCACGGCGGGCAAGCCCGGCCGGGTTCGGGCGGCGGGCCGGGTGACCGAGGACGCTCACCCGGCCGTCAAACGGCGTGAGCTGCCCGGAAACCGAACGGATGAGCGTTGTCTTGCCGGCGCCGTTCGGCCCGAGCAACGCGACGATCTCACCGGCGTGGACGTCGAGTGTGACCTCGTGCATCACGGGCAGGCGGTCATACCCACTCGTAACCCCTTCAAGGGCAAGCACCTTGTGCTTGGACGGCTGCGTGGGCACGCGAACGGCCGTTGCCGGTGAGCCGCCGAGATACACCTCGCGCACCTCGGGGCGGTCCCGGACCGTGGCCGGTGGGCCATACGCCACGACCCGTCCCGCTCCCAGCACCACAACGTCGTCACATGCCTCGAAAACCAGCTTGATGTCATGATCAACAAGAAGAATCGCGTAGCCACGCTCAGCCAGGCGGCGCAACCGAGTCGTGAGCGTGGCGCGCGCCGCCGAATCCAGGCCCGCCGCCGGCTCGTCCACGAGCAGCACCTGACCGCCCGCTGCCAGCGCGCGGCCGAGCCCGACAGCGAGCCGCTCGTCGTGCGACAGCGTCGCGGGGAGCTGGTCAGCGAGCATGCCAAGCCCCAGCGCCACGGCCGGCTCAGGCCCGGCTACCGCGAGATTCTCGGCAACGGACAGGTCCTCGAACAGTTCCAGGGACTGGAAGGTACGCGTGAGGCCACGCCGGAACCGCTCATGCGGCGGCATCGAGTTCAGCACCGTCCCGTCCAGCACGATCTGGCCGGCGCTGGCGGGAGTGAATCCGGTGACCGCGTCTATCAACGTGGTCTTGCCGGCTCCGTTCGGCCCGATCAGCCCGGTGACCTTCCCCGCGGACAGGGTGAACGACACATCATGGACGATTTCGACCTTGCCGTAGCTGACGCACAGCCCACTGACGCTCAGGCGAACCGGGTCCCCGGTCATGCGCGTGCCTCGGCGGGTATCCGCAGGCGCACCGCAGGCTGGCGCGGATCGTACGCGAGCCCCTCGGGACGCAGCACGACGAGCACCATCAGGGCTACACCGCACAGCAGCGACTGGTACCTCGCGAGGTCAATAAGACGATCAAGAAGAGTGAACACCACGCCGCCCGGGGCCAACAGGCCGCCCAGCACCGCGCCGCGCACACTCATCACGCCACCGACCGAAGCGATCGCCAAAAAGAACAACGAGGCGAACACCCCGAACGAGTCGAACGAGAGCCGCCCCTGGCCGTAACCGATCAGGCAACCACCGAAGCCGGCGATCCCGGCGGAAATGGCGGAGGCGAGCAGCTTCGTCCGGGCGGCGTCCACACCGACGGCGGACGCCGCCCGTTCATTTGAGCGGACGGCGAGCATCCGCAGCCCTGAGGTGGACGCACGCAGCCGAGCCACCCCGAAGGCGCATAGCACGAATACCGCAAGGGTGAGCAGGCCGTACTGCACCCGTGGGTATCCGGCCCCGGCAACACCGAGATCAATACCGAAAACCTTCGGGGCCGGGACAGCCGATCCGGCAAGACCACCCGTGATCAACGGATTGGCGAAGACCATTTCCTGAAAGGCCACGCCCGCGGTGAGTGTCACCACCGCGAGGTCCACGCCGCGGATCCGTCGGGACAAGACCCCGAGCAGCAGGCCCGCGACGGTCGCCGCCCCGGTGGCAAGCAGCGGGGCGAGCGGAAACGGCACGCCGAGGCCGCCCTGCAGCCTCGCCAGCAGGAAACCGGCCACACCTGCCAGCGACATCTGCGCGAGCGAGAGCTGTCCGGCGAACCCGGTCAGCACCACGAAGGACAGGCACACGACCGCGCCCGCGAGACTGCGTTCCAGACCCAGCCGGTAGGAGCCGGTGAGCAGTACCAACGCGAGCACCCCGGCCGGCACGACCACATAAAGATCACGTAGTGGACGTCCCGCCGGCTCGGCCCGGGGCAGTCTCGCCGCCGCCGGTGCCATGATCTGGTCCCGGCCCGGTATCAACTGGCCGCGGGTGAGCGCGATGGCGATGAGAAAAAGCAGCGGGAACAACGACCGGAGCCCAGGTTGATCAAGCCACGAAACGGCATGTTGGAGGGGAAGAAGAACCGACTGGACCATCCCGAGCAACAGCGCGCCGACGATGGTGGCGCCGAACGACGACAAGCCGCCGAGCAATGCGGCGGCCAGCGCGGGTACGATGAACAATGTGTACGTGGACGGGCTCAGGACACTGATCGGCGCCACCAGTATTCCCGCGAGCGCGCCGAGGACGGATGCCGCCACCCAGCTGGTCGCCGCGACGACTTCAGGCCGGTAGCCGAACTGAGCCGTGGCCTCGTCGGACTCGGCCACCGCCCGGGTGGCGAGCCCCAGCAACGTCCATCGGGATACCGCCCACATCACTATGCCGACCGTGGCCACCAGCGCGGCAAGCAACGGGCGGTCAACAGGCACGTTTTCCCCGAACAAGGAGAAAGAGGTCCGTGGCAGGACGGAGTCGATGAACCTGTTGTCCGAGCCGAACTGCAGTACCGCCAGCGCCTGCAGGGCGATCATGAGGCCGACCGAGGCAACCAGCGTCAGCACGGGCGGCGCGTGCCGTAGCGGCCGAAATATGAGAAAATAGACAACGAGTCCGCCCAGGGCAGCCATGGCGAGCGACACTGTCAATGCCAGCGCGAAAGAGGGGCTATCAGTGAGATGAACGCGGGGAGGAAGGCCCACGACGGGGAGGACGAGGTCTCCGACGTCTCTGAGCTCGGCATACTGATAGGTGACATACATCGCGAACGCGGCGTGCGCGACATTGACCACACCTGAAGCGCGGTGTATCAACACCAGTCCGAGACCAAGTGCCGCGTAGACCGCACCGGCACCCAGGCCCAGGACCAGTGCCGCGACATACGTGGGCACAGGGCTCTCCAATCCAGCATGGCGGTCTGTTGTGGGCCAGAGCAGTGTAACTTCTGTGAATATGACGCTGTCCCGTCGTGCTGTCGTAGCCGCGGTCACGGCTGCCGTGGTCCTGTCCGTCGTCCTTGCTGGGTGTACGAGCCGGCGCGGCGGAGGCCCCGCCGGTCCTGGCCGGACCAACGGTGGGTCCGCGAGCCAGTTGAGTGGACCGCCGGTCAAGTTCGGCTTCGTCTCGATGGAGAACACCCCGCTCGGGTCGTTTCCCGAAACCCGAATCGCCGCCCAGGGGGCCGTCGCGTACGCCAACGAGGCTCTCGGCGGAGTTCACGGCCATCCTGTTGAGCTCGTCCCCTGTGTGACGAACGGCTCTCCCGAGTCGTCCCAGGACTGCGCCAACCGCCTCGTCGCTGAGAAACCCGTCGCCGTGGTCGGCGGCGTGGACCTCGGCACCGAAGCTGCCATGGGTCTCTACGAACGCGCCGGGATTCCCTATATCAGCGGCTCACCCCAGCTGAGCGGGGAGCTGAGTTCCCGCACCTCGTTCTCATTGACCGGTGGCACACTCACCGACCTGCTCGGTATCACCGAGTACCTGACGGCCACCAAACATCTGAAAAAGGTCCACGCGCTGTACGCGGACCTGCCCGGACTGCTCACCGCCGCGATTCAGGGATCCGAAAAAATCCTCCGCGCCAGGGGCGTGTCGGATATCCAGCTGGTGCGGGAAAAGGTTGATACGGCTGATTTCGCACCAGCCGTCAGCCAAGCCGTGTCCGGCGATCCGGACGCAATCGTCGTCGTTTTCCCGGCCCAGTCCTGCGCACGAATAGCCCAGGTCGCGGGAACGCTCCAGATCAAGACGCCAATGTACTTCGTGGGCTCCTGCGCCTCCCCCGCCGTGCCGCGGGCCGCCGGGCCAAGCGCCGGCAACCTCTACTTCGCCTCGGCTTATCTGCCGTTCGGCACCACCGGCGGCGACCAGGACGCCGAGGCATTCCGAGCACGGCTTCCCGAGGCCCAGCGATCGCCGTTGTCGCAGGCGTCCTTCGCGACCGTCCTGGTTGTCCGATCACTGCTCGCCGAGATGGCACAGACGACTTCCACCGACCTGACAGCCGCCTTCAGGGCGACACGGGACCATCCGAACGTCATGGCGCACCCGTTCACCTGCGACGGAACAGCGATAAACCTCTTCCCGGCGGTCTGCAACACAGCGATACGCATCCTGCGGTGGTCCGGCAACGGCTTCGCGGACGTCAGCGACACCTGGGTGGATGGGCGTGAGCTTATGAAACTCATCACCTGACCGCCGATCAACCATCACACCGGCCCGGCGAACGCGGATGTCGGCGCCAGGCCGGCCAGCCATCAACCAAGATCAATGAGTGGTGGCGCCGGGCCAGCGGAGCCGGGCCAGCAGACCCGCGCCGGGGGCGACAAGCACGGACAGGACGAAGATCCCCGCCGCTGTGAGCACGATCGCGCCTCCCGCGGCGACGCTCCACTGCTGACTGACCGCGAGCCCGATCACGCCGCTGGCGACCCCGATGGCGATGGCGACGGCGGTCATCGCCCCGACTCCGCCGCACCACAGCCGGGCGGTGGCAGCCGGGGCCACGATCAGCGCGACCGACAGGATTGTTCCCACGGCCGGCACCGACGTGACGATCGTCATCTCAATCAGCAGCAGGAAGACGAGATCCAGCCGGCCGGCTGGATAACCGACCGCCACCATGGCGTCGCGATCGAAGGCGCCAAAAACTATCTCCTTGCCCAACAGCGCAAGGACCACGACGACGACGACGACGGTGACGGCCGTGGTGACCAAAGCATCCGGCTGCACGGTGAGAATGGAGCCGACGAGATAGGCGGTGAGATCCCTGGTGAATCCCGCCTGCGCGGACAGCAGCAGTACCCCGAGGGCGAAGCCACCGGAAAGCACGACGCCGGTCGCGCTCACATTGTCAGCGCGCGTCGACAATACGGCGACGGCAAGGACGACGAGGACCCCGAACAGCGCCGAACCGAGGTAGAGGTTCACGCCCGCGATCGCCGCGAGCACCACGCCCGGGAAGGTGGCGTGCGTCATCGCCATCGTGAAAAAACTCAGCCGGCGCAGCACCACGTGTACACCGATGACGCCGCACAACGCGCCGACGAGCACGGCTTCGATCAGCGCACGGCGGGTGTAGGAGTCCGCCAACAGCTCAGAAAAAATCATCACATGCCCGTCCCCGCCGTCAGACCGGTTGGCGTGCGGGGACCATCCGGCCACTCGCCCGACGCTTGCACATCCACCAACCGCCCCCGGGCCCGGCGTCCCCGAGTCCAGCGCCCTCGCGCGAACCGGCTAAGTGGGCCGGCCCCGAGCGCGAACAGGTAGCACATGACAAGGGCGAGCACGACGGTCGCGCCCGAAGCCAGCCGTACCCCACGATTGATCGAGGCCTCGTAGCTCGCGGCAAGCCCCAACCAGCCACCGGACATACCGACCGTGATCGCTATTCCGGACACAACCACCAACCGGTCGGACAGCAGCCGGGCCGTCGCCGCCGGAACGACGAGAAGGGCAATAACGAGAATCGTCCCGACAGCCTTGACAGCCGCGACGACAACAATGGCGATGACAAGGTTGAGGATGAGGTCCAGCAGACCGACGCGGTAGCCCATCGCCCGCGCCGCAAGCGGGTCAAACGCCCGCAGGAGCAGCTCCTTACGCAGCGCCAGGAGCACCACGGACACTCCCACGGCCACGACCGCCGTCTGCGTGAGCTGCGTGGAGTCGACAGTGAGGACACGGCCGAACAAAAAAGCCGTCAGGTCAGCGGTGTACGAACGCCGACGCGAGACGAACACGACCCCCAACGCGAAGAACGACGTCAGCAGGATGGCGAGCGCGGCATCCTGGTTCACGTGCCGGTTGGCCGCCAGCACGGTGAACAGCACCGCGGACAACAGCGCAAAGGCGAGGGCCCCTGGCACGATACCTGACTCTCCTGACAGCAGGTATCCGATAACCACTCCAGGGAAAACGGTGTGCGTGAGCGCGTCGGCCAGGAAAGCCAGCCGTCGCAATACCACGAAAACACCGACAACACCGGCCATAGCTCCGAGAAGCAGTACCTCGATCAGCGCCCGCTGCATGAACGGGAGCGCGAACGGTTCGACGAGCAGCCGGTTCACCATCACTAGCATCCCGTCACAGCCGCCTCATGCGTGGGCGACGATGACACTGTCGCCAGCCAACGCAAGAGCGGCTCCACCGTAGGCGGCACGAAGCCTGTCCGGGGTCAGCGTGGCCGAAATCGGGCCGAACCCGAACTGGTGCCGGTTGAGCAGACAGACGTCGTCACAGGCAAGATGCGCCAGTGACAGATCATGGGTGCTGACGACAACCGTGGCACCGGCCTCTCGCAGTTCGCCGAGCGCGCGCAACAACGCTTCCCGCGAGACCGTGTCCACGCCGTTGAACGGCTCGTCCAGCAGCAGCAGTGTGGGCTGCTGAGCTATCGCCCGCGCAAGCAGGACGCGTTGGCGCTGCCCGCCCGACAACGTGCCGAACCGGTCGGCGCCCCGGTGCGCGAGCCCTACCGCTGTCAGGGCCTGCGTGGCGATCTGCCGGTCGGCGCGGCCAGGCCGGCGCACCCATCCGATCGTCCGATACCGGCCCATCAGCACGACCTGGTTGACCGAGACCGGGAACTCGGGATCGAGCGCGTCCGCCTGCGGGACGTAGGCAACGTCGCGACGGGCGCCGGCCGGCGTCCGGCCGAGCACCTGAATCGACCCGTCGACGACCGGGACAAGCCCGAGCATCGCCTTGATCAGAGTTGATTTGCCGCCGCCGTTCGGCCCTATGAGCGCAACCGTACGCCCCGCCCGCACCACGCCATCCACATTCTCGACAGCCGGTACCCGGCCGTAAGCGATACTGGCCCGAGCGAAAACCACCGCGGCCGGACGGTCGCCGTCGGCCTCCGCCGCGCCTCTCCCGGCGGCACCGAGCTCCACCTGTGCCCTCATCTCAACGCCCCGACGATCGTTCTGGTGTTGTGCTCTTCCATCCGCAGATAGGTCTCGCCGTCCGACCCCGGTGGGCCGAGCGTGTCACCGTACAGAGCATCCTCGCCCGCCACCACCTTGACGCCAGCCTCCCGACCGATTGTCTGGGCTGTGTTCGGCGGTAGCGACGACTCGGAGAAGATCGCCTTCACGCCGGTCTTCCTGATCTCACCGACAAGATCGTCAATATCACGGCCGGACAGCTCCGCGGACGTGTCGAAGCTCGGGATGATCGACCCGACAAAGGCCAGCTGGTACCGGTCAACGTAGTAGCCGAACGCATCGTGGTTGGTCACGAGCTTACGATCGGCCGGGGGCAGGGAGTTGATCTGCTGCATGATATCCGCGTCAAGGGCGTCGAGCTTGCCAGCGTAGGCGGCGACATTGGCCTGGTAGGCCGCGGCACCGGCAGGGTCCTTGGCCGCGAGCGCCTTCTCGATACCGGCCACCATGATCTTGACGTTCAGTGGGTTGTGCCAGATGTGGGGGTCCCCTTCTTTCTCCTCATCACCGTTGCCCGGCCGGATCTTCACCCCCTGGCTGGTGTCGACCCGATCGCCCCTGAAGCCCGCGGACGAGATCACACCGTCGAGCCACTTCTCCAGGCCGACGCCGTTGGCTACCAGGACCTCGGCCTCGCCGATCGCCTTCACGTCCGCGGGCGAGGGCTCGTAGTCGTGCGGGTCGACGTTGGGCCTGAGGATCTGGGTCACCCGCACCCGGTCACCGCCGACGACCCGGGCGAAGTCCGCGACCTGGGTGGTGGTCGCCACCACCTTGAGCTTTCCGGACACCGTGGCGGCTTCGGAGCTGGCATCCCCACCGCCAGTAGCACAACCAGCAAACAACATGGCAACGGCGGTGAGGCCGACACCTCCGGCCGTACGACGGACCCAGGTCATACGCAAAGGGAACTCCAGCATGAAGGCGATGATTGCCTTGATGAAAACGGTTCCCGGTTCGGATGTCAAATTATGATGTGCCCGCTCTCGGGCGCGACGGTCAGGGCGTGTCCGCCTCGCCGCTGTCCGCCGCACTGGGCCGATCCGTGGCGGACCCCGTCGCACGATCAGACCGATCATGATCGTCAATGAGGCCACTGAACGCGGCAAGCCCGCCGAAGGCCTTCGTCAGCTCACTCGGAATGATCCAAATCTTGTTCGCGTCGCCTTCCGCGAGGCGCGGCAGAGTCTGCAGGTACTGGTAGGCGAGAAGCTTGCGGTCCGGGTTACCGTCGTGGATCGCCTGGAACACCGTGGTGATGGCCTGGGCCTCGCCCTGCGCCGCGAGGATCTTCGCTTCCCTCTCACCCTGAGCCCGCAGGATCGCGGCCTGTTTCGCGCCCTCAGCGCGCAGGATCTCGCTCTGCTTGACGCCCTCGGCAGACAGGATCGCGGCCCGGCGGTCCCGCTCGGCGCGCATCTGTTTTTCCATCGAGTCCTGGATTGACGGTGGTGGCTCAATCGCCTTGATCTCCACCCGGTTCACCCGGATACCCCACTTACCGGTTGCCTCGTCAAGGACACCGCGCAACCGGGTGTTGATTTCATCGCGGGAGGTCAGGGTCTGCTCCAGGTTCAAACTACCGATTACGTTGCGCAACGTGGTGACCGTGAGCTGCTCGATCGCGCGAATCACATCGGCAATCTCATAGATGGACGCCCGCGGGTCGGTGACCTGAAAGTAGATGACCGTATCGATACTGACGACAAGATTATCCTCAGTGATCACCGGTTGCGGCGGAAACGTCACCACCTGTTCACGCAGGTCGACGCGCTCCCTGATCCGGTCCACCACGGGGATGACGATGGCCAGGCCCGGGCCCAGCGTCCGGTGGTAGCGACCGAGACGCTCGACCACGACCGCACGGGCCTGCGCTACCACCCGCACGGATCTGGCAAGGAACACCAGCAGCACCAGTACGACGACGGCAGCAGCGATCAGCCCGGCCATCAGGACCACCCCGTTGCCACGCGTAAGCCCCGCAGCGGCATCGTCATCACGTCAGCGCCTCCGGTCTTCCTACGTCCACAGCTCGGCGGGATGGACGATGGCCGTCGCGCCGTCAATACGCAACACCCGGACAATGCTTCCCGGTTGGAGCGCATGGCCCGCGACCGGCATGCGCGCCGACCACACCTCACCGCCGATCTTGACCCGACCACCGTTGCCGTCGACGGGCTCCAGCACGATCCCGGTTTTTCCGATCAACGCATCCACACCCATCGCGACCCCCGGCGGCTGGTTCAGATGGCGCCTGGCAACCGGCCGCAGCCCGAACAGAAGCGCGACAGAAGCGGCCGCGAACGCCGCGAGTTGCGCGACGGAACCGCCACCGACACCCGCCACGACAGCGGCGACGAGGGCCGCGATCGCGGTCATTCCGAGGATCAGAGCGAGTGTCAGCAGCTCACCGGCCCCGAGAACCCCGGCGATCATCAACCACCAGAGCCACGCTGACATACTGTCATCGTAGGCATCGTGCGACCTGTTGTGAACGACTTGCTGTGGACGTGGAACCCGGGGTTAAGAGCGACCGGCAATAGGGGTGTGGATCAAGGAGCGGGGCTGGGGTGCGTAGATCGCGAGGCGGCGGAGGGAGTCACCCTGGTGCTGGGTGGCGACCGACGACAACGCGGCGAGGTGCGTGCCCCAGCCCCGCGACGCCGCGTCCCCTATTGCCGGTCGCTCTAAGCCGATATCAGGATGCGGCGACCAAACGACGTACAAGATCTGTATCGGCGGACCGGCGCAGAAGATACTCACGGACCTCTCCGGCCGCCGCGTGCACGACCCGCCCGGTGATGTCGCAGGCCTCGGGCGAGGCGAGCATCGTCACCACCCGGGACACGTGCTCAGGGGCGAGATCGAGCCCAGCCGAAAGACCGGCGTCGAGCGCTCCCGCCGACATCCGGGTACGGGCGCCCGGCGAGATCGCGTTGACCGTGATGCCGTACCGGGCACCCTCCTTCGCCGTCGCCATGGTCAGCCCCCAGATCGCCGCCTTGGCCGAGGAATAGGCGACCGTGTCGGACATCCGCATGTCCAGCGCGGCCTCGGAAATCGTGTTGATGATCCGGCCGAAGCCCTGGGCGCGCATGTGCCCGAACGCGGCTCTCGTCGTGCCGACGCTGCCTCTGACATGAACGGCGAACACCCGATCGAGGGCCTCCTCGGTCAGCGCCTCGACCCCCGAAGTGTCAACGATCCCGGCGTTGTTCACCAGGATGTCGATCCGCCCGAACACGTCTCGTGCCCGCTCCACCGCGACCGCGGCGCCAGCAAAGGTCGATATGTCGGACATATCCGCCAAAGCACGGCCGCCAGCGGCTGTGATCTCGGCAACCAGGCTGCTGGCAACCGGATCACCGCTGGTCAGACCATCGAGGCTCGCCCCGACGTCGTTGACGACCACCGCGGCGCCGGCAGCGGCCAGCAACCGCGCGTGCGCCGCACCCAGCCCTCGTCCCGCTCCGGTGATCAGAGCGACCCGTCCTGTCAACATGTTCTCATCGTCTCGACCTCGTGTGTGCCGCGCCTGGGCGCGAAGCCCTTTGATCCGGCCGGGCCACCGTTCGCGGCCCGGCCGGTGGTGCATCAGGATGGGTTGAACACGTTGATCGACTGCCCGTCGAACAGCGGGACGCGCCTGCCATCCCTGAGTTCCGAGAACCGCACATCGGTCGTGAAGATCCTGTTGTCCGGGGAGATGACCTGAACCGGCTTGGCGAAGTTCACCTTCGGTAGTGGTGAGTAGTCAATATCACCGGCGGTGTTGAGTGCCTGGGCCAGGCTCTCGCCATCAACCGTTGTGATCTTGGCTGCCAGCTCGGCTACCAGGTGGGTCGTCCCCCACATGATCAGGCCCTCGTCGGTCAGCTCGTTCGCGGACGTGCCGTTGGCGACGGCCTCGTCGTGGAACTTCTTCACCGCGGGCACGTTGGTATCGGTCACCGCGGGATTCTGCGCAACGAGAACCACACCGGTGGCGGCCGCGCCCAACCGATCGATCCCCTTCTGACTGACCTGGCTCGAGCCGTAGGCCACGGTCTCGTTGTTGCCGGACTGGCGCAGTGTCTGGGTCAGTCGCTCGAAGCCTGCGCCGCCGAGCACGACATCGACGCAGTCAGTGCCGCTGAGGTTGGCCGCGTAGGTCGTGTAGTCAGTGGCGGTCGGTGGTATGAAGACGTTCCTGGGAGGCGGCAGGTTGTACGGCTTGAGGCCCAGACCAATCAGCGAGGCGGAGTTACGGCCGGCCGCGAGGTCGACGATGGCCGCTGCGGGGGTCTTCTTGCCGAGCTTGCCGCAGGCGGTTCCACCGCCCGCGACCTCGATGACGCCAGAGATGAACGGGTACGAGTACGGGCTCTTCAGCTCGCTGGCGCTGTTCGGGATCTGACCGACCACGGGGATCTTCCCCTTCTCCAGGATCGGCATGTACCGGTCACCGTTCGCGGAACTTCCGGTAACGAACAGGTACTTGCCGGCGACCGCCTGGTTCGCGCAGTCGGCGGCCTTGTTCGGGTCAAACTGATCGTCACAAGCGGTAACCTGAAGCGGCCGGCCATTGATACCACCCGCCTTGTTGATCGCGGCGGCGGCGGCATCCACAGCCGGCGGAATGTCGGTAAACGCCTCCGATGGCCCGGACAGCGCAGTGATGACCATCATCTTGATCGGCTCACCAGACAACTGACTGCCTGTGCTCGCACTCGCCTCAGGCGTGTTCCCGGTCGAGCCGCTCCCGCATGCCGCCAACGCAAGCATGCCCGCCAAACTTACGGCAATAAATAACTTTCCGCATACATTCCAATTCCTCCGGTAATTTAGATAATAAAAAGTGACTTTCTGTATTAAAAAATTAACCATAGAGTCACCATCAGGAGGATTCCGGGCGGCCCGCCGCTGCCGCGGCCAGCCGGCGAAGTCGGACAACATCTCGGACAACATCTACGAGCTCGGGCCCCCTCACCCCTAAAAACCTTAAATGAACAATAATTTAGCTAAATGTGATCTCTTCGAAGGTAGCCGTCACGTCCAGCCGCCCACGCACACCCCAACCCCTTCCCCGACATGCCGAGGGCACCACAGCGCAGGGATGCCGCGCTGTGGTGCCCTGGCCCTGGCCCTGGCCCTGGCCCTGGCCCTGGCCCTGGCCCTGGCCCTGGCCCTGGCCCTGATGGTCGTCGGCGATGGCCGCTACCCGGCGAGAACCGGCGGGAGCTCGAGCATGCGGATGGCGTTCGTCCGTACTATCTTCTCGATATCAGCGGCAGGAATATCCCGCATTGCCTGTTCGGCGTAGCCACGGGTGTTCGGCCAGGTGGTGTCCTGGTGCGGGTAGTCACTTTCAAAAGTGATCTGGTCTACGCCGATGGCATGACGGCTGACAAGCCCGAAGTCATCCTCGAAAAAACACCCGTAAACCCGGCCGGCCACATAGCTGCTGGGCGCCTCCGTCATTTCTGGCGGCAGCCCGGACGCGGCATTACCCATACGCCAGACCCGGTCGGCGCGTTCGAACAGGTACGGCATCCACCCGATCTGGCTTTCCGAGAAAGCAATCTTCAGGGTGGGGAAACGTGCAAGTACGCCGGACAGCAGCCAGTCCGCCATCGCCATCTGGGAGTTCACCGCGGTGATTGCGATCCGTACGCTGGTCGGCGCGTCCGCCGAAGTGGTGAGGAACTGCGAGGACGAGCCGATATGCATGCATATCACGGTCGCGGTCTCCGCGCAGGCCCGCAGCAGCGGATCCCATCGCCGTTCGGCATCGTGCAGGCTTGGCAGGCCAAGCTTTGCCGGAAGTTCGCTGAAAGCGACAGCGCGCACACCACGAGCGGCGTTTCGACGCACCTCGGCCGCCGCGAGCTCGACGTCCCACAACGGGATCAGACAGAGCGGGATAAGCCGGCCGCCGCTGTCGCCGCACCACTCCTCGACCATCCAGTTGTTATAGGCGTGCACACACGCCAACGCGAGGTCCTTGTCCTTGGCTTCGTAGAAAGTCTGGCCGCAGAACCTGGGGAAGGTCGGGAAGCACAGGGACCGTTCGACATGATTCACATCCATATCAACCAGACGTGCCGCCGGCTCGTAGAATCCTGGCCGCATCTGGTCGTACCCCACCGGTTCCTTACCGATCTCCTCCGGTTTCAGGCCCGCGGACGCCATTCCCGCGACCACTGCGTACCGGAGGTCCTCGTACACCCACCAGTCGGTCTCCGGGCCGCTCGTGGCCATCCGGAACGGCCAGCCGTTTGCCGGGATCATCTCGTACGGCGCACGCACCACCCGTGGGCCCGCCTCGCGGTACCTGCTGGGCAGCCAGTCCCGCCACAGGTGCGGCGGCTCAATCACGTGGTCGTCCACGGAAATGATGGCCGGAATGTCAGTTGTCATCGAACCTCCGCTGCAGTTTCATGGGTGGCCACCTCGTGACCAGTGCGGCCGGCCACCGGCCCGCTGGACGATCAGGAACCGGTCGTGGGGCCAGCGGCCGACCAGGCCCGCGAGCGTGGCCCGGTCAGCCCCGCACCCCGCGCGGCAGCACCATCGAGGCCCCCATTCATGATCAACTCATGAGCCTAACGTACACATAACTGACAGCCCGACCGACCAACAGCTCCTGGACGGACGGAGGGTCAGCTGGCATCGAGAACTAAAGCAGTTGTGCCAGAAGATGAAAAGAGCTGGAACGGTCCGGACGGCCCGACGATGCCGGCGGCCGCCCACGTCAGACTGGAAGGGTGACCGTCTCGACCAGCACCGGCGACCGAGGCCGCAACGGGCGACGCGGCAGCTACGACCGCGGCAGGATCACCCGTGATGCCCTGATCGCGGCAGCTGAACGCCTGTTCGCGGAACGAGGGCTCGACGCGGTGTCGCTACGCGAGATTGCGGCCGCCGCTGGCAGCCACAACACCGGAGCGGCGCAGTACCACTTCGGTAACAAGGAGCGACTCCTCGAAGCAATCTTCGAACATCGCGCGACCGTGCTCAACGCACGCAGATCGGTACTACTCGCCCAGGCCGCCGGTGCCAGCGACGCGACCACGCGACCGGCCGGCACGGACGCGGAGCGCCGAGCCGAGATGGTCACGCAGGTGACGGCGCAGCCGACGGCCATGCTCCAGGCCACGGTCGGGGCCATCGTGCGGCCGTTGGCTGAGCTGGTTGGTCACGGCCAGTACGTCAGTTTCCTGGCCCGGCTGCAGGCCGACCATGCGCGCGACCATCGCATCCGCCGGCCGGACAACCTGACAGACACCACGTTTCGCCAGGCCCGGGACATGCTGTGGCACGCGCTTCCCGCCCTGCCGGAGCCGGTGTTCCGGCGACGCTTCAACCTTGCCATGCGGATGGCCATCGCCGCGCTTGCCGACTACGAACGAGCCCACCCCAACGAAGCGCACGCCAACGCCGCCGAGCGCCCCGCAACCGCGCCCGCCGACCACGGCCTAGCCGTCCCGCTCTCGGCCGAGAGGCTGGACGATCTGGTTACAGACCTGATCGAGGCCATGTCCGGGATGCTGGCAGCCCCGTCATCCCGGCTCGGCCAAGCCCCCGGCCCGGTCGACTCCCCCGCTCTGCCGGCCGACAGCACCGC
>NZ_CAKJTL010000182.1:40375-54928 GCF_917627385.1 Protofrankia sp. CiT1
TTACAGACCTGATCGAGGCCATGTCCGGGATGCTGGCAGCCCCGTCATCCCGGCTCGGCCAAGCCCCCGGCCCGGTCGACTCCCCCGCTCTGCCGGCCGACAGCACCGCCACGGACGCCACGGCCGACAGGCCCACCGGCCGCTGATCAGCTCAGCGATGCCCGGGACACCGCTGACGGCGTCCGTGGTCAGGCGGCCGTGGTCAGGCGTCCGTGGTCAGGCGACAGCGTCGAAGGACCCGAGGTCGGCGGCGGCCGTGACACACCGTCGCAGGTTGGCGCTGATCAGGGCTGGGCCGTGATGGGTGGGAGGTGTCATCACCCAGCCCACCACCACCCCCCAAACGATGTTCTGCCGGTACAGCAGCCAGGCGTCATCGGCACTGGGGGGCACGACACCGTGGCGACCGAGCTCGTCCAGATAGCCGGCGATGAGATCCCGCTCAAGGGCCCGCCGCCGCTCGGAGTCGAGTGCGGTCACGATCAGGTAGGAAACATCGTGCGCCCAGTTGCCAGCCTTGCAGAACTGCCAGTCCAGCAGGCCGCCCCCCGTCGGCAGCAGATAGGTGTTGGCGACATGAGCATCGCCGTGCAGCAGGCACCGCGGTTCTTTCTCCATAAGATCTTCAAGCTTCCACAGCGCCGCCCAGAGCTCATCGTTCGGACGCCCCAGCGCAGCCACGATCTCGGCTTTCCAGTCGAGCTTCAGCTGCTTGTCGAAGATTCGTCGGCCGGTGCTTCGGAAGAACTCCGTGGTTTCCCCCGAGCCCGGTGTCTCCAGCCATGGGAAGGCCTGCTGAAGACCAGGACTTGACCAGTAGTGAGCGTGGACCTTGGCGAGCTCGGCGAGCAGTGCGGCGACCTGGTCAGAACTCAGCGATCCGAGCGCGTTGGGGTATGTCGCTCCCCGCAGCGAAAGATCCTCGATCAGCACCACGAACTGCCCGGTCTCCTCGTCGAGCTCACCGGCGAACAGCCGGGGTGCCTCCACGTCCAGTCGGGTGCGGACCTGCCGATAGAAGCCGATCTCGGTGCGGTACATGGCCGGCGCGGCCCGCGGCAGGCCCTGCTCATCCCCACTGACCAGCAGGGTCTTGAGAAACATCCGTGGCGGCAGCCCGGCGTCACGTCCCGGGGCGTACCGTAGCCCGAGCGTCAGGCGATCCGCGGTCGACGCCTTCTCGCCGGTAGCCGTGGCGACACCAACCCGGGCTGCCCCGATCAGATCAACCCCGTCGACCACGACCGTCGGATGGGCCTCACGCAGCAGAGCGGTCAGCATCGCGGGAGTGAGATCCTCGACCGACCTGGGTAAGTTTGCCATGCGCGATTCTGGCACAGATACCTCAGCGCAGGGCAATGCCGGACGCTCTTTGTCATCCTCATCAACGGTCGTCAGCGCTGTTGCGCTGCGCAAACCGGTCAGTGCCATGTCAATGATGATTTCCTGCTGTGATTATGCCTGTCAGTGGTGATGCCGGACGCGCTCGGGAGCGACGCAGAAAATGATCATCAGGCTGAGTGTGCACGACCCCGGTACGGATACCCGGTGTGACGTGGAGATTTCAGCCGATCCGGAGACGGGGGTCGGCTCCGTGCTCAACGCGCTGCCGATACCGGTGGGGAACCGCCTTTGCTTCGTCGGCGACCGACCGCTCGACCCCGCTGGGAGCGTCGTCGACAGCCCGCTGGTGCACGGCGCGACGATCAGCGTCGGCGTGTCGGGCCCGCAGCCGCGGGCTGTTGCGCCCGGCATCGTCGGCGCGCTGCGGATACTCGACGGGCACGACGCCGGCCTAGTCGTCTGGCTCGATCAAGGATGCCATCTGGTGGGCCGGGACCCGCAGGCGCGGATCGTGCTCACCTGCAACGAGGTCTCCCGCCGGCACGCGGCGCTCACAGTGTGCCAGGACGCCACAGTGACGGTGGAAGATCTCGATTCGAGCAACGGCACCCTGGTCGATGACGGACCCATGGCCGGGCCTGCTCCCCTTGCGGCCGGCGCCATCCTCGAGATCGGTACCGACCGCATGGAGTGGGTGCCGTTGCCGCGTTCACCGCTGTCGACGACACGCAGCCGGGACGGTCACCTCGACTTCGACCGTGCCTTCGCGGCGACACCCGACATCAGGCGGGCCGAGGTGGAGCTGCCGGCGGCACCCGCTCGTCATACCGCCTCCCGAAGCGCCGTCTGGCTCCCCGCGCTGTTGCCGGTCGTGATCGGTGGAGTCCTTTTCCTGGCCATGCGTAACCCCGTCGTGTTGGCGATGTGCCTGCTCGGTCCTGTCAGCGTCATCGGCAACCAGGTGGTGGGCCGCAGGCAGCGCGCCGCCGACGACCGGCGCTTCGAAACGGAGAAAGCCCAGGCACTACGTACCATCGCGACGGCGGCGGCCACCGAGGAGAGCGCCCGCCGTGCGCAGGCACCCGACCAGCTCGATCTCACCCTCGCCGCGACCGGAGCCAGCCGCGGCGTGTGGCCGCGCAACGCCGACTCTCCCGACGGCCTGCGACTACGGGTGGGCACCACCGGCGAACCCGCGTCGATCGACCTGCGCGGCGAACGGTGGGACGGGTTCACCGAGCCGGCCCTGCGTGGCGTGCCGCTGACGGTTGACCTGCGCGCCGTGGGTGTACTCGGCGTCACCGGCCCGAGCGGCCCGGCGGATGCGCTGGCCCGGTGGCTGGTGCTTCAGCTCGGCGTGCTCCGCAGCCCTGACGACCTGCGGATCGTCCTGATCACATCAAGCAGCCGTGACCACCTGGCCTGGGCCACCTGGCTACCGCATGTCGCCACCGGTGACGCGGGCCCGGTGCCCTGCTGGGTCGGCAACACCGAGGCGACCCGGGCAAGCCGGATCGCCGAGCTCCGGGATCTGATCACCATCCGGTCCGCCGAACGCCGTGGCGCCAGCAACGTCCGCTTCGCCGAGGACGTCGTCGTCCTGCTCGACGGCGCGCTCGCGCTGCGCAACCTGCCGGGTATGAAGGCGATCCTGCGGGACGGGCCGGAGGCGGGCGTGTACGTGATCGCCGTCGACCGGCACGGCATGAACGAGTGCCGCGCCGAATGCCAGGTCGACGACAGCGGTGCCGTCCGGCTCACCCACCGCCGTGGCGAGCGGGCCGCGGTCGGCCGCCAGGAGGGCATCGACCCCGGCGAGGCGGGCTGGCTCGCACGAGCCGTCGCACCGCTACGTGACCGGCTGTCGCTGGGCAACGCGGAGACAGCCATCCCGTACCCGGTGCGTTTTCTCGACCTTGTCGGCGTGGGGATGGCATCCGCGGACGACGTGCTCGCCCTGTGGGCGGACCAGCCGGGGCCGACCACCCGGGTGCTCCTCGGCGCGGATGGGGACGGGCCGGTCACCGTCGACCTCGCCGGACAGGGTCCGCACACGATGCTCGGTGGTGCCACCGGCGCCGGCAAGAGCATCCTGCTGCAGACGCTCGTCACGTCGCTGCTGCTGGCCAACACTCCCGACGAGCTGAACCTTGTCCTCGTCGACTTCAAGGGCGGCAGCGCGTTCCTCCCGTTCGAGCGCTGCCCGCATGTCGTCGCGCTCATCCGCTCCACCGGCGAGACGCCGGCGGACGTCTTCGACCAGGCCGCGGCCGACCGGGTCCTCGCCTCGGTACGGGCGGAGGTGAACCGCCGGGAGTCCCTGCTCGCCCGCTACGGCGGCGAGATCGACGAGTACTGGAAAGCTCTGCGCTCCGCGCCTGGGCTGCCCGCGCTCCCCCGCCTTGTGATGATCTTCGACGAGTTCGCGCGGGTGCTGGAGACATCCCCGGACTTCCTGCGAGCACTGGTCAACGTCGCGGCCAAGGGCCGGTCGCTCGGCATGCACCTAGTGCTGGCCACCCAGTCGCTACAGGGCAAGCTGTCGGCCGAGCTGAAGAACAACATCGATCTTCGGATCACGCTACGGCAGAACGAACCGGCCGACAGCGTCGAGGTCCTGGGCGTACCGGATGCCGCGGCCATCCCCGGCCGGCTGCGTGGCCGCGGCATGATCCTGTGCACGAAGGACGAGACGCGGACCCCACGCCTGTTCCAATCCGGCTACCTGGGTGCCCCGCCACCCGTCGGCGGGGCACGCCCCGCCCGCATCCGGATCGTGGACTGGGCCGCGCTCGGCACCGCGCGGCCCGAGGAACCGACCGAGCGCGGCGGTGCGGCCACCGACCAGGCCCGCACCGTCCGCGCGATCGAGGCCGCCGCCCGCAGGCTGGGCCGCCCGGCGCCGCCGCGGCCGTTGCTACCGCCGCTGCCCGCGGACCTGACACTCGACGGCCTCGCGGCCTGGGCCACCGAGGAAGCATCCGCGACGGCCGTCCCGTACGGTCTCGCCGACGTACCCGACGCGCAGGCCCAGCCGCCGGTGGCGCTTGATCTCGCCGGGCACGACAGGCTGCTGGCGGCCGGCGGGCCGCAGCAGGGCCGCACGACGTTGGCCCGAACATTGATCACAAGTCTGGCGTCACGCTTCCGGCCCGATCAGGCGCAGGTGTACGTCATCGAGCACCAGCCGGCGGGGCTGGCGGCCTACGCGGGCTTGCCGCACTGCGGCGCGGTGATCGCCGGCAGCGAGCCGGACCGTATCCGCAGGTTCATCACCTGGCTGAACGAGGAGGTCGGCCGGCGCCAGTTCAGGCGATCGGACGGCGGGGCGGCAGCCGGCGGGCAGCGGGATCCGTGGCTCGTCGTCGTGGTCGACGGCTGGGAACGGTTCGAGAACCGCGCTGACCCGGCATTCCAGGAAACATCGTTGCTGACGACGTTGCGCGAGGTGACCCTGTCCGGGCCGCCGCTCGGCGTGCACATCGTGCCGCTCGGCGGTCAGGAGCTGTTCACCAGCAGGGTGGCGACGCTGTTCAACCGACGCCTGCTCCTGCCGTTCGGCAAGGAGGAACTACGCCGGGCACACCTGGCGTCCAGAACGGCGAGCCCACCGGAAATGCCCGGCCGAGCCGTGGACGCCGCCACCGGGACACACATCCAGATCTGCCGCCCGGACGTTGACGCCGACACACTGATCGCCCAGGTCGCAGCCCGATTTTCCGGCATCGAGCCGACCGCAGCCGGGCTGCCACACGCGTTCCCCGCGCTGCCCACCCAGGTCACCATCGACGATCTGCGGGTGCCTGACTCGCCTCCATCTGGAACCTGGCTCCCGCTCGGCGTGGGCGGCCCAGATGCGGACACCGTGGGCATGGACTTCTTCGGCACCGGGCCACAGCTGCTGCTCGTCTCCGGCCCGGCTGGTTCCGGACGGACGGCCGCGGCCGCGGCCGTGGCCCGCGGGCTGCGGCGGATGGGCGTCGGCGTACTGATCATCGCCCCGCCGCGCTCACCGCTGCCCGCACTCGTTGAGGACGACGACGTCCGGATCATGACCGGGACAACACTGAAGGACACCGAGCTGCGGGCCGAGGCCGAAGCTTTCGGTGACCAGCGGTACGCCGTCGTCGTCGACGACTGCGATCAGATCACCCTGATCCCGACGCAGGTCAACTTCGCCGACGGCCCCACGTTGTTGCAGGACATCGCAAGCCCCGGGTCACTCGGCCGGCAGGCGCTCGTGCTCTGCGGTGACGCGGCACTGATCCTCACCGGTCAACGCCGATCCCTCGCCCGGGTCGTCAGTGAGATCATGAGCAGCGGCGCCCGGCTGCTGCTCACCCCCACCTCCCCGGTGCTGGCACGCGAGCATGGCTTCAAGCTCGAGCCCGACCAGTTCTTCGCCGCCCCACCCGGCCGCGGTCACCTCTCCACCGGCCATGCCACGGCCTTGGTGCAGCTCGCCCGGTAGGTCTCGCCCGGTAGGTATGGACATAGCGCCCGGTAGGTACCGCATAGCGGCGGTGGCCCTATGCGTGCCAAGCCGCTGTCCGGACAGGTACGGGTATCCGCCAGCACAGGCTGGTACCGGGAATCGTGAGGGTCTGCTCATCAGGGGTGACCGTGAGCAGGAACCTGTTGCACCCGGGACGGCCGAGGGCATCCCAGCCGTGCAGGGTGTCCTCGACGATCGACCAGACTGGGTTGGCTCCATAGTCGTGTACACGAAGCGTGCCGTCATCGTGGATCCGGGCGACACAGAAACGATCAGGGTCGGAAGTCCGGAAAAAAGCATCACGCTCCGCGCCGCCAAAAAGCCCGATGAAGGACAGGTCAGGGATACGCATCTGGAGGAGAAAACGGAAGGTCGCGTCGTTGAAGACCGCTGGGTCGAGATTGCTGGTCCGTTCCCGGGACGGATCGCGCTCGGGAATGACGAACATCGGTAGCGCGGCGGGCAGCTGTGGGCGCGATACCATGAAAAACAGCGGGCGCGCGTCGAGAAAACCACTGGCGGTGCCGTCCTCTCGTATCTCCAGCAGGACCGACGTGCCGCCCTTCACGCTACCCGAAAAAATCACAAAAATCTTCGCGCCGGGCCGGGCCTGTTCCACCCAGAAGTAGGAGACATGCGTAAAGGAACATGTCGTGATAATGCGATCGTAAGGGGCCATGCCCGGATAGCCGGCAGCACCGTCCGCCACCAGCAGGGTCGGACGGTAGCCCATGTTGGCAAGCACGGCAGCGGCGCGGCCGGCCACGGCATCGTCGTACTCGATCGAGACCACGCCCGCGTCGCCCAACCGGTGGCAGAGCAACGCCGTGGAATAGCCGGTGCCAGTGCCGATCTCCAGGACGCGGTGCCCGTCCTGGACGTCGAGGTCCTCCAGCATCCGTGTCACCAGGCACGGCATGGTGGATGAGCTGGTCGGCATCCCGAGCTGGACCTGGGGCGTGGGCGCCCACAGGTCGTCGTTACCCGAAATCTGCGTTATCCAGGTCTCATCCGTATACACCAGATCAAACCATTCCTGGTCGCCCAGCGAATCAGCGATAACAGGGGTGTACGTGGGCGGGCTGTTACTGATTTTCCGGTAGAATCTGGGCAGAAAAACATGCCGTGGTGTCGCCAGAAACGCATCCCGCCAGGGCTTCGATCGCAGATCCCCGCGCGCCGTCAGCGCATCGGCGAGCATGACCAACCGGCTGCCGATATCGCCGGTCGGCAGTTTTGTATCAGCGGCCATCAACGCATCCTCTCGCCAGAAGATCGGCGAGTGCCGCCGTCATCGGCAGACCGGCATGCTCTTCCTCCAGCCACGCCCACTGGCCGTTGGGATTACATTCCAGAAAAACAAGAACATCGTTCGCGTCCAACGCGAAGTCAAACGCGCCGAACATCAGCCCGAACCGCTCCAGGTAGGCGCGTACCGCCCGGATCACATGATCCGGAATATCCATCACAGTATACTGTAGCGTACTGTAATCGCGACGCCAGTCAAGGTGCTCGCCGTCAATTCTGACCGCGAACACCTCTCGACCAATCACCGTAACCCGGATATCCGCTGCTTTTTCGACTTTAGCCTGGACCAAATGGACAGTATGCCGCATCGTCTCGTCGAAGTCAGCGGCGTCCACCTCCCGTACCCACACCGTCCGCGTCTGGCCCTCCGCGTCGGCATAGGGCAGCAGCCGCAGCGGCTTGTACACTACCGGACCGACCGCACCGGCGAACGCCCGCGCGGCCGCCGGGTCATTGGTCACCAACGTCGGCGGCACCGTGAAGCCGACCTCCGCGGCAACGGCCAGCTGTGCCGGTTTAAGCTCCGCGTCGGCGATCCGATGGGGATGATTGACGTACAGACAACCCGGCAACGAGGTCAGGACCCCGCCGAGCCCGTAACGGGCCTGCAATATCGCGAAGGCCCGATCCTGCGGGGCCATTTCCGGAAAAACAAACGCACTCGGGCGACGGTAGTACAACGAGCGCACAGCCGAGAGCAACACCGTCCGGGAGCGTGCCCGCAGCCAGCCGCCAACGCCATCAATATGACAATAGTTATCAAGATTATAAATTCCACCAAAGGCACCGCGGTCATCACGGGTGTCCCCCGCGCCTACCGTCGCCGCGAACGACAGATGCGTGGGGAAGTCAGCGGTGTCGAACCGCACTACCGGTACATTCCGCTCGTTCAGCGCGGCGACCACCAGATCGGCGGTCGGGTCGTCGAGCTGGGTCACGACCAGCACAGGCCGCTGATCCGACACCGCTCAGTCCACCGGGTTCGAGTCCTGCGCGAAGTCCGTGTCCGGATCCCCGTGCTGGCCATCACCCCGGCTGCCTTCGGTCGCGGTCGAGCGCTCCGTGCCCTGGTAGGCCCTGCTGTGCCTGCCCGTGTCGAGCACATGGCCATCGGCGTCGTAACAGACAGCGGTCTGGGTCACCGGGTCGAGATCCACCCGCACCACCCTCGGCCCGGCCGCCTCGCCACGCGCCCTGTGCGGCTCCATCCGCCGCACCCCCCACGGCCGCACGGTTCCCGCCGGCACCTCGGGTGCAAGACCAGTGCGCGGATACATCGGCAGCCTGTCCTCGGACGGAAACAGCACGCCCATGCAACGACCTCCCTCTGGAAGCAACGGCCCATCCCGCACACTCAGGATGAACCCTCAGTATCCAGAGAATTTCGGCTAGCTACAACAACTCTTCGCGACTCATTGACGACAGGGCCCGCCACCTCGCCGTTCGGCAGCCCCACACCCGCCAGCGCGTGATCCGGTCGCCCGATAAGAAACCAATGGCCATGCCAAGATCACCAACGGTGACACACCGTACAGCGGTATGGCCGATTCGCAGTACGGCCGATTCACGGTACGGAAGTACGGGAGTACGGCAGCGGAGGTACGGTTAGCAGTATGAAGACGACCGTGGACTTGCCAGAGGTGCTGGTGCGCGAGGCACAGGACGTGGCCCGCGCTGAAGGCACCACGCTGCGGAACCTCGTCGAGGAAGGGCTGCGCGCCGCCCTTGGACGGCGCCGCTCGGCGTCCCAGTTTCGGTTGCCGGACGCGTCGGTGAACGGCAACGGCCTGCGCCCGGAGTTCCGCGACAGTGGCTGGGACGAAGTGCGTGCGGCAATCTACGGTGACCGTGCATGATTGCGGTCGACACGAACATCCTCGTCCATGCGCACCGGCGGGACTCGCCGTTCCACGAACCAGCGGCTGCCGCCGTCCGCGACCTCGCCGAGTCGCCGGCTACGTGGGCGATTCCATGGCCGTGCGTACACGAGTTCTACTCGATTGTGACGCACGCGCGTATCTACGATCCGCCCAGCAGCCCAGCCGAGGCCATAGCACAGGTGGAGGCGTGGCTCGGCTCACCGTCGCTGACGTTGCTCCATGAAGGAGTGACGTACTGGCCGACACTACGATCCATGATCGAATCCGGAAAAGTGCGGGGTCCGATGGTCCATGACGCCCGGATAGCCGCCCTGTGCCACGCAAACGGTGTTCGGACGTTGTGGAGCGCCGACCGCGGCTTCGGACGCTTCCCGGCCCTGGTCATCCAGAACCCCCTCGTCCCGAGGTAGGCATTGACGCACGAGAACTGACCCCCGCGCCAACGGTCGTCGATCGCGTGGTCCCAGCTGATGTAGGCCGCGGTCAGCCGGGCGTCGGTGTCCAGTCCAGGCCGGGGCTGTCCCGGACGGCGGCCCAGGCCGTGGACAGATCGCGGTGCGCGGCGTAGAGCGCGCGGAACCGGGCGAGCCAGGCGCGTTCCCAGTACTCCAGCCGGGTGGGATTCGTGAGCTTGGCCGGATGACATGCCGCGAACATGGGCCAGTGGAGTGGTTGATAGACGACACCGGTACGGTACATGTGACGCGGGCACGGCTTGGCGGGCAAGCTTGGGTCCAGCTTTTCGGGCGGATTTTTTCATGGGGGCTTGGGGCATGCGTTGTCATGTGGGATGCGCGATGTGGACGCACACGTCTTGGCAAGGACGCTTTCTGGCGCACCCGCTCCCGTCCCACGAACGCCTGCAACACTACGCCAGTTGGTGCAACGCGGTCGAAGGGAATACAACGTTCTATGCAACGCCGACCAAAAGCACCGTAGCCTCGTGGGCACGGCAGACCGACACCGACTTTCGATTCGTGATCAAAATGCCGAAAATTATCACGCATGAACGCCGTCTTACGGACGTTGACGAGGTGCTGCACGCCTTCCTGGAAGCGATCGAGCCACTCGGCCCACGGGCCCACGCCCTCTGGATACAGCTTCCAGGATCGTTTACCCCCGCCGACGTCCCCATACTTGCCCGCTTTCTGCGCCAGCTCACCAGGTCCCACCGGTACGCTGTGGAGGTCCGCCACCCCGCATTCTTCAACGACCCCCGCGCGGCGCGACTTCTCGAAGGAGCACTTGCCACCGCAGCCGCCGAATGGATTCCGTTCGACACCACCGTATTATTTCAAAGTCCACCACAGAGCGACGCTGAACGAGACGCATGGACCAAGAAGCCGCGCGTGCCGCTCCGATCGCTCGCGTTGACCGACCGGCCGATCATCCGCTACCTCGGCCGCGACGCTTCCGCACGGACGATCGAAGGCTGGCAGCGTTGGATTGACATTGTCGTCGAATGGTTGCGTGAGGGCCGTTCACCCACTGTCTTTATTCACACCCCGGACAACGCCGACGCACCACAACTCGCGCGCCGCTTCCATGACAACGTACGGGTGCGCCTGCCCGAACTCGATGCGCTGCCTCAGCCGATACCGACCGGGCCGCCAACTCTCTTCTGAACAGTTTGTCGTTGGGTACGCTTATCCGGTCCAAAACCGTACCCAACGACAAACCCGCGCCGATCATCAATAAGCGGCGGCGTCCGCCAGACGCAGCAGCGGATCGCACAGCGCGTTGGCGATAAGGCCGAGGGGACCTGTGGTGGGCCGACCTCGGCGAGCCCCGCGGGTCGGCGCCGGCATTACGCCGGCCGGTCGTGGTCGTGCAGGCGGCCGCCCCCTTCAACCGCAGCAGACTGCGCACCATCGTCGTGGTGACCGCGACGAGGAATCTGCGACTGGCCGCGATGCCGGGCAACGTGTTCCTGCCGGCGGCCGTGACCGGCATCCCGAAGGATTCGGTGGCCAATGTCACCCAGGTCGCCACCCTCGACCGCGTCGACCTCTAGAGCCGGGTCGGCGAGATCCCCGCGTGGCTGGTCGCAGACGTAGCGCGAGGGCTACGCCGGGGTCCTGGCGCTGTAGCGACAAAAGATCATCCCGTGCGCCGGCTTCGCGGCCGATATCCGGGACGGACATGCGAAATCAGATCCGGTGGTAGACCCCGTGACGGTGGGCGACAGGGACAACGAGGCCGAGCAGGACGTCGTCATGCACCTCGTAGATCACACGATAGTCGGCGACACATTGGCTGGAAGGACATGCCGAAAATGATCAAGAAACTGCATCCACCCCAGAAGATCCTTATATCGAACGCGACAGCTACAGGTAATGTGATCCACTGTGACTTCGATACCCGAGCCGGTGGCTACTGATCAGATTGCCAGGTGAGCATCCGAGGGCGAATCTGATCACCAGGAATTCAAGGAGTCGACGGGCCAGCGAACGGCGGCAGCCCGCACGCTATGTGGGATGGTAAACCTGCACGGCGGTCGGGTGCTGTTCGGTGTCCGTCCAGACGGCCACATCGTGGGTCAGCAGGTCACCGACGAAACGCTGGAGAAACTTCATGCGGCGCTGGCGCCGTTTGATCCCGAGATCATGCCGACCATGGAGAGAGTAACCGTCGCGGAAGGCCGGGAAGTAATCGTGGTGGCAGTCCCACAGGGCCGGTATCGGCCTTACCGGTACAAAGGTGTCGCCTACAAGAGAATCGGCGCGGTCACGGCCGTCATGTCCCGTGAAGAGTACGAGCGGCTGTTCCTCGAACAGATGCACACATCCGACCGGTGGGAGATCGAGCCAGCCGCTCTGGCACCCGACGACCTCGACCACGCGGAAATCGCACGGGCGCTCGACGATGCGGTCCGCCGGGGGCGGGTCAGCGAACCGCTCAGCCGTGACCCCCTCGACCTGCTGCGCGGCCTCGGCCTGGTCAAGGGTGAACGCATCCTCAACGCTGGTGCGGTCCTGTTCGGCAGGAGCGAACGACTACTCCCCGACTATCCCCAGTGCCTGGTCAAACTCGCCCGTTTCCACGGGACCATTCGTGGCGAATCCATCGCCGACGAACGCCAACTACACGGCAATGCCTTCACGCTGTTGCGCCAAGCCGAGGAATTCTGCCGGACCCACCTGCCGGTCGCGACACGCTTGGACCCTACCAGCATGATCCGCCATGACCAGCCAGAGATCCCAGTGCTGGCGTTGCGGGAGGCACTGGCCAACGCCATTTCGCACCGCGAGTACAGCACCGCTGCCGGGTCGATCAGTGTTTTCATCTACGACGACCGAGTCGAGGTCGCGAGTATCGGCGGCCTGCATTTCGGCCTGTCCGTCGACGACCTCCTGCGACCGCACGAGTCCCAGCCGTGGAATCCACTGATCGCTGGCGCCCTCTACCGCCGCGGCGTCGTCGACAGCCTTGGCAGCGGCATCCAACGTATGATCAGAATAGTGGAGGCGACCAGGATCCTCCCACCGACGATCATCGATACGGGAACGAGTGTGCTGGTGACGTTCCACCGCCGCGGCGCCGTGCCGGCGCATCTTCGGGATCGCGGCGTCTCCCGAGAAGGCATGGCCGTACTACAGGAACTTCTGGCTGCCGGCACATCCCTTCCCCTACGTGATCTTATTGCAGCAACGAACGTCAATCCGGGAATGTCCGACCGGACAATACGCGAGGAGCTCCAGCGGCTCCGGCGCCTGGAACTGGTGGAACCTGGAGGTACGGGCCGAGCCGCCCGCTGGGTCCTCACTGAGGCAGCCAAAGATCTCTTGGGGGTCGCACGGCATAGACCGACGAGCATGTCGTCGACCTCGGTGACATAACCATTCGGGCTGTGGCTGTAGTCACGGCATTGCAGCAGCCTGGCCTTCCAACCCGTTCCCGGCCACCGCCTGTCACGGTCTGTGAGAGCAACTGGTAGTCAACGTCCCACACCTGGGCCGGCACGATCAGGCCGCGTCACCGGTGTCGGTAGGCGCCGGTGACGCGTACATACCCATCGCCACCGCGTCCGCGGTCATCTCCGACAACAGCTCGCGGCCCACCGCACCGCCTGCCAGCATGTCATCGCCAGGCAGTCATGAGCTCGTCCGGGCCGACCGACCGCAATGGCAGATCGGCGGCGACGCCGGTCCGGCTGACGGCAAGCAGCTTCGTACCCAGGTCGACGCCCGGCACCGCCGCGACGTCTCGTATCAGAGCGGCATGGTCGCGTTGGTCGAAAGGCTTCGCTGTCTGCCATTTGATGCTACCCGCGAAGATTATCCGGTTGGCGGCGCCCGTACGGTCGGCCCCGACCAG
This sequence comes from Protofrankia sp. CiT1, assembly GCF_917627385.1. GTDB lineage: Bacteria > Actinomycetota > Actinomycetes > Frankiales > Frankiaceae > Protofrankia. Next base: position 53,720 of record NZ_CAKJTL010000182.1, read on the forward strand.
GTCAATCTCGGGGTTGTTCTGCCGGTTCCACCATCCACCGACAGCTTCCGCCTCGGGCCAGCCGAGCTCGGGGGCAATGCGCAGCAAGGCCTCCCGCACCACCGGCTCGACGGCCCGGCCACGCCACGTGGTCCAGGAACGGTGCACCCGCCGTAGCAGCAGATCACCTCGTCCGCGTTCGACCAGCGGCAGGCCGGCGGCAAGGTAGGCGAGATAAAACCGAAGATAGGGGTCGGCTACCCGGTAACGACGCTCCTTCTCGGCAGGCTTGGTGGAGAGCGGGGTGTCGACGGCGACCACCCGCTTGGCTTCCAGCAGACGCAGCGCGTTCGTCAGCGAACTCGCAGCCATCGGCTCCGCGCTTGCGGACGCTGCCCGGATGCCGCTCCACGTGCGTTCGCCATGTCCGATCGCGGCCAGCACGCTCCGGGCCTGGACATAACCGGGGAACTCGGCGGCAAGCGAGCGTTCCCCCGAGACGAGCAGCGCCGACGTCGGATCGGCGAGGGAGACGGCGAGGAAGCTCTCGACCGACTGGCCGCTGCCCCATTCCTGGCAGATCAGCGGCAGGCCGCCAGTGATCAGGTATGCGTCGATGGCTTCAGCGGCCGGCAAGCCAATCATGGCGCCGACCTCGGCGGGGTTCAGCGGAGGCAGCACCATGACTGTGCCGCGCTGGTGGAACGGTCGCCGGTAGTCGTCAAGCCGCTCCATCATCGCCAGGTCGGAGCCGATCAGGACGAGCAGGACCGGTTTCCGTGAGAGCAGCGAGTCCCACGCCGTCTGCAGGGCTCCTTCCAACGCCGAGTCGGTTTCGATCAGCCAGGGCAGCTCGTCGATGACCACGATGCTCGGGGCGTCGGCGGGCAGCGCCGCCGCAAGCTGGCGGAACAACGCCGCCCATGTCGGCAGGACCGTACCTCCCTCGAACAGTTCCCGGCCCGGGATGTCGGACTCGAGTACAGCCGCGGCGAACGCCGCCCGCTCAGCCGCGGGATCGGCGCCCTGGCTCGCCTGGAAGAACACGAACGGCAGGCCGGCCCGCTCGCAGAACACCTCGACGAGCCGCGACTTGCCGACCCGACGCCGGCCACGCAGCAGCACCGCCACGCCCGGCAGGTCACGGCGCACGTCCCCCACCCGCCCGAACAGCGCGTCGAGCCGCGCAAGCTCGGCCGCCCGCCCGACAAACCCCGCACTGGCCATCTC
>NZ_CAKJTL010000182.1:55489-57802 GCF_917627385.1 Protofrankia sp. CiT1
CCCGACAAACCCCGCACTGGCCATCTCACTCCTCGCCCCGGAACTACAGTCCACTGTAGTTCACCGCGATGGAGTTGCCTCTAGACTGTTGGATCTACCGATGCTCCCTGCCGGCCGCGAGCGCTGGAGGGTTCCCACTTTCGTGGACAGTGCACTTCAGGTCCGTTGTCGACTCTTTGCGCTTGGCCAGATTTTGTATCGGATTACTTGTCGAAAGTAACTGCCGTCAACGGCATTCCGCGGTCGAACATCGTGTATGTGCTGCCCGTAGCTACGTCATGCTGCCATGGAGGCCCTCTGGCCGGTAACCGATCGAACACGGTTTCCGGCCTACTGCGAAGAGGTCTCTTACACCGCCTTTTCCTCAACGCTCATCACGACAGTCGTCACCTAACGCAGCTTGAGGTGATGTGACATCTCCCCCGTAGGGGCACAATCCTCCATCTCCTGCACAGGATCACATCGAGTAGTCGCTACCTACCAATCGACTCCTCTCCGCGTTCGTGACGCAACAATGGCCGTACGTTAACATTTGATCCCGTATCATAGTCATGATATAGGTCACAATTTCTGATCAAAATGTCCAGATTGATCGGAATCATCATTTTTGCTATATGACCTACTCCACAAGAGTATTTCTTATTGCACGGCTATTGCGGCCACCCGCGTGCAGTGCCCGCATCAAGAATCTAGTTTGCTTGTGCCCGCAACAATCTGAGTCGATCTCCAGCGATGCGACGCGCCACTCGCCGGGTTGCCTTTTTCGCCAGATATTCCAGCACCTCCAGCGACTCCGATCTGTTTGCCAACGCCTCCTCCAGCCAGCCGCTAGCTCCATCCAAGCCGGCTAAAGCGTGCACAGACACGTTACCGTCGGCCAACTGTCGGAAGATCTCAATCTCCCGTATCCGGCAATTTACAAAAACGGAGTCGCCGACGACCTCACGGATGGCATCTATAACATGGTCCGGCGCATCCACGGTAAGTAGAAGGCCCGCCGTCCCGCTAGCCATAACACGGTCCGGATCGACCCTCAACGCCGCACATAGGACAGCAAACAGCGATATATTTAAGTGGTCGGAGGCGACCACCTGACTATACAAAGCGAAGCGCTGGTGCTCGTCCGTGAGGTCCGATACAGAAATATCTACTGACAGCAATGAAGCGAGGTCGCCGAGAGCCCTGACGAGTGGATCAGGCAAGGCGGAAATACTCATTTCCGACCTTCTCTAAATAACCGCATCGATTCTCGAATTGAGCCACGAATTTTACCTATGTTTTCGTTAATCACCTTTTGCTGCTCGCTCGACAGTTTCGGATCATCAAGTATCGGCTTTCCATTTTGCCCAATGCGCGTTTCATCGCCCCGACCGATCACATGCGCATGCGGCGGCGGATGATCCCTTGTATGAATGACCACCCGAACTCCATCTTGGTTAACTATAGTGCCAGCGTGATTTGGCCTATTATACGTCAATCCAAACGGGTCAATCCAAGACAGCGGATTCGGCACGTACCCCTGCGGTTGGTCCCCGCCATCCAAGCCCAGAGGGTCACAACTGTGGTAGCTCGTGATAAGCGGGTCGTAGTAGCGGTGATAGTTGTAGTGCAGGCCGGTTTCGGGGTCGTGGTACTGGCCGGGGAAACGTAGCGGACAGTCGAGGTCACCGGCGGCCGGTGGCGGGCTGGCGCCCCACAGGGTGGTCCGGGCCTGCCAGGCAAGGTCGCCGTCGGGGTTGATCAGTTCGGTGGGGGTACCGACGAGGTCGGTGATGATGGCGTGGAACTTGGCGTCGAACCACTCTTGCTCGGCCCGGTCGCCACCGTCCCTGCCAGCGTCATCACGGTCGCCGCTGGTTTTGTCGCCTGGGGCACCGGGGAACGGGTGGCGGTCGGACTGGGTGAGGGGGCGGAAACCGCCGGGTTCCCAGTCCCAGGTGGTGACACGGGCCGTCGGGTCATCCCCGGTCAGGCTGCTCTGTTCGGCAAGGACGACGCCGTCCCAGGTGAAGTCGACCCGTTCGACCACGGTTGCATTGTCGTCGCTGAGGAGCTGCTTGGTGATCCGCCGGCCGAACGGGTCATAGGCGTAGCGCCAGCGCTGGCCATCCGGGGTCGTCACACCGGTCAGCCGGTCCTCGGCGTCCCAGCTGTAGCGCCAGGTACGCGGCTTCGCCGACAGTCGTTTCTGCTGGCGTAGCGTCACCCGGCCCTGGGCGTCGTGTTCGTAGCGGACGCCGCCGGCGCGGCGGATCAACGTGCCGGCGTACTCCCGGCCACCCTGCGCGGCAGCGTCCGACCCGTGGTGCCCGT
>NZ_CAKJTL010000183.1 GCF_917627385.1 Protofrankia sp. CiT1
TCCGCTGTCGTTGTAGCCATCCGTCCACGCCAGGACCGCCCGGACGTAGTCGTCCGACGGGTTGTACGCGAGGACCGCCGACTGGAGCTGTGCCGGGTTGGTCAGGTCGCGGTTGTACGCGCACAGGTAGCCCGCGGTGGCGAGGGCCGCGTCGTCGATGTTGTTCGGGTCCCGCGTGCCGTCGCTGTTCCCGTCCCGGCCGGATACCCGCCAGGTCGAGGGGATGAACTGCATGGGGCCGACGGCACGGTCGAAGAGCTTGTCACCGTCCCAGCCACCATCGTCGGTGTCCAGGATCAGAGCGCGTCCGTCGTTGCCGTCGAGGGGCAGCCCGATGATCGATGGAGTGACCGTGCCATCGGTGCTGATGGCGTGGCCGGCGGCGTGCCCGGATTCGACCTTGCCGATCCCCGCGAGCAGCGGCCAGCTCAGATGGCAACCGGGCCGCTCGCGCGCGGTCCGTTCGGCCGCCTTGCGGTAGGCCGTGAGCACCCGGTCCGGGATTCCCCTGTCGCCGGGACCGAGCGTCACGACCCCAGTGGCGCCGGTGGCCGCGGCCATGGCCAGGGCGTGTGTGCTCGAGGCGGAGGCGGCGCCAGCGCTACCGGAACCAGCTGGGCCGGCATCCACCGGCATCGCGAAACCGCCGCCATCCGCCGGCTGCCGCGCCGGCCCCGCCTGCGGGCCCGCGCTGGGATCCGCCTGCGAGGTGGCGGCGGAGCCGCTGATGAGCAGAAGGGCCGCGATCGCCACCACCGGCATCGTGAGTACCTGCGCCCGGGGCCGCGCCGCCCGGGGCCGCGGGCCAGGGACGGTATTCGCGACGGCCGGCCGCCGATTCAGCCTGACCCGTATCGGGCCCCGGCGATGCTTGGTCACGGCGGGTCTTCACCTCATCGAATGGCTGGGTTCCACGAGCGGTTTGCGGTTTCGTCTGTCCAGGTACTGCGATCATCCACTGTGCCGGCAAGGAGCGAAACGACGCGCGTCGCATCCCGGGCAAGCGCGGCCGGGAGCGAGGCGAATCACAATGAACTCTGGCACATGGGCTGGCCGTCAACCGCGCCAACGCCTGTCCTGGCCCAGGGCGGGCAGCAACCGTTGGGCTGGCGGCCTTCGCTGGTCAGGTTCTGTTTCACATTCGGTAATGTGTTGTGTGTCTATTGTTTGACGGAAAGATCCCAAAAATCTTGAAGATCTCATTGAGTCGAATCAGCGGATGCTGGCATCCTTGGCCGGTCCGATGGCACTCCGAAGCGTCTCGATTTCGGCGGAGGCGCTGTTCCCCGGCGGGAAGGAGCCGGTCCGATGTCGTGCCCTCGGGATACCTTCCCGCCAGCCCCGCCTCAGCCTGTTCGCCGCCTCTGTGCCAGTACGCTGCTTCGGCGACGTCATCGGTCGGAAATGTGGGGGGCGGGCCAGCTGGGACATATTCGTAACGCCGCTCCTGTCGCACGCGCGCCATGCCGGGGTGCCATCGTCGCCAGGCTGTCACCGTTGACCTGGCCGCGCCGCCAGCCATCCCGTGACCGTTCCGGGCGGTCCGTACCACCGGCGCGACACGGTGGGGCCAGCTGCCCCATAGCCGCGACACAGTGGGGCCAACTACCCCATAGTGTTGCTGGACATTGACGACCGAAGGGCTGAACGTGGCGAAGAGCGCGCGGGGAGAACCCCTGATCGTCATGGCCGGCGTCGAGAAGTTCTTCGGTGCTTTTCAGGCGTTGCACGGGATCAGCCTGACCGTGCACAGCGGCGAGGTGCTGGTCATCGTCGGTCCGTCCGGATCGGGTAAGTCGACGCTGTGCCGGTGCATCAACCGGTTGGAGACCATTGACGCCGGCCGGATAATGATCGACGGAGAGCCGTTGCCCGAGGAGGGCCGCGCGCTCGCGCGGCTCCGGGCCGAGGTGGGTATGGTTTTTCAATCGTTTAACTTATTCGCCCATAAGACCGCTCTGGAGAACGTCATTCTCGGGCCGACAAAAGTCAAGCGAATCCCGCGTGAGGCAGCCGAGCGCCAAGGCCGGGAACTGCTCGATCGGGTGGGTGTCGGCGCCAAGGCCGGCAGTTATCCGGCACAGCTTTCCGGCGGGCAGCAGCAACGTGTGGCGATCGCCCGGGCGCTGGCCATGGAGCCGAAGGCGATTCTTTTTGACGAGCCCACTTCGGCGCTTGACCCGGAGTACATTGCCGAGGTGCTCGACGTCATGGCGGGGCTCGCGCGTGACGGCATGACCATGGTGGTCGTCACGCACGAGATGGGGTTCGCGCGGCGGGCCGCGGACCGCATCGTATTTATGGCTGACGGTCGCATTCTCGAGGAGGGCGCTCCAGAAAACTTTTTCGACAGCCCACGGACACAGCGGGCTCGCGACTTCCTGGCTCGTATTCTCACCAACTGATCTCGGCGTACCCGCCGGCATCGTCTCTTTCCCCTTCCGGCCATCCCGGCCTCTTCTGTAGCTGACGTATCCCCACGGAGGACGACCATGCGGTTCCCACGCTTTCTGATCGAGCAGCATCAGCTCCGGCCGCGCCCACGTCGGCGACGGTTCGTGACGGTCACGCTCGCTGGCGCTGTCGTGCTCGCCATCAGCAGCTGCGGAAGCAGCGGCAGCACAACCGGTACACCTGCCAGTGCCCAGAGCAAACCAACCTTCCCGGCCAATACCACGATGGCGAGGCTCGCCGCGGCCGGGAAGATCACCGTCGGTACCAAGTTCGACCAGCCCCTGTTCGGCCTGAAAGGCCTGGACAGCAAGGTCGCCGGATTTGACGTGGAAATTGCAAAAATCATATCCGCCGGGCTGGGGATCAAGCAGGACGACATCACCTTCGTTGAGACGCCGTCGGCCCAGCGCGAGGGGGCGATTCAGCAGGGCAAGGTCGACTTCGTCGTCGCCACTTACACGATCAATGACAAGCGCAAGCAGCTCGTCAGCTTCGCCGGGCCGTACTACCAGGCCGGTCAGGACCTCATGGTGAAAAAAGACAACACCACGATCACCGGACCGGAATCGCTACGCGCCGCGAACGCGAAGGTCTGTTCCGTCTCCGGGTCGACGCCAGCCGAAAAAATCAAGGATTATGTCGACGGTTCCAAGATCGTGCTCTTCGACGTCTACTCCAAGTGCGCGGACGCGTTGCGTACCGGTCAGGTCGATGCCGTCACCACTGACAACGTCATCCTGCTGGGTCTTATCGATGCCGGCGGGGGTGCCTTCAAGCTCGTTGGCAAACCCTTCACCACCGAGCCCTACGGCATCGGCATCAAAAAGGGCGACGTCGCTTTCTGTCAGTTCATCGACTCGCAGCTGACCGCGGCGTCGGCGGACGGACGCTATGCCAGGGCCTGGGAATCCACCGCGGGCAAGGTCGCCAGGGCCACGCCGTCTCTGCCCGCGCTCACCGCCTGTTCGTGATCTAAGCACCGCACCCCGTCAGGACCTCTCCGGAACTGACATACCCCGGGAGCCACCATGGGCGTCATCACCGACAACCTGGGCCTGTATGCCGATGGTCTGTTGGGAACATTGAAGATCTGCGCCCTGGTCGCCGTGGCGGCGCTGGTGCTCGGGATCGTGCTGGCGGGATTCCGGGTGTCGCCGGTACCACCACTGCGCGCGGTGGGCACCGCCTATGTCACGTTGGTCCGCAACTGTCCTCTTACGATCGTCCTGTTCGCCTTCGCTTTCGGCCTGCCGGAGGTGGGCGTCAACGGCTCCTACTTCATATTCGGGGCCGCTGGGCTCACCATCTACACAGCCGCGTTTGTCTGTGAGGCGGTACGCAGCGGAATTGGTGCGGTTGACACAGGTCAGGCCGAGGCTGCCCGCTCGATCGGCCTGACCTTCAGCCAGTCGTTGCGGTTGGTGATTCTTCCGCAGGCGATCCGGGCGGTCATCCCCCCGCTGGGCAATGTCGCGATCGCGATGGTGAAGAACTCCGCGATCGTCGGTGCGTTCGGGGTCGGTGGCGAGCTCTACAGCGTCGCGAACACACTGAACGGCGCGCGGGGCGAACCCGCGTTGCCGGTCTACGCCGGCGTCGTGCTCGGATATCTGATTATCATCATCCCCGCCGGTCTGCTTCTGTTGGCGGCGGAGAAACGGTTCAGGGTGGCCCGGTGAGCGGCTCGGTTCTTCACGATGTCCCGGGGCCTCGCGGGCGTCGGCGTATAGCCATCGCCAGCGCCGTCGCCGCCCTTGCCCTGATCGGCCTCGGAGCGCTGGTCATACGTCGGCTGGCGGCGAACGGCCAGTTCAACAGCGGCAAATGGAGCCCGCTGTTCAACCCGGGCGACAAGGACTTCCCGGATGTGTGGCGCCTGCTCGGCGGCGGCCTGCTGCACACGTTGACAGCCGCCGCCCTGGCCGCGGTCTTCTCCCTGGTGTTCGGGGTCCTCATCGCGATGTCCAGGATCTCCGCCGCGCGGTGGTACCGCTGGGCTGTCGTCGGGGCGGTCGAGCTGCTGCGCGGTGTCCCCGTGGTCATCGCGGTCTTTTTCGCCGCGCAGGTTCTGCCAGCCTATGGAGTCAGGCTACCGCTGCTGTGGTACATCGTGATCGGTCTGACGGCCTACAATTCCGTGGTTATCTCCGAGATCGTCCGAGCGGGTGTCCTTGCGGTACCGAAGGGGCAGACGGAGGCCGCGTCGGCGCTGGGCCTGACCCGCGGCCAGACGCTGCGGGTCATTCTGCTCCCGCAGGCCTTCCGTTCGATGCTGCCAGCGTTGCTCAGCCAGCTTGTTGTGATTATCAAGGACACCTCGCTCGGTGCTTTCATCTCCTATGAGGAACTGCTGCGCCGTGGCCTGATCACCGTCCAGACCCTGCACAACCCGATCCAGACCTATCTGCTCCTCGCCGCTATCTTCATCCTCATCAACTATCTGGTGACCAGACTGGCGATCTATCTGGAAGCGAGATTGTCCGGCCGGCGCTCGGGGCGGCCCGTGCCTGGTTAGCGTGCCCGGCAGCAGGGGCGTGGATCAGTGTGTGGGGTTTGTCGGCTGGTTCCCGGTCGGGCCCGCCTCCCGATCTGGTGGTGTCGAGGTGCTGCCCGCCGCTGGCCGCGTCCCGCTGGCGCTGTCGGCGTCCTGCTGGGCGAGCCAGGCCTGCTGACGGTCGAAGTGCGTGCGGTCGCGCGCCACGAAGACGCCCTTGGCCGCGGCGAGCTCCGCGTTCGTGGCCGCCAGCCGCAGCTCACCGATCACGTACAGGCGCTGGCCCGCACGCCGGTCGAGCCAGGATGACGCCACCAGGTCACGGCCCACCGGCACCGGCCGGATGAAGGTGATTTCAAGGGCGGCGGTGACAGCCAGTATCCCCGTGTGCATGGGGAGGTGGCCCAGCACCTCATCCATGATCCCAGCCGTCCACCCGCCGTGGGCGACGTTCGGGCCGCCTTCGTTCTCGGCCGAACAGGTCACATGCGCCCGCAGCACCCCGTCGTCGCCGAGACGTTCGCGGACCATCCCCAGGCGGCAGTGTCCCTTGCGGGAGCAGGCGCCACACAGCGCCACCTCACCGTCAGCCCTGGGCGGCAGCTGGAAGTCCGAGCCCGTCCAACGCGGTCCGTCGTCCCTCATCCGGCGAGTGCGCCGTGCGGGCGCCCGGCAACAGGGACACGGCATCGCGGGGCTGGGACACGCGCCTCGCGGCATCGCTCCCCATCCATCGCCGCGCGATGCGCGGGTACCCCGGCTCGTCGGTCGTTACTCACCACCAGGGTGACTCCCTCCGCCGTCTCGCGATCCATCCACCCCGGCCCCGTTCCTTGATCCACGTTTCTGTTGTCGAGCGTTCCTGCTGGCGGCAGGTTGTTCCGCAGGCTTGCCGTGGTTGCGGGCATGCTTCATTTTAAATATAAAACATATAACGATTAGGTGCAGCTTCGTCGCAGGCCGGAACTCGGCGTTCACCATGGTCCGGCGGGAGCCGTGGCCTCACCGAGCGCATAACCAGACAGCGACAGGAGCCACCGATGTGGGGTTTTCAGACGGATCCCGAGTACCAGCAGCTCCTCGACTGGGCCGACGACTTCGTCCGTACAGAGGTCGAGCCCGTCGACCGGCTGGTCCGCCAGCCCTACGATCTCACCGACCCCATCCGTGCCGCGCTCATCCCACCGCTGCAGGAGAAGGTCCGCGCGCAGGGTCTGTGGGCCTGCCACCTCGGCCCGGAACTCGGTGGCCCCGGCTACGGCCAGCTCAAACTCGCCCTGCTCAACGAGATCCTCGGCCGTTCGCGCTGCGCGCCGAGCGTCTTCGGGTGCCAGGCCCCGGACTCGGGCAACAGCGAGATCCTCGCGCACTTCGGCACGGACGAACATAAGGCGAGATACCTCGAGCCGCTGCTGCGTAACGAGATCGTCTCGTGTTTCTCCATGACCGAGCCGCAGGGTGGTGCCGACCCGAAGGTTTTTCGGACCCGAGCGGTACTGGACGGTGACGAATGGGTGATCAACGGAGAGAAGTGGTTCTCCTCGAACGCCCGTTTTGCCTCCTTCCTGATCGTCGTCGCGGTGACCGATCCGGAAGCCTCCCCGTACCGGCAGCAGTCGATGTTCATCGTCCCCACGGACACGCCCGGTATCCGGTTCATCCGCCATGTCGAGCTCATCGATGAGGAGGCCGGTGGAGGCACTGAGGGCTACATCTCGTATGAGAACGTGCGGGTACCCCGCGCGAATCTGCTCGGTGCGCGGGGCGGCGGTTTCGAGGTCGCGCAGGTCCGGCTCGGTGGCGGCCGTATTCACCACGCCATGCGCACCGTCGGCCTGGTGAAGTGGGCCTTCGACATGATGTGCGAGCGGGCGCTGTCCCGCTTCACCCAAGGTGAGGTTCTCGCGCGCAAGCAGCTGGTGCAGGAGGCTATCGCCGACACCTGGATCCAGATCGAGCAGTTCCGGCTGCTGGTCCTGCGGACCGCCTGGCTGATCGACGAATGCCAGGACTACCGGCAGGTCCGCGGTGACATCGCCGCCATCAAGGCGGCCATGCCGAAGGTACTGCTCGATGTCACCTCCAGAGCCCTGCAGCTGCACGGTTCGTTGGGCCTGACCAAGGAGATGCCGTTTTTCGACATGCTCGTCGCCGGCTACACCGTCGGCATCGCCGACGGCCCGACGGAGGTGCACAAGATCACTCTTGCTCGTGAGGTGCTCAAGCGGCACAAGCCGACAGACGGCCTCTTCCCGACCAGCCACCTGATCGCCCTTGAGGAGCAGGCCCGTGCGCGTTACGCCGACGTGCTGGCCGGCCTGTGACCGGGGAGCGGTCCGCCGTTACCGCAGCCGCGGACAGCGAGCTCGTACTCTGCAATGTCTCGGTGGCGCCGTTGAGTTTCCGCGATGTCGTCACCGCGGCCTCGGCAGCGGGTTTCGACGGGATCTCGATCCTCGGCCGTTCGCTGCGCCGGGCCCGCACCCGCGAGGGGCTGTCCGACTCCGATATCAGGGCCATGTTGGATGACAACGGCCTTGTCCTGACCGAGATAGAAGCGGTCGGTGACTGGCTCACGCCACCCCCGGTTGATCAGCCCGCCTTTCTGGACCAGGTCCTCACCGAGGCCGAGTATCTCCAGGCGGGTGGGTCGCTGGGGGCGAAGACACTGGTGGCGACCCACTTCGGGGATGTGGTCGAGCTGGATGAGGCCGCGGAGAAGTTCGCGGGCCTGTGCGACCGTGCCGCCGACCACGGGCTTGACGTCGCGCTGGAGGCGGTGGCCTGGGCAACGATCAGTGACATCGGGACGGCGTGGGAGATCGCACACCGTGCCGACCGGCGTAACGCCGGGATCCTCGTGGACGCCTGGCACCACAACCGAGGCCCCGGCGCTGGTGACGCGGAGCTGCTACGCCGAATACCCGCCGACCGGGTGTTCGCGGTGCAGCTCAGCGATGCCGCCGTGACACCGGTGGGCCCGCCGCTCGAGGACGTCCAGCACCGGCTGTTGCCTGGCGTGGGCGGTTTCGACCTGACCGGCTTCCTCAGCATCCTCGACGACGCTCAGGTGCGGGCACCGATCGGGGTCGAGGTCCTCAGCGCCGAGATCCTCGCCCAGGGGCCGGCCGTCGCTGGACGGATCCTGATGGACGCGCTGCGCGCGACGCTGGACCGCGCGCGGTTGTAGGCCCTCGCGGGGTGGGACCTCGCGGGGGTGGGATCCCGACGGCCGGGGGATGCCCAGCGCGATCGTCGAAAGCGCCGGACAGCCCCCGACCGGGGAGCTCCTGCCCAGGGAACGGCGCTGTTCGCCTGGGTCAGTCGCTGGAGGGAAGTGGTTTGGCCTCCTTGAGCAGCAGCGGGGCCAGCCCGTCGGCGATGCTGCCCGCCCCCGCCTTGGTGACGAGAATCTCGATCTCATTGTCCTTGTCGGTGTAACGCTTGCCCAGCAAGGTCCCGCTGGCAAGTTCGGGTTTGAGGTCCAGGCCGTCGGCGGGGGTCTCCTTGGATCCGATCATTGGATGACCGCCGCAGGTCAGGTCGATCTCGCTGGAGCCGGGCCGGACCACGATCACTTCCGTGGCGCAGACCTGGCTCCGCAGCCGCAGACCTGTCTTGAGCCGCATTGCTGTGCTCACGTCCTCTCGTATGTCGTGGGACTGCCGATCTCGGCGACCAGCTGACGGCGCAGGAGCTTGCCCGTGGGCGTGTAGGGAAGGCCGTCGCGGAAGATGACCTCATCGGGGGTGCGCGAGCCGCGAAGCCTGGCCCGAACCCAGGCGCGCAGGTCATCGGGTTCCGGCGTCGCATGCGCCGCCGGGACGACAACGGCCGTCAGGCGCTCGCCCCATTCGATGTCGGGCAGGCCGATGACGGCGACCTCCTTCACCGCCGGGTGATGGATCAGCACGTCCTCGATCTCGGCCGGCGCGATGTTCTCGCCCCCGCGGATGATGGTGTCGTCCGCCCTGCCCTCGATGAACAGGTACCCGCCGGGGTCGAGGCAGGCCCTGTCCCTGGTGGGAAACCAGCCGTCGGCGTCGAGGACGGATCCCAGCCCCAGGTACTCCCCGGAGATCTGGCCGCCGCGCACCCACAGCTCGCCGACTTCGCCGGGACCGGTGGGCGCGCCGGCCGAGTCGCGGATCTCGCCCTCCACCCCGGGAACGAGACGACCCGCGGAGGACAGCCGGGCCGCCACCGCCGGGTCGGGCGACAGGAGTGCCGTACGGTGATCATCTGGGCTGAGGATCGCGATCGTCGAACTCGTCTCGGTGAGCCCGTAGGCGTTGACGAAGCCGGCGTCTGGAAATGCGGCGAGTGCCTTCTCCAGGACCGGACGCGGCATCCGGGCGCCGCCGTAGGCGATCGAGCGCAGCGTCGGTGTCGCTGCCCGCGCACCGGCGAGCTCCTCGACGATGCGGGCCAGCATCGTCGGTACGACCATGGCGCTGGTCACCTGCTCCGCGGCCACCAGGCGCAGCCAGGCGCCCGCGGAGAAATTCGGTAGGTAGACGAGACGGCGGCCGGAGTAGATGTTCGTCAGCACGGTCCCGACACCGGCGATGTGATACGGAGGAACGCTGGTCAGTGCCGCCTCGGCCGGCTCCGCGGAGCCGAACTCGACGGTCTGCAGGACGTAGGAGACGAGGTTGGAGTGCCGCAGCACAACCGCTTTCGGCTTGGACGTCGTCCCGCTGGTGAACAGCAGGACCGCCGGTGCTTCATCATCGACCTCCACCGGCTCGGACGGCTCCGCGAGCGCCGCGGTGGCCAGCCACTCCTCACTGCGATGGACCTTCAGACCACTTCTGGCCACCACGTCCTGGTAGGCCTCGTCGCAGACGACGACCGGGCCGTGTAATTCGCCCAGCAGCCCGTCCAGCTGGTCTTCGCCGAGACGGTAGTTCAGCGGGACGAACGGCATCCCGGCCGTTGCCGCCGCGAACAGGACAGCGGGGAAGGCCGTGCTGTTGCCACCGAGGTACGCGACCCGCTCGGCGCCGGAGGAGCGCAGCAGCGTGGCGCCGCCGGCTGATACCCGGACCAGGTGTTCGAACGTGATGCCGTCGCCGCGCCCTCCCAACGCCACCCGGTCACCGAAGGCCGTCGCGGCCATATCGAGCAACATCCCGATACTCATAGACCTTTGCCCCAAATCATATATACAAACAAGCTTTTACGGTGTCATCGAGGGGTCCACTCGCGGGTGGCGGCTGCCAAGGGGCGGTCGGTGATCTTTTTGTGATCTCGGCGCGTCCCTCGCTGGGCCTCGGTGTCCCCGCCCTCCGCCCGGTGGGCATGGTCCTCGCTACCCAGGGCGCGGGTGGTCGCGCGCGACGGTGGGTGATCGGGCATGCGGATCGTGTGTCGCAAGGTCACCTCCGGGGCACGTCCGCGGCCGTCCGCCCAGGTTGACAGCGCTCCGTCGTCATCTGGTCGGCGCGTTGTCTGGGAGTCCGGCCGGCGGAGCCGATGGAGCTCTTCCGGTCGGGGTTCCGGAATCCAGGGTCTGGCTCATCGAAACATATAACCTAATTAACGCATCCTAGTGCAAGGGGCTGGCTCTGTCGCGGGGCTGGCCCCGGAGGTCGACTCTGGATGTCGCGCGGTGGTAGCGGTGGTAGCGGTGGTGGCGGTCGGCACCCGCGGCACTGTGGCGGGCCCTGCCGGGAAGCGGTCGCCGTGAGGGCATGGTCGCTGGCCTGCGATCAGGACTACTAGTATGCTAATTAGACTGAATGGTTCGTAGAGTCGCGAGGATGGATGCGAGGAGACTCCGATGGCAGGGCTCGACTTTGGCCTGTTTGACTGCGATACGCACTGCTACGAGACCAGGGATGCCTTCACGAGGTACCTTCCGGCGGAGTGGTCCGAGCACGCGGTCCGGCCGATCAGGTTCGAGGGCGGCGTGGAAAAGATCATGGCTGCGGACCGGGTCGCGACCTTCAATTCGGAACAGGGCCTCGGCTTCGACCTGGCTTACCGGCCGGGATCCCTCAAGGAGATGCTGCGCCAGATGGCGTCCGGTAACCCGGACGAGACCTACGAGCCCGAGCCCATGCGTCCGGAGTACCTCGACCGCGACGTGCGCCTGAAACTGATGGACGCCCAGGGGGTGGACCGGGCCGTCGTCTTCCCGTCCGCGATGGCCCTGTCGGTCGAGAACTACGTGAAGAACGTGCCCGCGGCCTATGCCAATGTGCACGCTTTCAACCGCTGGTTCGAGGAGAACTGGGGCTTCGCGTACAAGGACCGCATCTACGGCCCGGCGCTGCTGTCACTGCGCGACCTGGACCTCGCTGTCGCGGAGCTGGACGACGTCCTCGCCCGGGGCGCCAGGGTCGTGCTGCTGCCGACCGGTCCGGTGAACGGCCGCTCGCCCGGTGACCCCTACTTCGACCCGATCTGGGCCCGCCTCAACGAGGCCGGCGTGACCGTCGCCTTCCACATCATGGAGAACTGGTACAACGAGCACATCGCACCCGCCTGGGGCTATGACGCCTTCCCCGCGGCATGGCATATGTCGGCGTGGCAGTGGAACAACCTCTATGGCGAGCGGCCCATCGAGGACACGTTGTCGGCACTGATCTACGACAACATCTTCGGACGCTTCCCCAACCTGATGGTGCTCGTTGCCGAGTTCGGGGCTTCGTGGGTACCGCATTTCATCGAGCACATGGACAAGAGCCGGGGGATGGGCCGCAACGGGCCGTGGATCGGCGGGCGTCTCACCGAGCGTCCCAGCGCGATTTTCCAGCGTCACATCCGGGTCGCTCCCTATCCGGAGGACAACATCGCCAAGATCGTTAGAGATCTTCCAGATGTTGACTGCCTGGTCATGGGTTCGGACTTCCCGCACGCGGAAGGGCTGGCCGACCCCGCCGACTTCGCCCAGCTGGTCACGTCACTCACACCGGAGCAGCAGCGCAAGATCCTGCGTGGCAACGCGGAGAAGCTCTTCGAGAAGGCGTGACCGCCGGGGAAACCGGCCACCCGGCCACGGCAACCGGGCGCGTCGGTCCGGATTCCGTCAGGATTGATCATAGTCGTTCCGTTGCGGGAGAGCCGACCGGCGGGCGGCCACCGTACGGGGACGTCTTCTCGGGTCCCCGTAGCCGTCTTGACACGCCGTCGCCGTGGGCCGATCTGCCCATGGCGAGGCGCCAGGGGATCGGTATCGGCACCATCCGGCGTGCCTTCCGCCAGCGGGAAGACCCACCTCGCGTACCGCAACGGCCGGGTATCCGGGCGGCGGCGGTCCTGCTGACGCTGTTCGAGGAGGCGGGCGAAACCCGTGTCGTCCTGATCGAGCGTTCCAGCGCGGTCAGGACCCACCGGGGCGAGATCGCCTTCCCCGGTGGGGTGTGCGACGCGGGTGAGGCACCGCGCCAGGCGGCGTTGCGGGAGTCCTGGGAGGAGATCGGCCTCGCGCCCACGGGCGTCGACCTGCTCGGTGAGCTGGCCGGGCACACCGCTGAGCTGACGAGGTTCCAGATCACCCCGGTGGTGGGCGCGCTCGCGGCCCGGCCGGTTCCGCGCGTCAACCACAGCGAGGTCGAGGATGTCTTCGACGTTGCGCTCGCTGGGCTGATGGCGGACGGTGTGTACCGTGAAGAATGGTGGACCGGTCCGCGCGGCGGCTTCGCGGTTCCTTTTTTTGATCTTTCGAGAGGCAGCGTCTGGGGCGTGACGGCTTCGATGCTTCTCGAGCTCCTCGTGCTCGTGACCGCCAGCGCCCGCCCGCGGGATCAGGTTCCGCCGCCCGCTGGAGCGGTCGCGCCATGATCCCATCCGAAGAGGCTGTCGGCCTGCTTGAGGGAATCGCCACCACCAGGGCCATCCGCCGGTTCCGCCCGGAGCCGGTCAGTGAGGACGCGCTCGCCACCATGTTGTTCGCGGCATCCCGCGCGCCCAGCGGTTCGAACCGCCAGCCCTTCCGCTTCCTTGTGCTGCGTGACGGCCCGCGCGCGCTGGCGGCCCGAGCCCTGATCGGCCGGGGAGCCCGAGCGCAGTGGACGAGAAAGGTCGTCTCAGACGGTTACGACCGCGGCAGCGGTACGCGTCCCGACACGCCGAAGGCGCGGATGGCCGCGGCCATGGCGCATTTCGTGGAGACCTTCGAAAGCGTGCCGGTCATCGTGCTTCCATGCCTGGTCCGTTACCGCGAGCCGAACCCGGCGGAAGGCGGGTCGATCTACCCGGCCTGCCAGAACCTGCTGCTGGCCGCGCGGGCGCTGGGCTATGGCGGCGTGCTCACCGGCTGGCACCGGCTCGTGGAGCCGGACCTCCGCCGGTTGCTGGAGATCCCCGACGGGGTTTTCATCGCCGGGACGATCGCGCTCGGCCGGCCGCAGGGGCGGCACGGCCCTGTTCGCCGCCAGCCGCTGCGGGACATGGTCTTCGAGGACGGTTGGGGCGAGACGACGACCTGGGCGGTCGACCCGCCCGGCACCCGGCACACCGATGCTGGCCCGCCAACGCACCCGTAGCGGTTTACCTGCGGCCGGTCAGCCGGTCAGCCGGTCAGCCGGTGCCGGTGCGTGCGGTCAGCTGTTCCCGCGCGGGCACGGGCGGCGCGACCGCTGGATCCGTCACGCCGCCCGTCGGATGTCTCGCCTGCGTCACGAGGGAATATCAGCGCCCGCGACAATCTTCGCGTCCGTCAGGGCGGCGATGGCCTCCGCGTCGTAACCGAACTCGGTCAGCAGCGCCTCGGTCTGCTCACCAAGCAGACAGCTGCGGCTGATGCGGCCCGGGGTTTCCGACAACGCCACGGGCAGGCCGTGTACCCGGATCCGGCCGAAGAGCGGATGGTCGACCTCCACCACCAGCCCGGTCTCCACCATGGTCTCGTCAGTGCAGGTGAACGCGGAGACACCGCCTTCGAAGACGGTCACGCAGGCGAGCCCCGCGGGGACGAGGAGGTCCTCCCACGCCTGCGCGGTGTCAGCGGTGAACACATCCGCAAGGATCGAGGCAAGCTCCTCGTCGTTGTCCAACCGGCTGTCCACCGTGGCGAAGCGGGCGTCCTCCAGCAGGTCCGGGCGCTTGATCCCGCCAACCAGCGTCTCCCATTCCCGCTGGGTCGGCGCGGCCAGGAACACCCAGCCGGACGACGCCCGGTAGAGGCGGTAAAGAGCGTGGTAGCCATGCTGCTCCGCGTCGAGCGCGGGAGCCGGCGGCTTGCCCGCGTAGGCGTTGAAGTCGTCCGAGTAGGCGTAGGCGTTCCCACAGATCATCGAGGTGGCGACGAACTGTCCTTCACCCGTCCGCCGCTGGTGCATGATCGCCAGCAGGAGAGCCGAGAAGACCGCGAGCGCGGCGTTCGAGTCCCCGTCGGTGAGACCGCGCAGCCGCGGCTGGACGATGGCCTGCAGCTCGGCCAGGTCGAAACCGCTGACGAGGTCGGGATCGAGCCAGTACGAGGCCTGCTTGTGCAGGCTCCCGGCCACGGCGCTCGCCGAATCGGCGTACAGCGCACGGGAGCTGTAGGGCCCGCTGACGCCGTATCCGGTGGCGTGCAGATACACCAGTTTCGGGTTGATCGCGGAAAGCGTGGCGTAGTCAATCTTCAGGCGTTCGGCCACCCCTGGCCGGAAGCTGAGCGCGAAGACGTCGGCCTTCTCGATGAGCGCATAGAAGATCTTTCTGCCCTCGTCTGTCGACACGTCGACGGCGATGCTCTCCTTGCCCGCCATCGTCCGCACGCCGCCGCTCTCCTTCACCCCGAAGGAGCTGCGCATCGGGTCGCCGGTGAGGCCCTCGACCTTGATGACGCGCGCACCCAGGGCGGCGGCCAGGGTGACACCGAAGGGCATGGCGAAGAAGTAGCCGAATTCGACGATGGTCACCCCGGCGAGCGGATGGGCCGGGGCGGGGCCGGTTGCGGCCGCGGGCGCCCAAGGGCCGGTGAACGGGCCGTTGTGGACGCCGAGCGCGGGGGCGGCGCGGTCAATCCGTGACGGTGACCTGCTGAAGGCCGCGACCGGGCCCACCTGACGGATCGGGCCGTGTTCGGGATGGGTGACCACGATGGAGTCGCCGTTGTGGACGATCTGCGGGTGGTCGAGGCCCTCCTCGCAGGTTGCGGCAACCTCGAACGGGACGTCGGCGTTGGCCTCCAGCAGCGGTACCCACTCCGCCAGCGTCTTCCTCCGCAGGGTCTCGCTGAGGAGGTCCTCCCACTGCTGCGCGTCCTGCGGGGTCCTGAACTGCGGGGCATGCGCGAAGAGCGGGTTGGTATGGGTGCTCTCGAGACCGAGGACGCTGGTGAGCGCCCGCGCCTGATGGGGCAGCTGCGGGTTGCTGATGATGAAGCGGCCATCCTTGGTCGCCATCGTCAGGCCGTACCGGGTAGCGGCCAGCGCCCCGCCGCGGGGGTTGAGGATGACCTGCGGCTGGCTGCCGGTGTTCTTCGCGTACTGCCAGTGCATCGTCCCGAAGTAGTCCACCGGGTTGAGGCCCTGTACCAGGGTGGCCTCGACGCGCTGCCCGCGCCCGGTCCGCTCGCGGACGACCAGGGCCGCCAGAACACCGCTGACGGCCATGTGCGCGGCGCCCGTGCTCGCCATCGACGCGGCGGTGAAGATCGGTCCTGGCCGGAAGCCGAACTGCCCCCGGGCGAACGCTCCGGCCTTCGCCGCCACGACGCCCTCGTAGCCCTTCAGCCGCGCGTACCGGCCGGTGGAGCCGAAGCCGTTGACCGAGCAGTAGACCAACGACGGGTTGGCCGCGTGCAGGGTTTCCCAGCCTAGCTCCCAGCTGTCAGCGACGCCGGGTTCGAAGCTCTCGATCAGCACGTCGGCGTGGGCCGCGAGGGTGGCGGCCTCGGCCCGGCCCGCGGCGGTGCGCAGGTCAGCGACGAGGCTTTCCTTGCCCCGGTTCCAGACCAGGAAACCGGCTGGTGACTGGGTGCGCAGACGGTCGCCCTCGGGTGGCTCGACCTTGAGCACCCGGGCCCCGTTATCGGCGAGGATCATCCCCGCCAGGGAGCTGGCGATACTGCCGGCGCCCAGCTCGAGCACTGTCAAACCATCGAGGATCATCAATACAGCTCTCCAAGGCCACGGGCCACACCGGCACGAGAGCTCCCGTGCTCCGTCCTGGTTCCCGCTGCGGGGAAGGGCGGTGGGGCGCTCCTCTGCGGGTGATTAATTAGGTGAACAATCTAACAGCTTGTATCGGTCGTATAAGAGGCTCCGGCAATAGGGCGTTCGATCAGGGAGCGGAGCCGGGGTGCGTGCGTCACGAAGCTGCGCGGGGAGCCACCCTGGTGGTGGGTGGCGGCGGCCAGGGTCAGCGGCTGGCATCGGTGGCGCCGAAGACGAAGTCGCTGATGAGACGGGCCAGCTCGACCGGGCGGTCACCTTGGACGGAGTGCCCCGCACCCGGCACGGTCTCGACGCGGGCCGTGGGCTGGCGGCGGCGGAACTCGACCACGTCGTCCTCAGTGACAACGCCGGAGGCCGATCCCAGCACGAGCATCACCGGCGCCGGCAGCGCCGAGAGGTCATCCCAGCGCGGCCTGAAGTCCAGCATGCCGCCGGTGGGGATCAGCCGGTCGTATCGCCAGGCCCAGCGGCCGTCCGGGAGCGGGTGAGCGTTGTGCAGGATGCCGCGCCGCAGGGAGCTGACCGACCGGGTCGGGTTGTGGCGGACCGTCCGTTCCATGATCTCCTCGAAGGAGGCGAAGGACTCCGGGCCGTTGACGAACGCCGCGATCGGGGCGCTCTTCGCCAGCGTCACGCCCGGCGTTACGTCGACGACCACAAGCCGGCGGACAAGCTGCGAGTAGGCGGACGCGAGGCGGATGCCGGTGAGTCCGCCGAGGGACATGCCGACCACGCCCGCGGCTCGTGGCGCGAGCTCGGCGATGGCGCTGGCGAGGATGTCGGCGTTGCGGACCGGCCAGTAGTCGCCGTCCGGCCGTTTGCCGGAGTGGCCGTGACCAGGCAGGTCGAAGGCCACCAGCGGGCGGCCGAGCGCGAGGGCGACGGTGTCCCAGGTGTGGGCGTTCTGCGCCCCGCCATGCAGGAACACCAGCTCGGCGGGGCCATCACCCCAGACCAGGGCGCTGATCCGTTCGCCGTCCACATCGACGTTCTCCCGGCGTACCTGTGGGGGGCCGGCCCAGGCCAGGCCCGCATCCCGGGCGTTCTCCTCAAAGAACCCGAATTCGTCGTAGTCGGGCAGTCGCGCGGCCTCTGCCATGTGGATCTCCCAGGATGATCGAATCCTCGAGCGTCCACACGCGGCGACCGGAGAGTGCGACGGCCCTCGTGGGGACTGGCGTGTGCGTCCGATACAGTTACAGAATATATCTATATCAGGTACGGTCCGGGCGTGCCGCACCGCGGACCCGCCGTGCGACGGCGTGAAGGAGACCGTGTTGAGTGGGATCAGCGACGCTGAGGTCCTGGAACGCTACCCCCGGACTGCTGTAGATCATGACAACAAGTACTTCTACCAGGGCCTGCTCGAACGGAAGCTGCTGGTCAATCGTTGTAACGCCTGCGGCAGGTGGCACCAGCCGCCGCGGCCGATCTGCCCGTCGTGCTGGTCGCGCGACATCACCGCGACCGAGGTGTCGGGCGAGGGCGTCATCCACCTACTGATCTTTCTGCATCAGGGCCCGCCGGCTGCGGGCGTCGACTACGCGACGCCGCACCCGGTCGCGGTGGTCGAGCTCGCCGAGCAGGAGGGCCTGCGGTTCTCCACGACGATCGTGAACGCCGACCGCGAAACCCTGCGTATCGGGCTGCCGGTGACACTCACCTGGATCGAGCGTGACGGCAACCCCTTCCCTGCCTTCGCGCCCGCCGCTGTCTGACCTGCCCGAGACGATCATCAGGAGACCTGGACGATGACGCGGTATCCCGTCAAGGACAAGGTGGCCTTTGCCGGCACGGGCGCCACCGCGTTCTCCCGTGACTCGGGCGAACGTTCCCAGCTCTCGCTGTGTGCCGAAGCGTGCACGCGGGCGGTCGAGAACGCGGGGCTGACCGCCGCCGACATCGACGGCATCGCCGGCGCGGTCCCGATTGCCTACAAGGTCCAGTCGGCGCTCGGCATCCCCGAGACCACGTGGTGGACGAGCCCGCCCCAGGAGGGCTCCTTCGTCCAGGTGATCCTGGAAGCGATGAACGCCGTGTACTCCGGTGCCTGCAACACCGTGATCGCCTACCACACGTTCTACCGGCTGCCCTGGGCGTCGCGGGCCGCGGCCAAGGATCCGTTCCGGCGGATGCTGTCGATCACCGGGGGTGTCTCGCCCGCACCGGAGGATGTGTGGGGCTCGGTCGGTTACACCGCGTGGGCGAGCCGGTATCTGTACGAGTATGGCGCCTCCCGGGAGGACTTCGGGCTCGTCGCCGTCAACTCCCGGTCCAATGCCGGGCGGAATCCGAACGCGGTCATGCGGAGCCCGATCGGCATGGACGACTACCTGGCCGCCCGGATGATCCGTTGGCCGCTGTCCCTGCTCGACATGGATGTCCCGATCGACGGCGCTGTCGCCTTTGTCATCACCACCGCCGAGCGTGCCCGTGACCTGCCAGGCCGGCCTGTTCTCATCCATGCGGCGACGGCTGGTGTCATCGACCGCAACGAGGAGGACCAGACCCCGGGGCTGCGCAACCACGGTCAGCGGGTGACGGTTGAGACGCTGCGGGCACGCAGTGATCTATGGCTTGACGATATGGATGTCTATTACCCCTATGACGGTTTTTCGTTCATCACGTTGTCCTGGCTGGAGGCCATCGGGCTGTGTGGGCCGGGTGAGGCCGGCGCGTTCATCCGTGACAACTGGGATGACAAGACGAACAGTTTGGTGATCCATGGGAAGGTGCCCGTCAACACCCATGGCGGCAGCCTGTCCGAAGGCGGGACGCAGGGCGCGGGGCACATCCGTGAAGCCGTTCTGCAGCTGCGGGGGGAGGCTGGCGAGCGTCAGGTCCTCGGCGCGAACACAGCGATTCTCACGCCTGGCGGTTTCTTCTTCAACGCGCACGGCCTCGTCCTCCGCGCGGAGTAGCGGCGTAACCGCCGCTTTCAGCCCGCCGTGTCCGCCGTGTCCGCCGTGTCCGGTGCGTCCGGATGGATCTGCTGGAGCGGTCGGCGAACGGCCACGGCCACTGGCACGCCACCGTGGCATCGGAATGCGGCTCGTCGGATTGCCGAGGGAATATCGGGTCCACAGATCGCGGCACGGTTGGGCCGGGACCGCTGCAGCCTCCCAGGCCGAGGCGGCGGCGGTTCCGGCGCAGCGCGCTCCCGACCGACAGAGCACCGCGGTACTCGACGGTTCGCTGTCGGAGCGGGCGCGGCGTGAGGATGCCCGCTACTGGGAGGAGCGCCGCCGGCCGATCGTCGGACGTCGTCCGTGTGACGACCCGTCCGCCCACGCGGCCGGCCGCGTGGGCGGTCTCACGACGCTAGCCGTGCCAGCAGGGGTTGAGGTCCCAAGGTAACGGTAATAACGTAGTCGTTATCATGGTTGCATGCCCTGGGATGTCTTGGTCCACCCCGATGCGGTCGACGAGTTGGCCAAGCTCCCTGCCAAGGAGCGCGCGGCGATCGACAGCGCCCTCGACAAGCTGCGAGAACGCGGTACGGATCTACCGTTCCCACACACCAGTGCCGTCGTGGACGCCGACCGCCTGTGGGAGCTACGTCCCCGAGGTGGCAATAGCCCGTGGCGGGCTTTCTACCGGCGGATGGGGGCAAAGCTCGTCATCGTTGGTGCCATCGGACACCACGACAAGCGGAAGTACAGGCGGGCAGTCGCCGTGGCCGTGGAACGGCTCAACGACCTGAAGGAGGACTGGTGAAGTTGTCGGAGCTCAAGCCCCTCGACCAGGTCATCGAAGAGCACCGCCAGGACCCGGAGTTCCGCGAGGAGTGGGACGCGCTGGCGTTCTCCCGGAAGGTCGCCAACCAGGTGATCGCATACCGGGTCGAACACGGTCTCACACAGCGGGCTCTCGCCGAGCAGGTCGGCCTCAAGCAGCCCGCTATCGCGCGCCTGGAGATCGCCGAGACACAGCCAAGGCTCGAAACACTGGCGAAGCTCAGCAAGGCCACCGGTCTGACTTTTGACCTTCACGTCGCCAATGGAGCCGTCGAGATCGTTCAGGTCGCCAAGACAGCGACAACGGCCGCCGCTCGCGGCTTCGCGTTCGTCTTTGACTCGACTGTGCTCGCTGCCCTCGCCAACGCTCGGCCGTTGGTCGAACAGCTACCAGCATCCCACGCGGCGGGTGATCGGCCGGCCGACATTGTCGTCGAGGGTGAACAGAGTCTTACGCTGCTGCAGCTCAAGTCCCGTCGCTTGCCGGGTGCGAGGATCTTCGCGATGACGCAGGCCCACGGATCGCGCGACGAGATCGACGATCTTCTCCGTATCATGCCGGCAGACACGACCGTGGAACCGGTTGAGGTCGGGCAAGCGAAGGAACGCTGACCGCTTCGCCGGTGCGTGGCGGGTGCATCGACCCCGCACCCGACAGGGAATGGCCACGCGGGCGGGTGGAGCAGCGCCGTGCTCAACAATCGGCGCTGGTCTCGGTGGCGAGATCTGAGGCCACAGGGCGGACAACCGGCCGCCCAATGACGCCACCCACGAATGAACCGGGTGGGGTGACGTTGGACCGCGCCGGACGGCGGCGGGGGAGAACCCAGGGCCGTTGCCAGCCTGATGTAGCCGGCGCCGACGAAGGGCGCTGGCCGGGTGGCAGCGATCACTTAGTGGTCGCCGCCGGAAGTT
>NZ_CAKJTL010000184.1 GCF_917627385.1 Protofrankia sp. CiT1
AGCCTCACCGTTACTCAGTAATCTCTACCTTGACAGGTTTGACCGGGCGATGCTCGCCGCCGGCTGGCGGGTCATCCGCTATTCGGATGATTTCGTGATCCCCGTCGCCAGCCGTGCCGACGCTGAACGGGCCCTCGTCGCCGCGGCCACGGAACTGCAGGAACTCCGGCTGGAGCTGAACGCCGGCAAGTCGCACGTCGCGTCCTTCGACGAAGGTGTTCGTTTCCTCGGTGAAACCACCACGGCCTCGACCATCAGCCGTGGGGAGACACTGTCGCATCCGCTGGAAACCGTCGTCTACGTCGTCCACCAGGGCGCACTCGTCCGCAGCCGCGGTGATCGGCTCGTGGTCACCGATGGCGAGGAGTCGCTGCTGCGGCTCAACCTGCGGCGGGTCCGTCAGGTCGTCTGCTACGGCCGGGTCGGGCTGACCACCGCGTTCCTGCACCAGGCCGCTGAACGTGGCATCGAGATCGTGCTGCTCACCGAGCAGGGCACTCTCGGTGCCCGGCTTGCCGCTCCCACCACCAGCGACCCGCACGGACGCCGTGCCCAGTACCGGGCAGCGGACGACGACAGCCGAACCCGCGAGCTCGCGGCCACCGTTGTCGAGGGAAAGCTCGGGAACCTGCGGACCGCGGTGCTGCGCGCCGCCAGGCGCACCGACGACGCCGCCGCCACGGTAGCCGCCGAGCTGATCGGCGAACTGGCCGACCGGCTACCCGGCGCCGCCACCATCGGCGAGATCCTCGGCATCGAAGGTGCCGCCTCCCGCGCGTACTTCCAGACGCTGCGCCGGATGCTCGATGAGTCCTGGGGCTTCCAGGGACGGCAACGCCGCCCGCCACCCGACCCGGTTAACGCGATGCTCTCCTACGGCTACACGATTCTCACCCATGAAGCGATCGCCGCGGCAGAAACCGCAGGCCTCGACCCCATGGTCGGTTTTCTGCACACCCATCGGTGGGGGCGGCCCGCGCTTGCCCTCGACCTGATGGAGGAGTTCCGCCCTGTCACTGTTGATGTCGCCATGTGGCGAGCCGTCAGCTCACGGCAGATCCGTCCGGAACAGTTCGACCACGACCCCGCCGGGGGCTGCCGGATGGGCGTCGACGCCCGCCACACCTTCATCGCTGTCTACGAACGCCGCATGCTTACCCTGACCACCCACCAGGCCAGTGGCCGCCGCGTCTCCTACCGAGTCGCGCTATCGCTGCAAGCCAAGGCATTCGCACGCGCCCTGATCAACCCCGACCAGCCCTACGTCCCGCTGCGGTGGAAGTGACCGTCGTCAGTTCGGACGTGGACATAAGGACGTGACGACGTGATCGTAGTGGTGTGTTACGACATCGTCGATGACCGGCGCCGCGAAGACGTCGCGACACTGCTGTCCGGCTACGGTCCCCGGGTCCAACTGTCCGTGTTCGAGTGCGAGGTCGACTCCACAGACGGGCTGCGCCGCCTCCGCTCCGAAATCCGGGCCCGGATCGACACCCTCGAAGACCAGGTCCGCCTCTACCCCACCACCTCGCAGACCTTCGGCCAGCGGTACATCATCGGCGCCCGCACCGTCGAGGAACGCCAGGACTACTGGATCATCCGCTGACCGTCACCATGATCGGTACAGGTTGCCAGCGCGCGGGCAGTTTTCGCTGCGGTCCCCGCAGCATGCATCGATGCAGCTCAGACCGTATGTGGATCTTCTCTAGAGTTGTTATCCGATGGTTTTCGGAGATCGTCTACCCGTGGTCCCCGCAACCGGGTACGATGTAAGCAGGTCACGCCCGGTCTGCGAGGGGGCGCCCTTGCTAACCACAGCCCGATCAAGAGGGCATAGAAACCCTTGAGGGCCGCTCTCATCGTGGCGATGGACTCCTTGCTAAGGGAGCGCAGAAAAATAACACGTAGAGTCGCAAAATGGCTGCCGGCGGTGTGGTAAGGGCCTAACGCGCTGGTTTGGGCTTCGGGGTCAGGTCGATGCCGTGTGCCTGGGCGTGCGCGGTCAGGGCCGCGAGGGTCGTGAGCTGGGCGGTGGCTGGAGCGACGGTGTGGCCGCACTGGTCGAGCAGCGGGCGGATCTCACGGTCCGCCTTGATGATCGGGCCGGCGGAGACGCCGAAGATCTCCGCGAGGACTGCTCGTGGTGTGCGGAAACGCAGTCGTAGGACGGTCACGAGGGTCTGCTCGGCGAGGGTGAGAGCGGGCGGGTGGCCGGCGCCGGGCCCGCGGCTGGGCGGGCCGCCGCCCCGGCGGACAAGCGCCTCGCTCTCGTGCTGGATCCTGTATGGAACGGTGAGCATGGCCACCAGCTCCTCCCAGGCGGCGATGCTCATGCCGGTCAGCGCCGGATGTGCCCAGTCGGCGCGTTCGGGGCCGCGGGATGGCTGGGGCGCGGGTGGCGGCGGTGTCGGCGGGACCGGGCGCAGGGTGTAGTTCCAGTCGCCGTGCCAGGCGTGGCGGTCCTGTGGCAGGGCCGCCATCTGCGGGCCGCTGACCTGCACCCCGGTCTCGTAGGCGCTGGTGTCGAGCTGTGCGGTCACCGACAGCCCGGTGCGGGTCGTGGTCGCGGCGATGACGTTCACGATGACTTCGTGGCTGGTCAGGGGCCGGCCGCGCCAGGTGTGGGTGATGTGGGAGAACAGCTGGTGCTCGATCCGGTTCCACTTCGACGTGCCGGGCGGGAAGTGACAGACCGTGACCGTAAGCCCGGTCTGCAGGGCGAACGCGGCGAGCTCGGTCTTCCAGGCACGCAGGCGGTAGCCGTTGGAGCCGCCGGCATCGGCGGTGACCAGCAGCCGGGTCGCGTGGGGGTAGCTGACGGCGCCCTGCCCGTTCCACCAGCGGCGCAGCGACTCGACCGCGAAGGCGGCGGTGTCGTGGTCGGTGCCGACGTTGACCCAGCCGGTGTTGCGGGCCAGGTCGTAGATCCCGTATGGGGCGACCTTGCCGAGCTCCTTGTCCGGGAAGTCATGGGTGTCGACCTTCACCGGCTCGCCCCGGGGCCGCCACTGCCGGCCGGCGTTGGCGTACGGACCGACCAGTTCCTTCTTTTTCGTGTCGACGCTGACCACCGGCTCCCCCACGTCCAGAGAGTCCCTGACCTGGGCGTTGATGTACCGGAACTGGGCGTCGCGGTCCGGGCTCTGCCGGCCCTCGAGGGTCTTGACGTTGCTCTGGAGGCTGAAGCCCTCGGCCCGTAGCAGGTCGGCGACGGTGTCCGCGCCGATCCGGTGGCCCTGGCGGGTCAGCTCGGCAGCGAGCGACCGCGTCGACTTCGTCGTCCACCGCATCGGTGACATCGGGTCACCTCGCTCGTCCGGCTCGACCAGCGCCAGCAGCGCTGCTACCAGCCCAGGGTCACGCTCGGCCGCCCGCTTGCGGCCAGCCCCAAGGCGCCGCGCCCGACCCAGCGGCGCGCCCCCGGCATCGACCTCGTCAACACCGAGCGACACCGTCGCCTCCCGGACCCCGGCGGCCCGCGCCACCGCCCGGATCCCGCCGCGTCCCAGCGACCGCGCCTCGGCACCCATCAGCAGGCGCCGTTGCCGCTCGTCGAGGTGCGGGAAGATCGCCTCGAACTTCACGGCCAGCCCGGCTGTGTCCATGCCGCCCATAACACACCAACGGACGCCGTTCCGGGACTCTACGTGTTATTTTTCTGCGCTCCCTAACCACAGCCCGATCAAGAGGGCATAGAAACGTAAGGTTGATGCCGGCACCACGAACGGATCGCCAGGCCTTGCTAACCACAGCCCGATCAAGAGGGCATAGAAACCTGACGGCGCGGGCTGATCCGCCAGTCCCCCTCTTGCTAACCACAGCCCGATCAAGAGGGCATAGAAACTTGACCGCGTAGGACCCGAACACCAGGATTAGTGATCTTGCTAACCACGGCCCGATCAAGAGGGCATAGAAACCAGACGAGAATGCCGGTCCCCGTCCCCCAATAGAGGGACTTGCTAACCACAGCCCGATCAAGAGGGCATAGAAACGGCCCCGGCCAAGCCACCTCCCATGCTCCTGCTGCTTGCTAACCACAGCCCGATCAAGAGGGCATAGAAACATCGTCGGACAAGACTTTGCCATCCGAGCCAAGCCCGCTTACTAACCACAGCCCGATCAAGAGGGCATAGAAACGGGAAGGGCCCTATCGCTTACTGAGCCAATAAAAAACTTGCTAACCACAGCCCGATCAAGAGGGCATAGAAACTATACGACCCATCAGGAACGTAAGTATTCGGTGATGCCGGGGGCGGGCATGCCGAGAGTTACCCGGCCGGTGAGTGACGGCCGGGTGTCCGGGTCGGCTCGGGATCTGTCCTGGTCAGGTTACGGCGACGGGCCGGGCGGGATCGCCTGGTCGAGATCATAATTGTTGCTTCCAGCCATATCGCAGGGAGTGGGCAGCCAGACGAAGAGATGTTCGAGGGCCGGCCCTTCGGGCGGCTTGCCCCCGGCCGCGGCAAGGCCTTGAAATATGCGGTCAGACAGCGAGTGATTCGAGGAGTTCGGCGGCGCCGGTCGTCGCGACCCGGCGGCCGAAGTAGCGGTCCTGGGTGATGGTTGGGGTGGAGTGGCCGACCTGGTCTGGCCGCCCATGACGAGGCCATCGAGACGCGCCACGGCGTCTTCCACTGTCTCGTAAGGGCGTGTGTGAGATCGGGCTTTCGATCAGTGAGCCGCGGCCAGGGGGCACCTGGGCGCGGTGAGCCGGAATGACGATCTCAAACACGCTCTACGAGGCTCCGGCAATAGGACTGTCCGGCTCGCGCCGCCCGGTCGGCGCCTCGCGTCATCGCTCCCCGTCCGTCGCTGTGCGATGCACGGGTACCCCGGCTCGTCGGTCGACGCCCCACACAGGGCGCCTCCCTCCGCCGCCTCGCGATCCATACGCCCGGACGCCGCTCCCTGATCGAACGCCCTATTGCCGGAGCCTCTGAGAACTCGTCCTGTCAGAAGCCATCTGGCCGCGACCCGCGGTCCGGACCGACGGGCCAAAACAGGTTCTCAACGCCGGCCCAGAGCAGCTTCCTCCAGGTCCAGGTCGTGTTGCAGGCGCCGCCGTGTCGTGTCGCTGATCTGGTGCTCGTCATACAGACGGCGTAGCTCGACGCTCTGCACGACGAGCACCTCGCGGTGCAGCTCGCGGTATGCCTGGAGGGAGCTTCTGCCCGACTGATCGTCGCTGTACTCGGCGGGTTGTTCCAGGCGTGCGTCGAGGTTGCGGCGCATACGGGTGACGGCCGCTTCCGGGATGCTCTCCAGCCTGGTCAGGTGGTCGAGGTGGATGAGCCCGGCATGGGTCAGAAGGCCGCGGGCACGGGTTTCTTCCCGGGCGGTGTGCTCGGGTTCGAGCGCGACTCCGGAGCGGCCTACAACGTGGGCCAGGCTCAGGCCCTGGACGACGAGGGTGAACACGACGACGGCAGTGGTGAGGGTCAGGACCAGGGGGCGTCCGGGCAGCGGGGTGCCATCGGTGGCGCTGAGCGGGATGGACAGGGCCGCGGCCAGCGGCATCACGCCCCGGGTGCCGGCCCAGGTCATCACGCTCGCCAGCTGCCAAGACGGGCGGCCTCCGGTGGGTCTGACAGCCGCGGACAACGGGAGCATCCACAATACCCGCAGGATGATCAGAGCGGCGGCGACAGCGAGTGCCTGGAGCGGCCACAGGCCGGTTCCGGCCGGGAGCTCGCGGATCAGGGATGGCAGTTCGAGACCGATGATGCTGAAAACCACACTTTCCAACAGAAACACCACCACCGCGTACACGGCGTGCAGTTGCAGCCGGATATGGGCGTCACTGAGCCGCTGCCGGGAGCGCCCCAACAGCACGCCCGCGACCACGACGGCGGTGATTCCCGAGGCGTGCGCGGATTCGGCCAGCACGTAGGCGGAATACGGGGTGACCAGCGCGATCACGGTCTCCAGCTCAGGGTCGGTGGTGTGTCGGCGGATGATCGCGACGACGGCCGCGACCGCCGCACCGACCGCGCTGCCGCCACCTGTGAGCAGGAAGAACTGGCCGCTGGCCGCCTGCCAGCCGACCGCGCCGGAGGCCACCGCGACGGTGACCGCGACCTTGAAGAGCACCAGCGAGGTGGCGTCGTTGAACAGGCTCTCCGCCTGCACCAGCACCTGCACCCGGCCGGGGAGGGCGAGCCTGCGGCCGAGCGCGGTGACCGCGACTGGGTCGGTGCTGGCCAGTACCGCGCCCAGCACGAACGCCATGGCGGCCGGCAGCGGCGTGAGCACGACAACCAACGCGCCCACGGCGGCCGCGGAGGCCAGCACCAGACCGGACGCCAGCGCGGTGACGGGCCGCCACACCGTGCGCAGGTCGCGCAGTGACAGCTCTTCGGCGGAGGCATACAGCAGCGGGGGCAGGACGACCAGGCCGATGACCTGCGGGGCAATGCGCAGGGTGGGAGCACCCGGTATAAATGCCAGCCCGAGCCCGGCCAGCACCAGCAGTGGTGGGGCGGGTACCCGCCAGCGGCGTGCCCCGGTGGCCACCGCGGTGGCGAGCACCACAAGAAACAGGAGCGTCCCCACCGCGCGCATCCGCCGAACCCCTGACGCATGATCGGGGTCACTGCCGCGGGCCGCCGCAGTTCATTCCCCGCGCCGACCAGGCTTCCCGGCACACCGTGGGCCTACTTTATCAATCCTCGCCCGCAGCCTGCTCGGTCTGGATCGGCGAAGGTGCAGGGTGTGGGTTGCCGCCTCGGGTTTCTACTACAAGCTGTCGTAACATACGACGAGATGTCATCGGTTAGGGTGGTGCGGGTCGCGTGGCCCGGCGGGCGGCGGGCGTTGGGCATGTTCGAGGGTGAGGTCCTGGCGGAGTTGCGGGTAGGTGATGGTCTGGTGACGCCAGCCGCGGTGGCGCCTGCGCCTGCCGTTCTGGCCACCACCGGGATCGGGCTCGGCCCGGCCGCGCCCGAGAGGTCGCCGTTCCACGAGCATGCGGTGACCCGTCGGCTTGCCGCGCTGTTTGCTCCGCCGCCACTGTCACGCTGGCTGCCCGCGGCAATCCCGGCTGCTCTCGGGTTGATTGCCGCGGTGCGCGCGGTTGATGCCAGCCGTGAGATCGGCCGGATGTTCGACCTCGCCATGCATGTCTGGTCGCGGTAGCCGTGGCCGCGATACCCGCGCATCCGGTTACCATGGCCGCCGTGTTCGTCTCCAGCGTGGCTGCCACGGTCACCGCCACGCCGGGCACGAGCCTGCTCCAGCACCTGTTGATCCTGCCCGGACCGGCCGTATACGCCATCGTCGCCGCTTTCGCTTTCGGCGAGGCGGCGATTTTCGTCGGATTCGTGCTACCCGGTGAGACCGCGGTGGTACTCGGTGGGGTGCTGGCGAGCCAGCATGTGGTCAGCCTCCCCGGTATGGCCGCGGTCGTGGTCGTTGCGGCGATCATCGGTGACTCGGTCGGCTATGAGGTGGGCCGGCATTTTGGTGAACGGATCTTGGCGTTGCCGCTGCTACGGCATCGCCGCCCGGCTGTCGACCGCGCCCGTGCCTACCTCCGGGCTCGCGGGGGGCGGGCGGTCTTCGTCGGTCGTTTCACCGCCTTCCTGCGTGCGGTCATGCCCGGCCTGGCCGGTCTGTCCCAGCTGCCCTACCGCCGCTTCCTCGTTTTCAACGCAGCCGGCGGTATTGTCTGGGGCGTCGGATTCACGCTGCTGGGCTATGTTGCCGGCGCATCCTACGCCAGCGTCGAGAAGGCGGCCGGATGGGTTTCCACCGGCCTGCTCACCCTGCTTGTCGGTGGCTTGCTCGTCCTGCACCTGTACCGCCGCCGACACGATCCGGCCACCGACAGCCAGCCTGGTACGTCCCCCCAAAGCAAAACCGGCGAATGAGCCGCCCGCTCGCGGTGAGCCCGGCCCGCCACTATCCGACCATCGCGGCTGTGGACCTTCGTGATCCGTGCCTGTGGACTCCGGTCCTTTGTCTATCTTTTTGTCCTTTGCTTGTTCTTTTTCAGGATTGAGAGGAATCCGTTTTCTCCGGTGCGCGGAGATGGCGCTGGGCCGGTGGCGCCGGGTCAGACGTCGAGGCCGTATTCGCGGGCGATGCCGGTCAGGCCGGTGACCCGGCCCTCGCCGAGCGCTCGGAACGTCCAGCCGTTGCCTTCGCGGGCGACTTCCCCGAACAGCATCGCGGTTTCGGTGGCCGCTTGGGTGGTCAGGTCGTAACGGGCGATCTGGTTGCCGTTCTCCGCGTCGAGAACACGGATGTAGGCGTTGCGGACGTCGCCGAAGCTCTGCTGCCGGTCTTCGGCATGATAGATGCTCACCGGGAAGACGATCCGGGTGATGCTGTGGGACAGCCGGTCAAGCCGGATGTCGATCTGTTCGTCATCCCCGGGATCGCCAGTTCCGTTGCCCTCCGCCGCGCCGGTGAGGTTGTCACCCCGGTGGACGATCTCATGCCGCGGGCTCGCGAGGTTGTTGAAGTAGACGAAGAAGTCCCGCGATGCCGCCCGGCCGTCCGCGGTCAGCGCGATGGCACTGGCGTCCAGGTCGAACTCGGTGGAGCCGGTGAGATCCGGATCCCAGCCCAGGCCGACCGTGATGTGGGTGAGCCCGGCTCCCTTCGCAAGCAGGGCAACACCAGCGCTACCACGCCCCTCGATGTCCACAGCTTCCTCACCTTCCAACGGCGTCCGCCGTCCCCGTGTTAACAGAATCACTATCCGCGTCGGGAGCGGTCATGGGGGTGTCCGGAACGTGACATGCATCCTACGGATTCGCTTCTTTGCGGAACAGCTGGCTTGTGGTCCGCATCGTCATGACGCACGGCGAAAAGTTATGATACGGAGTGATATAAATCATATGTCCGCGAAGGGGTGATACAGCCGTAATATCGTTTTCGGCATGGCGGGTCACCCTGCTTCTTTTCTCGATAGTGGCGGAGTCCGCGGCGCGGCGCCGCATCCGGCTGTACCCGGTCGTGATCGGAAAAGGCACCTTTCCGGGTCGGGCCTGGTAGGGTTCGCGGAGTACCCGATGGAAGCGCAGGGCCGCGCTGGAGCCGGGTTATGTTGGTGCGGAACTACGCTGGCATGGAGCTGTGCTGGCATGGAAGCATCCCCAGCGGCGACGGGCGGAGGCCCGCGCTGGACGGTACCGCTGGAAAATCAGGCGTCACCGTCCCGCTGGCGGGTCGTTCTTGGCTTCTTTGCCGTGGAGATGACCGCGTGCGTGGTACCTGTACGCCGGGCGCTCTAAAAGCCGTTCTGTTAAACCGGCATGAAATTTGGATGAGTTGGATGAGATGGAGTACTCCGATGGCAGCACAGTCGCTTTTTTCATCGCCGCAGCCCGCGGTCGAGTCCAGGACGTTGCCGCGCGTGGGAGGAGCTGGCCTGCCGTTGTTCCAGGAGCCGGTTTACCCGCCGGGAACCCCCAGGCCTGACGGCGGTGCGTCCTATGGCGACGGGCCCCACGACGGCGGGCCCGATGGCGATGAGCCCGACAGCCAGCGTTCACCCGTGTTCACGACCTCGGCGACCGCGGCTCCCTACGCGCGGGCCGCGGGGAAGGGCAGAGGGGGCCGTCCGACAGCGTCACGAACGGGCCGCAGCGGCCAGGCCGACCGGATAGGTCGATCGTAGGTGTAGTTCGGTACCGCTGTAGCTCGGGGCAGCGCGGGGTCTGGCTGGACGGAGCCTGGCGCGGCGCCGCGCGGAGCGTCGAGGTGGGTGACGGCAGCCCGGCGGCTTGCGCTGAAATCCCTACCAGCCGAAACAGCAGCCAAACAGGTCAGCAATGGCGTATGGGTGTCCACCCGTGATGGATGGCGGAAAGCCGTCGGTCAGGAATTCCACCGGATTTTCTCAGCAAACACCAAGACTTCTCCGCGAAGCTGAGGGCACTGATCGCGATCGGCACCGGTGCGGTGCCCATCGCGGCATGCGCAGGTGGGTCGCTTTGCCCGCCGGGGCCTTCGGAGGAGTGGATGCAAGTATGGCGCCCGCGCCCGCGGATCGGACGGAAGGCACTCGCCCTCGGGGCGGTGGCCGCTGTCATCATCGTGGCGGGTTCGATTACGGTCGGTCTGGCGGTTTCGTCGTCCGCCACCGGTAGTACTCCACGTCAGGTTGCGGCGAGCCTCGGGACCATCCGGCAGGCGGTTTCAGCTACCGGGGTTATTCAGGCTGCCCACGAGGCGGACCTGACTTTTGGCGTGTCAGGTAGGGTCACCACCGTTTCGGTCACGGTCGGCCAGCAGGTTTCGGCGGGACAGCCGCTTGCCACAGTTGACTCGGCGGCCCTGACAGCTTCGGTCGCGCAGGCGCAGGCCAGCGTGTCCACCAACCAGTCCCGGCTGTCCGCCGACCAGACTGCCGGGGCCACAGCTGCCCAGCTCAATGCGGACAATCAGGCAATCACCGCCGCACAGGACGGGCTTGCCGCGGCGCAGCGTTCGCTGGCCCAGGCGAGCCTGACATCGCCGATCGCCGGTACCGTCGCGGCTGTCAACCTGGTGGTCGGCCAACAGGTCTCCGGCGGCGGTACGGCCACATCTGGCGCCGGCGGCGGAGGCTCGGTGTCGGGTGCCGCGTCGAGCACCTCGACGTCCGCGTCCTCCGCGTCCTCCGCCCAGGTGGTGATTGTCGGTTCTGATGGTTACAAGATCAATACTAGCGTCGACGACACCCAGATCGGCCAGATCAAGACGGGCAACCAGTCGGTCATCACGCCGAACGGCGCCACCACGACGCTGTTCGGGACGGTGTCCACCGTCGGTCTGCTCCCGACCCAGAGCTCGGGGGTGGCGACGTACCCGGTCACCATCGACGTCACCGGGATCCCAGCGGGGCTGCATCTCGGGGCGAGTGCCCAGGTGCAGATCATTGTTCGGCAGCTGACCGACGTCATTACGGTACCTACCGCGGCCCTGCGCTACACCGGCTCCCAGGCGCAGGTGTATCAGCTGATCGGGGGGCGGCAGGCTCCGCGAGCGGTGACGGTGGGGGTGAGCTCCGGTGGCGTCACGCAGATCACCGCCGGGTTGGCGGCCGGGGACATGGTGGTGGTACCCGACACGGCTCCCGCGGGACGTGTGCGCGGCGGGGCGGGGACCTCGACCGCCGGTAC
>NZ_CAKJTL010000185.1:0-7254 GCF_917627385.1 Protofrankia sp. CiT1
CCCGGCAGCCCATACCGCTGACGCTGTCATCAGTCGGATAATTCTGCATACATCGCTTAATCAGTAGGAAACCATACGCCAGTAGATTATCACCACAACCGTGCGCCCCGCCAGCTTCGGCCCCCTTTCGACGGCGACGATGCAAACACGAGCAAGGACCCGTATGGCAACCCACGGCGATTCCACGACAGCACCGTGAAATCATATTACTGAATCAAACGATCAACGATCCTCCCTGGAACCGCGCCACCCGCGGTTCCAGGGAGCGCCCTATCGCAACTGCTGAATATCGAGAACGCCACCGGCGTGCTGCTGCCGCAGAACCTTCTTGTCGAACTTGCCGACCGAGGTCTTGGGTACTTCGGTGAGGAACGACCAGTGGTCGGGCAGCTGCCATCTGGGCAGTTTAGCGGCAAGGTAGTCGCGTAGCTCAGTGGGTGAGACCTGCTGCCCCTCGCTGACCACGATGGTCGCCAGCGGGCGTTCTCCCCAGCGTTCGTCGGGTATCCCGATGACGGCGGCCTCGTATACAGCCGGGTGGGACATGAGGTGGTTCTCCAGGTCAACCGAGGAGATCCATTCTCCGCCGGACTTGATGACGTCTTTGGTCCGGTCAGTAAGGGTGAGGTAACCGTCCGGCGTAATGATGCCAACATCGCCGGTGCGTAGCCAGCCGTCCGGGAACTTGTCCTGGTCGTTGTCGCGGTAGTACCGAGCGGTGATCCACGGGCCACGGACGTGCAGTTCACCGGCGCTGCGCCCGTCATTGGGCAGAACGGACCCGTTGGGACCGACCAGGCGCGCCTCGACAGGGCCGACGAATCGGCCCTGGCTGATCCGGTAGCGCCAGCTCTCGGCCAGGTCGGCGGAGGCGGGAGGGCGCGCCACACTACCCAGCGGCGACGTCTCGGTCATCCCCCAGGCGTGCAGGAGGGTGATGCCATAACGTTCCTGGTAGTCCCGCATGAGCGACTCCGCGCAGGCCGACCCGCCGACCATCCCCTCCTGGAGGGATGAGATATCGGCATCGGGATGAGCGTCCACATACTGGAGCAACGTCCGCCATACGGCCGGGACACCGGCAGCCTTGTTCGGCCGTGCGGCGGCGATGAACGCGGCGAGCGGTTCCGCGGCGAGAAACCGGTCCGGCATCGCCAGCGATGCGCCGGTCAGAAAGGCCGCGTATGGCAATCCCCAGGCCAGGACGTGAAACTGCGGAACGATGGCGAGCATACAGTCGCGCGCCGACAGGCCGAACGTATCGGGAAATGTTATCGCCATGGCGTGCAGGTAGATCGACCGATGGCTGTAGACGACACCTTTCGGGTCACCGGTCGTGCCCGAGGTGTAGCACATCGCCGCGGCTTGATGCTCGGCCGTATCCGGCCATGGATAACTGTCAGGCTGACTGTCAATCAACTGCTGGTAATCGTGTACCGCGATACCGGTGCCGTCGAGTAGCGTATGGTCGGCGCTGCCGCTGACCACCACGTGCTCCACCGTCCGCATCTCTGGCACCAGCCGGGCGAAGGCCGGCAGCAACGACGCGTCGACAATGACCACCTTGTCCTCGGCGTGGTTGGCGACGTAGCGGATCTGCTCCTCGGCCAGCCGGAAATTCAGCGGATGCAGGACCGCTCCCATGCACGGGACGGCGAAGTACGCCTCGACGTGTTCCTGGTTGTTCCACATGAAGGTCGCGACCCGGTCATCCGCTCGCACCCCGAGCGCACGCAGCGCATGCGCCAACCGGGCGGCATTCGCGCCGACCTCGCGATAACTGCCCCGACGAACCTCACCCAACGTGGCCGTACTTACACAACTTGCACTATGCAACGAACTGCCGTGCTCGAGGAGACGGCGGATCTCTAGCGGGGTGTCCTGCATCGTGCTGTGCATGCATTGCTCCTTTCGTTGCTGATCGAAGCCACTCCACGCGCAGGTGGCCGCGGAGTGGCTTCGATCAGCGAGGATTCCGGGTGGCTGTGGATGCCGTTCCGGCCTGCGCTCAGCCGGTCGGCTGGTAGCTGCTCGCAAGCGGGGTAGCGAACAGGTCCTGTATCTGGGTCAGCCCACCGGCGGCGGCGGAGTCCGGGCGGGCCAGGTAGATCTGCCGGGCTGGCGTCCGTCCGCTCTTGCTGTAGTCCAAGGGCGCAACCAGCCCATCGGTCTGGACGTTCGCGAGGCTCTGGAACGCGGTGAGAAGACCGGGCCGGGTCAGCGTGTTGGCGCGGCAGGCGGTATCGAGGATCCGTGCCATGATCTCACCTTGCGCGTACCCGTACATAACGTACGACGACTTCGGCTGACCCGCGTACTTGGCCTCGAACGCACTGCGGACCTGGGACGGCCCGGGTGCGGTGGACGAGAACGGAGCGGTGGAGGTCGCTACGA
Source organism: Protofrankia sp. CiT1 (assembly GCF_917627385.1). Taxonomy (GTDB): domain Bacteria; phylum Actinomycetota; class Actinomycetes; order Frankiales; family Frankiaceae; genus Protofrankia. The sequence goes on from NZ_CAKJTL010000185.1 coordinate 2,395, forward strand.
GCAGCCTCTTCTCCAGCGCGGCCCCAGCCGCCGTGTTAAGCAGCTGTGGGCTGAAGGCTGGGTTGGAGGCGAGAAAGGCGGGGGTGAACTTGGCGGCTTCAGCAACCCCGACCGCGGACGCGGTCTGCGGCGGGGTGGTGGTGAGCAGGACCGCTTTGACATCCGCGCTACGCAACGCTGTGATTTGGCCGGTCAGATCGGTGTCGGTCGCCTTGACCTTCTGCTCGACGAGCTGCAGGCCCAGCGCCTTGGCCGCCGCCCGGCTCCCGGCCACAGCGTTCTCGCCATAGTCGCCTTCGACGAAGATGTGGCCGATCTTGTCACCCGTGGCGAGACGCTTCTGCTGGAGCAGCCACTCGATCCCGTTAATCATTTCAATGTCGTATGTCGTCCCGGAAATCACCACATACGGATTGCTGAGCAGCGCCGACGACCAGGACGCGGCCATGGTCAGCATCTGATTGCTCTGGAGGCTGGGAAGCAGCGCGGCGATCTCTGGCGAGCCGAGCAACTCGTCGAGCGCAAGGACCTCGCCCTCCATCTGGCTGTACGCGGTGACCGCCTTCTGGGGGTTGTACCCATGGTCCTTGACAACGAACTGGACCTGCCGGCCGCAGATCCCGCCGGCGGCGTTCTTCTTGTCCCAGTACAGCAGCCGTCCCTGCTCCGCGGCTATGCCAGCACCGGCGAACGGTCCGGTCCGGTCGGTGAGGACACCCAGTTTGATCACTTTGTCGGTGACGCCCGGGCCGACGGCGACCCCGCCGGCCGCTCCAGGCGCGCCGTTCGTGTCGGCGTTCTTCTTGGTTGCGCAGCCCGCGGCCAGCACGGTGATGGCGAGCACGCCCACCATCGCTGCCAGCGCGGCTCCGCGAGAACGGGACGGTGCGTATAACCAGGACATACGACCCTCTTTCAGGGGTGGGATGGACTGTCGAGGGTGACTCAGGAGCATGGACTTGCCGAGAGTGGCTCAGGAGCGACGCGCGCGAACGAGGGCTCGGTCCGCGCCACGGCGTAAGCGCCGGCCCACCGCGGTGACACCGCCGGGCTCGAACAGCAGAAGAATGATCACTGTTATACCGAAAGTCAGCTGGGCGGCCACGGCGGGGCTGATGACTCCCGGCGAGCCCTCGGGAGCGAGTCCGGGCAGGGCGGCGGCGTACCGGTCAAGGACGGCCGGCAGGCCGGTGACAAAGAGGGCACCGGCCACCGCGCCCGCGGGCGAGCCGAGCCCGCCGATAACCACTATCACCAGGTACTGCACGGCCAGGTCAAGCCCAAAGGTGTCCGGGACGATCCGGCCGAATGCCAGGGCGGTCAGGACGCCGCCGAGGCCGGCGTACATCGACGAGAGCGCGAACGCGTACGCCTTGTAGCGGGTCACCGGCACGCCCATGATCCCGGCCATCAGTTCCCGGTCACGAACCGCGCGAAGGGAGCGTCCTGGCCGGCTATGGATCAGGTTACGGGCGCAGAGGTACGCCGCGACGGTGACCGCCAGGCCGAGATACCACAGTTTCTCCTCGCGGCCGAACGGCACGCCGAATACGTACAGCGTCTCCTGGGAGCTGGTGTCGAACCGAAAACCCGGCAGCGCGAAGGCGGGCACGCCCCTGCCGTTGGAGGCGCCGGTCAGCGTCTCGGCGTTGAACAGTATGTGCTGCCCGACGAAGACCAGGCCGAGGGAGGCGATCCCGAGATAGATCCCGCGCAGCCGGGCCGCGATCGGGCTGAACAGCAGCCCGGCCACACCGGCCAGCAGCACCGCGGCGATGGCCGCGACGGCTGGTGGCAGCGCGAGGCCGAGACGGTGGCCGGCACCGGCGGTGCTGGGGCGGCTGGCGAGAACGGTGTAGCCGTAGGCGCCGACCGCGACGAAGAAGGGATGCCCGAACGACAGCTGGCCGGCCTGGCCGAGAAGGAGGGTGAGGCCGAGCGCCGCGACGGTGCTGGCGAAGGCGAACAGACCAAGCTGCAGCCAGAACCTGTCGGCATACAGCGGGATCGCCAGCGCGACGAGCACAGCCGCGAGCACGGCCACGATTGTGACGGGACGGCGCGGGTTTGGCCGCGATGCGGCCACGGCCGACCGTGCGGGGGCGACGGGCGCCGAATCGGCGACACCGAGGGCGCTACGCGAGTCAGGCACGGTGCAGCTCCTGCGTGCCGAACAGGCCGGACGGCCGAACCAGCAGCACCGCGACCATGACCGCGTAGGGCATGACGGTGTCGAAGCCCTGCCCGAGGAAGGTCAGGTCGTGGGCGTAGCCCTGGGTCAGCACCTCGGCAACACCCACAATCAGGCCGCCCGCTATGGCGCCACCGGTGGAGTCGAGGCCACCGATGATCGCCGCGGGAAAGGCCCGCAGCGCCGCCGCCGCGCTCGCCGGAGCCACACCAGACGTCGGGTAGACGGTCAGGAACAGGCCGGCGACCGCCGCGAGGGCTCCAGCGAGCGTCCAGGCGAGCGCCGACACACGTGCGCGCCGGATGCCCATCAACGCGGCCGTCTCCGGATCGTCGGCAACGGCACGCATGGCGATTCCCCAGATGGAGAACTTGAACCAGACGAAGAAGGCACCGATCAGCGCAACTCCGACGACGAGAGCCGCGGCCCGGGTCTGCGGGATGTGCACGCCGGCCACCGTCAGGACCCGGGCTCCCCATGGATCACGCATGGGGAGAATATCGACGCCGAGCCTTCGAATAATCTCCGTTTGGATGACCAGGTTGACCCCTATGGTCATGACGCTCACCGTGATGGCGGACCTGCTGGCCATCGGGTACACAAGCAGCCGCTGGACGACGAGCGCGGCGACCGCGGCAAGGCCGACCCCGGCGAGAATAGCAACCACGAACGGTACGTGACCGTCGGCGGCCAGTCTGGCCGTCGTGTAAGCGCCGATCATCAGCAGGGCCGGGTGGGCGAAGTTGACCACGCCACTAGCCTTGAACACCATAACGAAACCGAGTGCTAACAAAGCGTATACCGCGCCGAGTGAAAGCCCACTGACGATCAGCTCGAGAAACAGTCTCACGATCCTTCTCCTGGGGAGTCGCTGTCGTCAGTGCCGAGGTAGGCGTCCTGCACCGCGGGGTCGTGCTGGATCTCCGCCGGGGTGCCGTCAGCGAGACGCTTGCCGAAGTCGAGCACGGTCACCCGGTCAGCGATGCCCATCACCAGGCCCATGTCGTGCTCGACCAGCAGCACCGGGATCTGGAGGTCATCACGGATGTCACGGATGAGGCGCCCCATGGCCGCCGTCTCATGGGCGTTCATACCGGCGGCCGGTTCGTCGAGCAGCAGCAGAGCGGGCTCGACGCACAGGGCTCGAGCGATCTCCACCCGTTTCTGGTCGCCGTAGGACAGCTCCCCGGCTGCGACGTCGAGCTTGTCGCCAAGGCCGAGGAAGCCGGCGATCTCCCGCACGCGGATCCGGTGCCGCCGGTCCTCCCGGCGTGCCGGCGGGGTCCTCAAAGCGGCCGCGACGAACCCGGTTCGGGTGAGACGGTGCCGGCCGATCATGAGGTTCTCCTCGACCGGCTCGGACGCCAGCAGCGCGATGTTCTGGAATGTCCGGGCGACGCCCAGCCTGGCGATCCGGTGCGGCCGCAGGCGGGTCAGGTCCGCTCCGCGGAAACGCACGCTTCCGCAAGCGGGCCGGTAAGCCCCGGACACGACGTTGAACAACGTCGACTTCCCCGCGCCGTTCGGCCCGATCACGGCGTGGATCGCCGCCGCGCCGACCGTGAACGACACGCCGTCGAGCGCGGTGACGCCGGCAAACCGGACGGTGACCGCGTCCACGACCAGCTCCGCTTCAGTGGCGGTGGACCGGGCGCTCATCCCTGCCACCTGCCCAACCGTGGCCGGCTTGTGCTGGCGACCAGCTCATGCTCAACCGCCACTTCGGTGTCACGCGCCAGGTACAGGTCGCGGACGGTGTCGTCGGCTGCCAGTTCGGCGGCGGAGCCGGACAGCCGGACCTCACCGGTGGCGAGCACGAAAGCGTGGGTGGCCACCGACAACGCCATCGCCGCGTTCTGCTCGACCAGCAACACCGTCGTGCCACGGGCGTTGATCTCCCGAATCACCCGCCCGATCTGACCTACGATCTTCGGCGCCAGTCCCAGCGACGGCTCGTCGAGCAGGAGCAGCCGCGGGCCGGCCATCAACGCGCGTCCGATCGCCAGCATCTGCTGCTGACCACCGGACAACAGGCCGGCACGCTGGTCACGGCGGTCGTAGAGAATGGGGAACAGCTCGTGGACAAACAGCCGCGCTTTCGCGCTGGCCTGATGATCTCGGACGGTGAACCCGCCGATGCGAAGATTCTCACCGACAGTGAGTCGCTCGAAGATCCGGCGACCCTCCGGCGCCTGCACAATCCCGGCGGCCACGATCGCCGCGGCAGACTTCCCCACCAGGCTGCGGCCGTCGAAATCGACCGTCCCGTTGCTGATGGAACCGCCGTACTCACCGATGGCCCCCGACACAGCCCGTAACAGGGTGGTCTTGCCGGCACCGTTACTACCCAGTACGGCCACTACCGCACCGGCCGGTACCTCCAGTGAGATGCGTCGCAGCCCGAGGATCGCGCCTCGATAGTTCACCTGGAGGTCACGTACTCTCAGCATCAACGCCATTTCTTTCTCAGCGATGGCCGTCGCGAATGTGCGGCCGATGGGATCTGGATCATGCTCCAGACAGTCGGCGTCCACTAGCTCCAAACGGAGAGTCTCGGTAAAGAGGTCTCCACGCGGAGACGGCGCGCCCGGCCAGACCCGTATTCCGCGCATTACCCTCTTTGACCTGCGGCGATCACTAAGTGGTCGCCGCCGGAAGTTCGTCCAGGG
>NZ_CAKJTL010000185.1:7607-24022 GCF_917627385.1 Protofrankia sp. CiT1
AACTTCCGGCGGCGACCACTAAGAGTGACGACCGTTACAACGCTCGGAACAGCAGCGATACGGCATGTGCGGAGAACGGGGCCAGGCCCGGGGACGTAGCTAACGGGGTGCGAAACAGCTAAAACCGGCGTCAACACGACCCACCCCCGACTACCGCTAATACAGCCCTGGACACACTGTGCTCAAACTGGCTACAACAATCATGATCGCCGTTTATGGCTATTCCGCCAGGACGGAATACGAACCGGCCCGTTACCGCTGGCGATCAGCGATCAGGGTCCACGGGCTGGGCGTGGCGAGGGCCCTGCGGTGCCGGTTCTCGGCCCAGTACCACACCGAAGCGGCCATCACCTCGCCTGAGTCCCGTACCTGCCGGGTGGGCTCGAACGGCCGCGACATGCTGGTGTAGCTCTGGAACATGGCCAGCAGCTTGACCGCCCGTTGCTGCGCCGGGGACAGCCACTGCTCGGCCAGCGGGAGGAAGAACCGGTTCCAGCTGTCGGTGGAGACCGTCGGCGGTCTGTCGATCGGCTCGACGCCCTTCGTCGTCCGGTATGTGTTGATGGTGTCGCAGGCGATGTCGACCAGCCTGGCCAGCCGCAGGCTGCCCTGCCCTCCCGCGATGACCTCAGTGCGGGGCGCCGTCGGCGGGGCACCGAGCGCCGCGTCGACGATTACGTCGGCGACCTCGTCCACGGGGCTGATCTCGGCGTAGCCGTCGGGATCCCCAACCACCACCGCGGCCAGTCCGGAGACCAATGCCGGTAACAGGGTGTAGGGACCGGAGAAACGAGTGATTCCGCCGTCGCCGCGCCGGCCCATCACCAACGGTGGGCGGACCACCGTCACCGGGCCGCGATGGCGGGTGGACACGATCTCCTCACAGGCTGCCTTGGACCACTCATAACCGTTGCGGTAGCCCTCGAACTCCGTGCCCCCGCAGCCTGCGGGGAGGCGTGCCCCGTCCACATAAGCGGTGGAGACGTGAACGACGTGCGTCTCAGGGCCGGCCAGTCCGAGCACCGCGCGCAGGGTGTTGATATTGGTGGTGGCCTCGTCCCGGGTCATGCTCCAGTGGGTGGCTGCCGCGGTGTGCACGATGGTGTCCCAGCGGCCGGCCAGTGCGGGCGGCGCCGGCTCCTGACCAATGTTCCAGCAGACGATGGAAGTGTCGGTGGCCCGCCGCGCCACCCGGACGAGATCCGGTGCCGCGGGGTGGCTGAGCAGCCGGTCAGCGGTTTCGGTGCCGATGACACCGGTTGCCCCGGTGATGAGGATGCGCATCACGTCTCCCGCAAAGAGGTCAGGACCAGGCAGGCGTTCTGCCCGCCGAAGCCGAAGGAGCTGGCGGGCGCCGGCGCCACGGCCACGCTTCTGGAGGCCACGGCCTCGACGAGACCGGCCGCCGAGCTGGCAACGAGGGCGACCGGCGGCCGGTCAGCCACAGTCATCCACGGGGACCTGACGGGCATCCCCGGGGACCTGGCGGGCCACCAGCAGTTCGACAGCGTGTCCGACTGTTTCAGCCCGGACCAGCTCCTCGGGCTCGATCCGGACGCCGAGCACGCGTTCTAACTGCGCGCCCACCGCCATCAGCTCCAGGCTGTCGATGTCGAACTCGGCACGCAGATCGGTGTTGTCATTGATCACGTCGATGTCGGCGCCGAGGACATCGGCGATGGTGGCGCGGACGACGTCGGCCAGCTCGCGTTGCTGCGGTGTCATGTTCATGTTTTTCCTTGTTGCTCCTGGTTCGGTGTTCAGTTCAGGCCAACGGCGATCGCGTGGGTGGCCACGGCCAGCGCCGTCGAGGATGTCGAGTGCCTGCTCCAGCTCGGCGTTAGGGCTGGTCATAGGAACTAGGCGCTGTCGTGAGCACGAGCGCGGTTACCGGCTGTCGGTCAGCCGCCGCTCAAGCGCGGTGAGCATCTGCTGGGCGTTCTCCCGCAGCGCGGCGGCGGCAACCGGATTCAGCATGCCGGCGAGCAGCGGGATACCGATGTCGAACTCCAGGTGCAGGGACACCAGGCTGGCGCTGTCGCCGGCCGGGCGGACGGACCAGTAACCGACGAAGCGCGACAGGTCCCCGCTGATCTGACGGAAGTCGCATCGGCGGGCCTGGTGATCGAGATACTCGGCCGCCACCCACTCCAGCACCGATCCCCTGAGCCAGACCGACCACGCCGTTGTCCGATGGTCCGCTCCAGAGCACTCGACGATCTCAACCGATCGGACGTTATCCATGCACTGTGGGTAGTTTTCGACGTCGGTGACCGCGGCCCAGCTCTGGGCAGGCAGGGCGTCGATGGACAGTTCGGCTGCGACTGTGGGCATCGGAGGCTCTCTTGAGGCGAGATGGGTCAGGACCGTGGCGCCAAGGCGTCCGCCCGAGCGGACGCCAGCGCGGGTGGCAGCAGGCGGCGCAGGACAGCCCGGGGGAACGCACGGATATGGGTGATGGCGTAGGACTGCTCCACCAACGCGCAGCCCAGCTCCCGCTTTGGTTCGTAGGCCGTCTGGGCGAACCTGATATGCTGGCACTTCTCCGCGATGGCGAGTTCAATGGCCGCGTAGTGCACGTTGTGATAAAGCCGGGCCCGGTGCGCCAGCCGGTAGTCCAGCCCGATCCGCACCCCCACGGCACCGTGACCGCGGAAGAAGCAGTGCAGGAAGGCCACCAGCTTGTCCCCGTCGAAGCAGGCCACCACCCGCTGCTCCAGGCCCTCGGCGTCGGACAGCGCCCGCAGGAACACCCCGTCGAGGACATCCAGTGTCTGGTCGGCGCGCACCATCACCTGCTGGTAGAGCCCGAGCATGGCGGGCAGCAGGTCCGCGAAATCCCTCCGCACTTCGATTCTCAGTCCCGGGTGGTCGCGGAAATTTCGTATCGTGCTACGCACGTTCCGGCGTGCCTTCGCCGGCAGCGCGGCGATGTAGTCGTCAAAGGAGACATGGCCCAGCCGGAGCTCGGTGTCTGGCAGACTGGGCACGAAGAAGAAGCCGGCCGCCGCCAGCTGCGGGCGCAGCGCCGCCATGCACTCAGGCGCGAAGTCCTTGAACACAACCGTTCCCAGCCGGTTCCGCCGGGCGTACCGCAGGACCGCCCGCACCAGCAGCTCGCAGACCTCGGGCTGGAGCGGTCCCCGGCTCAGGACCCGGCCCGGACCGAGGAAGTTGCCGCAAAACAGCATGGGCACGCGCAACAGCCGAGGGAACAGCCTGCGTACCGGGGCCAGCAGGCGTCGCTCGCCAGAGCCTACAACGTCGTCGAGCCGCAGCTCCCGGAAAGCGGCCAGCGGCAGGATCGCGCAGATCTCCCCCGCGCTCCGGACCACCACGTAGGCGTACTCGTCCGGCCCGATGGCGCCCTGTTCCATCGCGGCGAAGACCTGCCGTGCCCACATGGGGTCGTCCGCGGGAGCCAGCCCGTCCCACACCTGCGCCGGGATAGCGCCCACGCCGGGCAGGACATCGACAGCATATCCGGCCGGCGCCGTCACCACGCCGTGGCCACTGTGCTCTGCCATGAGTTCTCACCACTCCGGGCCGGGTCAAGGGGCAGGGACGGGAACGGCGCGGTCAGCTGATGCGCGGCGGCTGACCGGTAAGCGCCGTACATAGCGGCTGGGCCATCCGGCCCGCAGCGGGCGGATGGGAGACCGGACCGGCGGTGGCCGAGGCGAGGCAGGCCGGCTCGGCCGAGCTGATGAACGACAGTTCGGCGGACGGCCGCCGCGCCGACACGGTGTCCATGCCGGGGCGGAGCCGGTCAGGTACGGATCTTTCGCCACCGAGAAAGCTCACCTGGCTGCCCTTTCCGAGGTCACGACAGGGAGACCGACACAGGCGCGCGGGCCGATGAAGCCGTGCTCAGGCGGTGTGCCCCGCAGGTCCCACCTGGATACAAGGAACTGTAATAGGTCATTTACTGACTGAACACCCCCAGTTGGATATCTCCATCCGCAGTACCGCGGACCGGTCAGTGCCCGCCGCCACCGCTTCAATCAGAAAATTATGATTAAAAATAAAAACAGCTGGCTATTGCCGGGCCGCTCTACGGCGTGTTTCCGAAGCAGTCGTTTGATCAGGGAGCCGTGTCCAGGTAGTTCCTGGCTGGACACGGCTCGCCCGGACAGAAGATTCACAAAACAGGTTCTGCAGGACTCCGGAAACCGGGATTTTCACCTGGGCACCAGCGAGAGCGATGAACCGGCCACCGGTGGCCAGGACGGACGCGGACCATCCAGACCATCGACATCCGCGGGAGCCGCCCGGGCACCGTCACCATTGTGCCGGTCATCCCGGCTGGCAGGATCAATGTTCAGCGATGATGCCCGGCCGTCGAGTCCGGCTTCATCGGCTGACTCCAGTCAGCCAGGCCTTCCAGGCCTTCCGGCACCTCCGGCACCTCCGGCACCTCCGGCATCTCCGGTGTCCCGGCGGCATATGCGAGCTCGCCGTGCTCCGCGAGGTCCAGGCCGGTCCACTCCTGGCGCCGGCTCACCCGGTTACCGACGATCAGATCAATGAGCATACCGATCAGATACGTCGCAATCAGTGAATACATCACGACCACGGTCAGCGCCAACAACTGGTTGCCGAACAGGTGAAGCCCGCCGCCGTGGAAAAGCCCATTGGCGCCATCGGGGTTGACGCTCTTGGTCGCGAAGAGCCCGAGACAAAGAGTGCCAAGGCAGCCCCCGACCAGATGCACCGCGATGACGTCGAGGGAGTCGTCAAGAATGAGCCACGCCTTCAAACCGACCGCGAGACAGCACACCACTCCGGCCAGCGCGCCGATGAGAATGGCAGACATCGGTGTGATGAACCCCGCGCACGGAGTCACCGCGACCAGTCCGCCGAGTGCTCCGGTACCGGCTCCGAGGACGGTCGGTTTGCCAGTGCGGACGCGCTCGACCGCGATCCAGGTCAGCAGCGCCGCGGCCCCGCCGAGGTTGGTGTTGGTCGAGGCGAGGGCCGCCAGCCCGTTCGCGTTCAACGCGGCGCCCCCGTTGTACCCGAGCCAGCCGAACCACAGTATCCCGGCGCCGATCATCACCAGCGGCACGCTGTGCGGCGGCTTCTGCCGCTCAGGCCATCCCACTCTGTGTCCGAGCACCATCGCCATGGCGACAGCGGCGGCACCAGCGTTGGCGTGCACGACCATACCGCCACCGAAGTCGAGGGCGCCCAGCTTGGCGGCCCATCCGGTGGGCGAGAAGACCCAGTGCGCGACCGGCGCGTAGACAACTATCGGCCACAGCACGAGAAAGAGGATGTAGGCGGCGAACCGCCAGCGGTCCGCGGCCGCTCCGGTGACCAGCGCCGGGGTGATCACGGCACCCATCATCTGGTAAAGAGCGAATGCGATCACCGGTACCGCCAGCCGAGGCATACCGGGCACACCGCCGCTCAGGCTCGACGGCGTCAGTCCGGCGAAGTGCAGGCCACCGAGTAAGCGGTTACCGCCGTCGAACGCGAGCGAGAAACCGATCAGCGCCCAGGTGACGCTGACGACCCCGATGGCGCAGAAGCACTGCATCATGATGCCCAGTACGTTGTGCCGGCCTTGCAGGCCGCCATAGAAGAAGGCCAGGCCTGGTGTCATCAGCAGGATGAGAGCGGCGCAGATCAGCACCCAGGCGGTGGCGCCCGTATTTATTTCCATCCCGAGGTTCCTTCCCGGTCAACCGATGGGTTCCTTGGCGTCTACGGGTGCGGCTCTCCTGGAGTAACCTGATCATTCCGCGAGTGCGTAGCTACTTTGGTACCGAACCTGGTGGACCCGTTGTTGTTCTTGGGGTAGGTGGCAACGCCATTACCACCGACTTCTTCGACCAATCCGCGGTGCGCGAGATCCCGGCCCCGGTCCGGATTCAGTGGCGGCCGGCCTGACGTCACGGGCAGCATAGTTAACCAGCTCGACAGCACCGAAGCCGAGAAGCCCGGCCAGCGCCTCAACCAGTTCCGCGGAGATCCGTACCACACCGCGGAGCCTGTACCAGAACCGACAGCGCCAGGTAGCTCCAAACGGAGATCTCGGTCAGGAGGTCTCCATCTAGAGATAGCGGACAAGACGAAAATGCTGGACATTATCGTCATTGTCACAGTTGTCATGCCCCCCAATACGCACCGCGTCCCCGCCGAAGCGGGCGCCGTCTCCAGGAGGTCTGGGGCTCATGCCAGACCAAGATCACAATGCCTATGAGGTCGAACCCCCACCCTCTCGGGCTCCACGCGCAGTCCTCGTGTTCCTACTGACCGGAGTAGTGATCGCCGGTACGATATTGGCGTTGCGCACCACCTCCGGTGCCAGCTCGGAATCGTGCTCAGGCGCGCTCGCTCTGACCGTTGAAGCGGCGCCCGAGGTGTCCGCCGCTGTCCGTTCGGCAGCCGCCAACTACCAGCAGACCAAGCCAAACGTCGACGGCACGTGTGTCACCGTCCGGGTGAGCACACGTGCCGCCCAGGAGACCACGCGGCTGCTTGGCGGAGGGTGGCGAGAGGCGACCGCGGGAAACCAGCCGGACGTGTGGATCCCGGACTCCACGGCCTGGCTCGACATGGCTCGCCTGCAGGAACCGGCACGCGTCCTGGTACCGCAGAGCGCACCGACGATCGCGACCTCGCCGGTCGTCATCGCGGTGCCGCGGAGCATGGCCAAGACGCTGGGCTGGCCGAGCAAGAACCCGTCCTGGGATGATCTTCGTATCAACGAAGGGAGCACCACCTTCTGGCACGACCACAACGACAAGTACCCCGGCAAGTTCCAGGTCACCTTCGCCAGCCCACAGACGTCGTCGGCCAGCGCGGCCGCGATGATGTCCATCGCCGCGGTCGCGCTGGGCAAGCCGGCTGGAGAACTCACCGCCCAGACGTTCCGCGATGACATGTCCGCCAAGAAAGTGGTTCTCGACCTGGAGCGCAAGAGCTCGGCCATCGCCGACTCGGACGAGGCGCTGCTGGCCGGGCTACGCCAGGCCGACGCCGACACCAGCGGAGGAGGGCTGACCGGCCACGTCTCCGCGGTACCGATGTCGGAGAACATGATGTTCGACTACAACAACGGTGTCGTCGCTGACGGAAAGGCCACCCCGCCGAAGGAGCCACTCGTCGCGATCTATCCAACGGACGGGATCGCGGTCCAGAACATTCCGTTCGTTCAGGTCGGCCCGGATGGGAGCCCGGCTCACAAGGCCGCTGTCCAGGGGTTCCTGGAAATGATGCTCAGCAAGACCGGGCAGGACTCGTTCACTGAAGCGGGCCTGCGGGGCGAGGACGGAACGGCCCCGAAGCTCACCACCGACGCCGGCTTCTCCCCCGGGCTGCGTTTCGAGCCGGCGGAATCTGTCAACCCCGCGGCGACGGGGTCAGCACTCGCCCTGTTCCAGGCTGTCCACCAGCGTGGCGCGACACTCGCCGTCATCGACACCTCCGGTACGATGGGCGGCGTGGTAGCGGACAGCGGGGGCGTGACCCGGCTGAAGGTGGCCATCAGCGCGATGGATTCGGTGTACGCCGCGCTCGCCGAAGATTCCAAGATGGGACTGTGGCAGTTCTCCCGCGTTCCGGGCAGCACCGCCAGCTACCAGGAACTGGTGCCGATCGGCCCGATAGGAGAAGTGATCAACGGTACCTCCCGTCGGAACCTATTGATCCAGAACACCGACAGGTTGCAGGCCAAGGACAACGACGGGGGGCTCTACGACACGGCGCTCGCCGCGTTCCGCAAGCTCAGCTCCGTCTATACACCCGGCCGGCCGAACCAGGTCGTGTTGTTGACCGACGGCCAGGACGACAACCTGAGCAGTATTTCCCTCGACAATCTGATCACGAAGCTCAGGAGTGAGTTCGACCCGGAGCATCCCGTACATCTGATCACTATTGCCTACGGCGGTCAGGCCGATGCGCAGGCGCTCCAGCGCATCTCCGCCGCGACCGATGCCAAGAGCTATCCCGCGCGCGACGAGAACTCCATCTCCCAGGTGATCCTCGACGTGCTTACCACGCACTAGATCATCAGCTGAGGGGGGCCGCCCGGGTGGGCGGCCCCCCTCAGCTATGAGCGGGTTCCTCAGGCCTCCGCTCGCTCGGTAGCCAGCAGGTCCTGTAGCTCGCGCAGTGCTTCCCGGAGCCGGTCAGCGAATACCGACATCTCGCCGGCCATCGGGCGGGCCGCGCTCAGGTAGAGGTTGAAGCGGTCGGGCAGCAAGACGTAGGCGATACCGATGCACCGGCTGTTGGTCGGCCCGAAGCCGAAGTACTGGATGTTGGTCGACGGCGCGGAACTGGTATTCAGATAGTCGTCCCGCATCTTGAGCCAGCCGGGAGTCTCGTACAGGGCGGGTGCTTCGGTCACCCCCAGCGCCTCACCGCGCCGCTTCTGAATCAGCTGCAGTTCCCACAGATGCTGCTCGGGTGCCTGGCCCGTCTGGCACTCTTTCGCACGTTGCACATGCCTTTCGGCAGCTGCCCGGAACGCCGCTCTGCGGGTCTTCGCATCCGCTCCAGGGTCATCCATCGCGGCCACGAACCGCACCACCTCAGGTGTGACGACGCGCATCGCCTCCGTGCGCCCGTGCCGGTACTGTCTCGTCGCGATCGACTCGTACGTGGCACCCACGAATCCCCTGGTACGTTTGTGGGCGAGTTGATAGGCCAGCTGCACGAACGCATCCGGCGATATCCGTAGCCGCTTGGCCTGATTTCCACCGAAATCTTCGACGGACAGGGTGGCGGTAGCCGTGTCGGCGCTGTAGGCCGCGAACGAGGCTTCGGCGGTCCGCACCGCGCTCCGAAGGTCACCGTCCAGCGTGAATTCGATGGCCTCGATGACTGGTAGGCCCTGCGAGCGGCTCCCCGACCGTTCCGGGTGCATCTCGGCCGATGCGCCCAGCAGGGCGTCAACGAAACCGAGGATTGTGGTGCCGTCCAGACCACAGTGCTCCACGTTGATGCCCGCCGTACCGTCGGCAAAAACGATCAGAGAGACCGCCTTGTCGAACCAGCGGTTAGCGCTGTCACCATGCAGGAGCTGGTCGCATGCGGCCAGGGCGTCTTGGGGGGTGAAGTCCTCCAGGCACATGCAGAACAGCGCGGTCTCCAGCTCCTCGAGCGCGCCCGCGTTATCGGGATGACAGGCGAGCAGCGCTTGCCTGCTGGCGGCCCAGTCGGCCCGAGCCTGGGTGGTGAGGTGTCCGACAGACGTGTCAGGCGCGGCCCGCGTCGCACCGGCTTTCATGATCGACATCAGTCCTGCCGTAAGATCGTCCAACGTGTGGGGCCAGCCATCCGAGCCCAGCACGTCCATGCGGAACATGTTTCCGCGGAAGAACACGACGATATGGCGCGCCTGAGACGGGCCCGGCCATTTTTCGCTGTAAGGCGCGCGGACGGTGTCCTGCACGGGCCCGGGTATCCGTGTCGTGGAGAACAGGAACTTGTTCTGTTCCATCGAAAGCGCCTGCCCCCGCTGGACGATCGGCGCGACAAGTTCCTCGTCGAGCAGCAGTTTGTAGTCAACGGCCGCGGCGATGAGCCCGGCCGCCCGCTCCACCTGTCGCCGGTCCGAATCATTGAACAAGAAAAAGAAATTCGCGTTGAGGGCTATACGGTCACGGCGGCCCAGGTACCGGGACGGCCAGAATGTGTCGAGCCAGCTGTGCACGCCCGCCCCGGCGTTGTACTGTTCGAGTGCCGCGTGCAGGGTGCGGCCAGGACCGCCCGGCCGGAGGAAGGACGCGACCTCGGCCTCGGTCGCCGCCAGCTCGTCCATGGACAACAGCGGCGCGCACCACTCGAGGAATCTCTCGCAGCTCGCCTCCAGCATGGGCAGTGGTACTCGTGGCAGACGCTCTTCGCCGGCGAAGGTCCGGGCGGGTTCCTCTTGGCTGTTGAACGATTTCATCCTCGACCTCGCTGACTTGGGGGCATGTACGGCTCCTTATTTGTTGCGAGGTCCACGACTGGGCGATTCTTCGTCCCGCGCGGCCGAGAGATGTAGAGCTGCGCGTAGAGCCAGCCATCGGCTTCCAGACCTCGCGGATCCACTCCGACGGTCCACAGCGTGTCCAGGACAAGCGACTGCTCCTCGGGGGAGGCGAACCGTCGCTGCTTGAATACGCGGTCCAGGTGAACGGTTTCGTATCCCAGCTCGGCCAGGCTCGCCGCGACAGGCTCGAACGGGAACATCCGCAGGACGAAATGCGCCATCCACGGTTTACGCTCACCGTTCGCGTTGACGATGCGCGAGATGGTTCTGTCGGTAACATAACCAAGACAGCCCGTCGAGATGACGAGATCCGCTCCAGCGAGCTGCTGGCGTTGTTGCTCGGTGGGGTCGTTCTCTTCCAGATCGGCATGTACCGCGTCATCGATGAACCCTGCCGCGAGCGCGTACGACAGCGCCGGATGCGAGCTGTCAAGACCCACGAACTGGGTAGATCCGAGGTGGCTACGGGAACGGACCAGCTCCTGGTCACGGGTCAGTAACGTGTCGCGGGTCTGCTCGTTTACGTCGAAGCCACAGTAACGTTCGTACAGTTCGTCCATGGTTGCTCCATATTTCAACAGAGCCGCATTAATACCATAGGAACAACCGATGTCAAGAATGTTCAGAACATGACCAAAGCGCGACCTTCGGTATTCCTGAATAAGTTTCACAAAATATGGCTTGGCTAGTTGTGGAATGCAATATCCGAGCTCGCTTAAGGTGCTGAAATAAGCCCGCGGATCGGGTTGGGTATAAATGTGATCAAGTGAAACTTTCCCAGTGGCGTCAAAACGCACGGAGCGCGCTCCTTCGTTGATCGCGAAATGGGTGGTGGGCCGACGTGGGGTTCAGCTCGCCGGTCGACTCCTTAAGCCGGTAGTTGGTCGACGCGCGCGGCTCGTCCCTGGCCACCCGGCACTGGGCAGCAAGCGGTCCGCATCCATGCCGCAGGCAGGATGCGGTTGACTGGCGCACCGACGTCAGCGAACAGAGCGGAACCGACCGAGCAGAACAGCCTTCAGCGGTGCAGCCGGCCGGCAAACGCATGGAAGCAGCCGGCCGTGCCAGGGTGGCCCTGGCGACCGCGATGCGACCGTAGCGGTGTTCGATCCGACGTTACCCGATCGCGGCAGCATTGCCGCAGGTTCGTCGATACAGACCCGGCCGTACTCGACGAACACCTGCGGAGATGCTCCCCGAGCTGGCTCGGAAAAGGTCTGAGCAAGCCTGGCCGGGCCAGCTCAGAAACGCTTTCCCATTCTTCAGCACGCCCGGTCAGCGGCTTCCTCACCCTTCTCGGTCCAGCGGTGACACTGACCCACTGGAAAAACTCGCCACCGGAGACACACAGTCTCTCAACAATCCGTGCCCGATGCCGGACAGTACGCGTTTCCCACCACGCCCAGGTAACAGCAAACCACCAGGAGAACACACGGCGCAACAATTCGGGCCGTAACTGTCAGCACCCCGTGCAACCCGCTCAATCGCCACGGGACGATCGAGCGGCACGCGGACCGCGTCACACCCCCCTATTCTTCGCGCATACCCTTGACAACCCTCTCCTGAAGCTGAAATACCACATCTTGATCACGCAATGTAGTCACATCTCCGAGCTCGCGCCCCTCCGCGATGTCCCGCAGCAGCCGACGCATGATCTTTCCTGACCGGGTCTTCGGAAGGTCATCGGACCAGACGATACGCTGCGGCCGCGCCAGTTTGCCGATCCGTTGCGCCACATGCTGGCGCAACATCGTCACCATGTAGTCGTCACCTACCAGATCACCCCGCAGCGTCACGAATGCCACGATGGCCTGCCCGGTATCGTCGTCGGCCCGGCCGACGACGGCGGCCTCCGCGACGGCCTCATGCGAGACCAGCGCCGACTCCACCTCGGCTGTGGACAGCCGGTGACCGGAGACGTTGATGACGTCGTCCATCCTGCCGATGATCCAAAAATAGCCATCTGGATCCTGGCGGGCGGCGTCGCCGACCACGTAGATCGTTGGCCCGAAACGGGAAAAATAGGTCTGAACGAACCGCTCGTCGTCACCATAGAGGGTACGCAGCATGCCCGGCCAGGGTGCGGTGATGACGAGCACACCGACGCCGCTGTCCAGCGGCTCTCCCTCCTCGGAGTACAGCTCCGCGGCGATCCCAGGCAACGCGTGAGTTGCCGAGCCCGGTTTGGTGGTGGTCTGCCCGGGGATCGGCGAGATCATTATCCCGCCTGTCTCGGTCTGCCACCAGGTGTCGACGATCGGGCAGCGCTCACCGCCGATCACCCTGTGGTACCACAGCCATGCCTTCGGATTGATCGGCTCACCGACCGTGCCGAGAATCCGCAACGACGACAGATCATGACGCCCCGGATACAACGGGCCCCATTTCATGCAGGCCCGGATCGCGGTTGGCGCGGTGTAGAAAATGGTGACCCTGTACCGCTCTATCAGTTCCCACCAGATGGACCTGTCCGGGTAGTCCGGAGCGCCCTCGTACATGACGCTGGTAGCGGCATTGGATAACGGTCCGTATATGATGTATGAGTGGCCGGTCACCCAACCAACATCGGCCGAACACCAGTAGACGTCAGTGGCCGGGTCGAGATCGAACACCATCCGGTGGGTGTAGGTCACCTGGGTGAGGTAGCCGCCGGTGGTGTGCAGGATCCCTTTCGGTTTCGCCGTCGAGCCGGAGCTGTAGAGGATGAACAGCGGATGCTCCGCCTCCATCGGCTCAGCCGGGCACTCGGGGCTGGCAGCGGAGAGCAGGTCGTGGTACCAGATGTCGCGGCCGGTCCGCATCGGCGCCGCAGTGCCCGTCGAGCGGACGACGATGATGTGCTGGAGCGAGTCAAGGTCCCCCATCTCGGCGTCCACCGCCTCTTTGATGGCAGCCGTACGACCCTTACGGCGAGCCCCATCCACTGTGATCAATGCCTTGGCCGCGGATACCTCCATGCGCTCGCGTACCGCGGACGGAGCGAATCCACCGAAGACCACGTTGTGCGGGGCGCCGATCCGGGCGCAGGCCAGCATCGCGACGACCACCTCCGGGATCATCGGCAGAAAAATCCCCACCACGTCGCCCTTGCCCACGCCGAGGCTCTTCAGACCGTTGGCGAGCAGCTGGACGTCCCGATGCAGATCCGCATAAGTGATCGTCCGCTCTTCGCCCTCCTCGCCCCGCCAGTAATAGGCGACTCTGTCACCGAGACCGGCCTCGACATGGCGGTCCAGGCAGTTGGCGGAAACGTTCAGCCGGCCGTCCGCGAACCACGTGTAGAACGGCGGGCTGCTGTCATCGAGCCCCTTGGTGAAGGGGGTGTCCCAGCGCAGCAACGACCGTGCCTGGTCCAGCCAGAAGCCCACCGGGTCGCCAGCAGCGGCGTCCCAGTCCACCTGGTGGCGGGAGACGAAGCCGGCGGGCGGGGCGAACCGCTCGACCGCCAGGAGGCGTTCAAGGTCCTTTTCTAGCTCCGCGCTTTCCGCGTCTGTAGCGCTGCCCTCCGCGTCCGCAGCGCCAGTCATGCTCGTCGAAGCAGCCCCGTCATCCAGAGGAGCTGCGTTCAGGGTGCTATCTGTCATGACGTGTCCTCCTAGTGCTCGGTCTGTTCCTCAACGGGCACGGTTCGCCTCGGCTCCGGGCTTCCGGCGGCCTGTCGACCGGCAGGGCTGGCAGGGCTGGCAGGGCCGTGCACCGCCACGTGTCGTCGATCACATCCGCGATGGCGCCCAGTACGCCGCCCGCCTTGGTCACGGCCAGTTGCTGGCCCAGTTGTACTGGTCATGGCGACTCCTCGGGCCGGGGCAGAACGGGGCCTCCCGTGGAGGCGAGCCCAGGAGGACCAACCATGTGCATGCCGCCGCTGCCATCGCAAGAGCGCCTGGACGAACGGTGCCGATGAGGCGACGAACGGTTGATGCGGCAAGACGAGCGGCAAGCGATGTCCGCCTCACAATCACGCCTATCAGGCCAACATCGCCGGCGACGGCCAACACTCGGTGGAGCGACGGCCCGGCCCCGGTGCCGGAATGGCGGGACAGCTTCCCACCCCGGGCATCAGCTGACGACCGGTAGCGCGCTGGAGGCAGCGGTGAATGGACATGTTACCTTGCGTGTGATGCGGCCATGCCCTAGTGTTACCTAGTCACGCAGGGCGAACTGGTCAGAACACGAACCCGCCCGTCACGCTGACGTCACATGGAGTTCGAGGAACGTCGTCAGTCGGTCTCCCAACGCGGCGTCAGCCCAGGATCACCCTTGGCGAACAGCCCTGACGCCGCATCCGAGAGGTAGCCCTGAGTTGGTTGCAGATTTTCCGCCAAAATCCAAACAGCCTAGAGCGGCTCAGGTCCGGGCTCCCGTCCCACTGGGCGTCCTATAATTCAGCGCGACCGGCAATAGGGGACGCGGCGCCGCGGGATTGGGGCACGCACCTCGCGCCGGCGCTCCCCATCCATCGCCACGCGATGGATGGGCACCCCGGCTCGCCGGTCGGTTGCCGCCCACCACCTCCGGTGACTCCCCGCGCCGCCTCGTGACGCACGCACCCCAGCTCCACTTCTTGATCCGCTCCCCTCTTGCCGGGCGCTTTTAGTAGGATAGCCGGAAGGTCAACAGCTCTAGCTTTCCATAAGCCCGGTCACCTGTCGGGAATTTATGGGAGCCGAACAGCGCACACTCATTTTTTGGCATTCATTTTTGGAGTTCATAACAGCTGGGGCCAACGCCATGGCGGTATTTCCGTCACCGCCGTTCGAACCGCCCGAGGAGCAGTCGTCCATGGCCTCGGATACACCGCTTCCAATCGTAGCAAGGATGGAACTGAAAACCGTGAAGCAGATCAGAAACCAGCGCATGATCCGCAACTACGAAGGCTTCCTCCGATAGTGCGCCTCGTGCTGGTCGGGCCGCCGGGAGCTGGTAAAGGTACGCAGGCCGAGTTCATCGCCCAGGCGTGGTCGATCCCCAAGATCTCCACCGGGGACATCTTCCGCATGAATGTTCGTGAGGGTACCGAGCTGGGCGTGGCCGCGGAGAAGTACATGAACGCCGGCGACCTCGTCCCGGACGAAATCACCATCGAGATGGTCCGCAACCGGCTGGCCGAGGACGATGCGGCCAAGGGTTTCCTGCTGGACGGCTTTCCCCGCAACGTGCCGCAGGCTGAGGTGCTCGGCGGCATGCTGGCGACGCTGGGGATCCAGCTCGACATCGTGCTGGAACTTGTCGTGGACGACGACGAGGTGGTGTGTCGGCTCTCCGGCCGGCGAACCTGCCGTCGCTGCCGGCATACCTGGCACATCGACTTCGATCCGACCAAGATTGAAAATATCTGTGACCGGTGTGCCGGTGAGCTGCTCCAGCGAGATGACGACAAGCCGGAGACCGTCCGACGCCGGCTCGAGGTGTACACCGAGCAGACCGCTCCATTGGTCTCCTACTACGCCGCCAAGGGAATACTCATCGGCATCGACGCGACCGGTCCGGTGGACGACGTCACCGACCGCACCCTCACAGTGCTGAGTCAGTATGACGCTCGAACAAACAGAGGGTATCGGCCGTAGCCGGCATCAGGTGGCTCCAGCTGGAGGCCTCGCAAAGAGGTCTCCATCTGGAGATGGCGGATAAATCTGAGCTGCGAGAGTATAGGGACATGGTTAGCAGTGGTATGAGGCAGCTGAAGCCGGCTACGGGAAGCCGCAGGCATGCCGCGCCAGTGCCTGAGGTACTGCTCAGCCTCGACGAGGAGTACGGTGCGGTCCTCGCGCTGCTCGATCGCTCCGCGGCGATCGCGCGCATGGTCGTCGATGTCCCGCGATTAGCCGGTGTCGACGTGGCGTGGGTCGGTGAGCCGGACGGCGTCGACCAGATCGTGCTCGGTCGCGGCGTCAATGTGGCAACCGAAGCGCTGAACGGCATCGTCGTGCCGGTCGGGGCCGGGCTGGGCGGCAAGGTCCTGACCGCTCGCCGCCCGCTGTGGGTCAGCGACTACTGCGCCTCCTCCGAGATCACGCAGGACTTCGCACCACAGGCCGCGACCGAGGGCCTCAAGGCGATGATCGCGGTGCCGATCATGCACGATGGCCGGGTACTCGGTGTCCTCTACGGCGCCAACCGCACCTGGACACAGTTCGGTGACCGCACCGCGCAGGCTCTCGAGCGGATGGCGGCCCGGATGGCGACAGCGCAGATCGTCGCGGAGCGCACCCAGCACGCGGCCGACGTCGCCGCTCACGAGGAACGCCGCCGGCTTGCCCTCGAGCTGCACGACAGCGTCGGCGCGATGCTGTTCACCCTCGGTGCCGGCATCCGCCGACTCGGCACGATACCCGGGCTCGACCAGGATGTCCGGACCCGGCTGTCGACCATCGAGCAACAGGCCGCCGAGACCACCGCCGCGTTACGCGACTCGTTACGGGTC